>JBNMOS010000037.1:0-26782 GCA_051275435.1 Ilumatobacter sp.
CATCCAACTCGGCGACGGTGGCCGGCTCGGAACCGGAGAACACGACATCGAACGGCAGGCTGAGGTTCTCGATGATTTGACCATCGAACTCTGAGTACGACGGATCGGTGCCGAGGAATCGGCCCCGATCACCCGTCTCGGCTGTGGCAAACAACGCTGCAGCTTCCGAAGTCGTGTACCCCTCCCACGTGGCGAGTTCGGGATGTTCGTCGATGACATACGACGGCACGTACCAGCCGATACGGCCAACGGCACCCAGCTCGCCCAACTTCTCAACCGAACCATCGTCGAAGAACGCCTGCTCGGTGTCGGTGATGCCAGACGGCCAGATCTCCAGCGCGACGTCGATCGTGCCATCGCTGAGCCCGGTGAACATTGCCTCGTTCTCATCGAGGTTGATGATCTCTGTCGGATAGCCGAGTTCGCTTTCGATCAGCTGGCTCGCGATCTCCGCGTTGAGTGCCGAAGCGGTCCACGGGTTGACCACAATCTTGATCGTCGGCTTGTCACCATCCGGTTCAGCAGGCTCCGATGCCGTGCTGTCTGCAGACGCGTCGGTTGAGCCACCAGAGTCGGTGGCGTCATCACTGCCGCACGCCCCGGCCACGAGTGCCAGCGCGATGATGGGCGCAGACCACAGTTTTTTGTTCACGGAATTCTCCCCTTCGTTTGGGCCACCGCGGGCGTTCGAACGAACGCCGCAACACGGCAGCGAGCAACAGAGTAGCCAACTCCTCCAGGCCAAGTGTCACAGTTCCGTCACCCGCGCCGCATCACTCGGCGGCAGCGAGTGCAAGCAGCTCGCTCGCGACCTTCTCGTAGATCAGTTTGGCCCCTGGGCCGTACACATGCACACCGTCCCAGCGGTAGCCGAGGTTCGTGGCGATCGCTTCGTCGTTGCACCATTCATCGGGCCCGTCGATCACTCGCACCTGCGGCCCGTACTGCGCCGACACGAAGCGGATGACGTTGTTGAGGTGGGCCACGCGGGCGTCGTCGCCACGTTCGGGCAACGGCCTCACACCTGATCCCTCGGCATCCACTGGTCGCATACACGCCACCTCCAGCAGACCGACCTTTGCGCCGGTTTCGAGCATTGCGTCGATACCCGACATCAAGTTGCGAGCGAACAGTTGGTCCGCCCGTTCGGTCTTCAACTCATACAACGTTCCGTCGATTTCGAGGTCGAACACCTCCCATGCGCCGATCACCACGAGTGCGACGTCGGCCTGACCTGCGGCCCGGGCCCACTTCTCTTGCCAGCCATCGCAATCAGCGAACTGTTTGTTGACCGATACCGACGACAGCATTTTGCCCTCGTCCTGGACGCCACACCCATCGACGCTGCCATTGACGATCGGCGAGAAGATCGCTTCGATCCCGTCGGGATCATTGATCGCCAGCGCGTTGGCCTGCGAGTCACCGACGATCGCCAGCCGCGTCAACCCAGAGAACGGCACGGACGTGGTCGATGTCGATGCAATCGTTGCTGTCGTGGCAACGGTTGGCGCCGTGGCGTCGGCAGCCGATGGGGGTTCGACAGCATCGAGATCGAACGCGACTGCCTCGCCGCCCTCGAACCGGTTGAACTGCTCGACGTTCACGTAGAACGCGATCAGCGCCACGATCAGGACGGCGCCGCCCGCAACCGGTGCCATCGTGATCGGAGCCCGATCGTTCCACCAGCGGCCAATGATCCCGTGACGGATCGGTGTTTCGATGAGCCGGTACGACGCTTCGGCGATCACCGTAGTGACCGCCATCGCCAGCACGAATCGACCGACCGAGCCGGTGGTGGCGTCCATCACGACGGAGATCGGCCAACTCCACAGGTATAACCCGTAGCTTCGTTTGCCGATCTCGACAAGTGCGCGCGTCGACATGATCTGCCGAAATCCCGTCGCCGCTGGATGGACCGCGACGAGTACCGCGACGAGCGACAGCACCGACACCATCGGGAGCACCCACTGATACACGTACCCCTCGGTGAGGACCGCAACGGTGAAAATGCACCCGAGCGCAGCGACCGCGGCGGCACCGATCGGATCGAGGAGCCGTCCCGCCGGCGCGCCTGGAGACCCTGGAGACCGCCACGGCCGCCACGGCCGCCACAAGAATGCCGCGCCAGCACCGACGAGGAGTCCTCCCGAGCGAGTGATCGTGGAGAGGTAGAGGAAGTTGGTCCGATCGAGACCGTTGAAGGGGCCGGGGCCACCCAGCGGCGTCGGCGTGCCGGAGTGAATCCAGAACGTGAAGAGCATCGACATTGCACCGACCGCAATGACGAGCAGGCCGGCCGACCGTCGGGACGTGAATAAGCCCGTGACACCCATGAACAACAAAGGCCAGATCAGATACCACTGCTCCTCGACCGCAAGGCTCCAGAGATGCCGAAGTAACGGCGGCTCACCTGCGAAGTACGGGACACCACCGAAGATCTGCCCCCAGTTGCTGCCATAGAAAATGGCCCACGGCACGTCGCGACGGACTTGGCTCACTTGCTCATCGGTGCCGGCAAATGCTGCCCACAGCGAGACGGCCAACAGCACCGCATACAGCGCGGGGAACAATCGGCGGATGCGCCGGATCCAGAACTGCTTGAAGTCGATCCGGCCATCTCGTTCGCGTTCGTCGAGCAACAACGAGGTAATCAGAAATCCGGACACCACGAAGAAGACCTCGACGCCGAAGAATCCACCGTGCATCCACGAGAATCCGGCGTGATAAAAGAGGACAGCGATCACAGAGATTGCCCGCAGCCCGTCCAGCGAGGGCTGGTAGCCCATCGACGGGACGGCGGCGGTCGAGTCACGTGTCACGGCAGCAGGTTCCTGCAAACGCATTCGAACATCGTCATACGATCTCACCGCATCGTCACTGTGCCACCCGACAACGTCGGGCCGCATTCAGCGACGGACGGATGTCCCATCCTTCGTGGTCTCGACGATCCAGCCGCCAGATTGCAGCGCATCGCGGATCGCATCGGCAGCGGCGAAATCCTTGTCGGCGCGAGCCTGATCGAGGGCAGCAGCCTGAGCAGCAATGTCATCTGGAACGTCTGAACCAGCCGACAGTTCGAGGCCGATTGCACCGCAGATCTCATTGACAGCAGCGACGAGGGCCGATACATCCTCGCCAGCGTCGATACCGACATTGACCTTGCGCACGGTGTCGAACACGAGCGCCATGGCCTTCGGCGTGTCGAGGTCGTCGTCCATCGCAGCACGGAACGCGTCGATCGCCGCGACGTCGCTCTCGCCTGACATTTCGGCGGTCCGGGCTGCGAACCCGTCCAAGCCGGCGAGTGCCCGGACTGCAGCATCGATCATTGCCTGGCCGAGCTTGACCGGGCTCCGGTAGTGGGATTGAAGCAGCACGAGTCGGTAAGCGCGCGGGTCGTAGTGCTCGATCAGATCGAGCAGGTTCGACACGTTGCCGATCGACTTCGACATCTTCTCGCCCTCAGCATCGACGACGAACGCGTGATGCATCCAATGGTTGGCAAAGGTTTTGCCGAGCGCCACGGCCTGCGCCCGCTCGTTCTCGTGATGCGGAAAACGCAGGTCCTGGCCACCGCAGTGCAGGTCGAAGCCCTCACCGAGCAGGTCGAGGCTCATGACGACGCATTCGCTGTGCCAACCCGGTCGGCCGGCGCCCCAAGGTGACGGCCACGCCGGATCGCTCTCGGTCGGCGCATCGGCCTTGAACTTCCACAGCGCAAAGTCGGACGGATGCCGCTTCTGCGCTGCGCCGACCACTTCACGATCGCCACCACCGGTCCGCATGTCGTCGAGCGTCTGCAGCGCGAGGAGCCCATAGTCGTCAACCGACTCGACATCCATGTAGATGCCGTCGTCGGTCGTGTATGCCTTGTCGGCAGCGATCAGCTCACCGATCATCTCGACCATCTCGTCGACATATTCGGTTGCGCGGGGTATGTCGGTCGGGCGCTTAACGTTGATGCCGTCCATTGCCTCGAACCACATCGCCTCACACTTGGTTGTGATGTCCTTCCAGGGACGGCCTTCGCGCACGGCGCGCTGGACGATTTTGTCTTCAATGTCGGTGATGTTCGACACGAGCCGCACATCGAGCCCGGACCACTCGAGATAACGACGGAGAATGTCGTAGCTCAGCGTCGCACGCCCGTGGCCGAGGTGCGCAGGGCCATAGACGGTCGGCCCACACAGGTAAATGGCGACCTTGCCCGGCTCACGCAGAGCCAGTTCACGCACAGAGCGGGACACGGTGTCATAGAGGTGCAGCACGCAGGTAATCCTACGATGCGCCTCCGCTGTCGGTCACGGCCTGTTTCACCAAGACAAATTCCGCCCTCTCAAACAGCGCCTACTATTGCAATGTGTCCGGCGAAACTGACCACACTCAGAACGACGTCCACCCGAAGCGATGGACTCGTCGCAGCATGATCGGCCTCACCGGCGCAATGAGTGCCGCAGCTGTCGGTGGAGGTTTTGCGAACGCTGCTCGAAGCGCAGCCCTCGTCGCGGGCGGCGACTTCGAATCCGCCGTTCGACTGCACCCTTCCGAAACACCTCCAATGCCCGGCACCTTCGCGCCCGGTTCGCTCTACGTTGCTCTGTACGGATTCCCCGGATCACGAACGCTCGGAGCGCTCGGAGAGCAAGGCCCGGCGGCGTCGGTCGCACGCGTCCGCCAGATCGCTGATCAGTACGCAGGTTTCGGGCAGCCCGTCGTGCCGACCTTTGAAATCATCGCAACGGTTGCATCGGCATTTGCGGGAAGCGACGGCAATTACTCCAACGAATTCCCCACCGCGAAATTCGAGCCATGGGTCGCTGCTGCTGCCGTCAACCGCTTGCATGTAGTCCTCGATCTGCAGAGCGGACGCGCCCGTTTCCCTGACCAGGTTCGAGAAGTCGCACCGCTGCTGGCGCGGCCACACGTCAGCGTTGCACTCGACCCAGAGTGGCGTGTCGCGAGCGGCCAGCCGGGCGGCGGCCGTGTGGGCACCGTCGATGCCAGTGAGGTCAACGAGACCATCCAGATTGTCGACGAGATGGTCCGCCAGCGCGGCCTCCCGCCGAAGATGCTGATCGTCCATCAGTTCACCCCTTCGATGATCACCAACAAGCAGGCCATCCGCGGCACGCCCAACGTCCAGGTCGTGATCCACATGGACGGCTTCGGGTCGCTTTCGTTGAAGCGCAGTTCCTATGCCCGCGTCGTCGCCGACCTGCCGGCTGGCGCGCTCACGGGCTGGAAGAATTTCTACGACGAGGACCAACCGACGCCGACCGCGCAGCAGACCGTCGACAACGCACCTCGGCCGACGTTCATCAGCTACCAGTGATCAGGCTGCACTGACCGAGCGCAACACCAAGCCCCTTCGAGCCTGCCGAAACCTGATCTTGAGCAGCGTCGGCCCTCGATAGCCTGGGACGCTTATGGCGAACCTCCCTGACAAGCCGACACTCGACGGCATCGAAGAACGCTGGGCAGCCCAGTGGGACACCGACGGCACGTACACGTTCGACCAGTCAGCGGTCCGGGACAACGTCTTTTCGATCGACACGCCCCCGCCAACCGTCAGCGGCTCGCTGCACGTCGGCCACGTGTTCAGCTACACCCACACCGACACCATCGCCCGCTATCAGCGGATGACGGGCAAGTCCGTTTTCTACCCAATGGGCTGGGACGACAACGGCCTCCCCACCGAACGTCGCGTCCAGGCGTACTACGGCGTCCGCTGCGACCCAAGCCAGCCGTATACGGACGGCTTCGAACCACCGTTCCGCGGCGACCCGCCGAAGAAGCATCAGGCCATCCCGATCTCGCGGCCCAACTTCCTCGAACTCTGTGACGAACTGGTCGAAATCGACGAAGAACTCTTCGAGCAGCTGTTCCGGCGCCTCGGCCTGAGCGTCGACTGGAAGCTCAAATACGCAACGATCGACGAGCGCTCACGCCGCATCAGCCAGCGCGCCTTCCTGCGCAACGTCGCCCGAGGCGAGGCCTACACCCAAGAAGCGCCCACCCTCTGGGACATCGACTTCCGGACCGCAGTTGCGCAGGCCGAGTTGACCGACAAAGAACGCCCCGCCGCCTACCACAAGATCCCGTTCCAGCTGGCCGACGGATCGGGCACCATCGAGATCGACACCACCCGTCCCGAACTGCTCGCAGCGTGCGTGTCGCTGGTCGCTCACCCCGACGACGAGCGATTCAAGCCGTTCTTTGGCACCAAGGTGATCGTGCCGCTGTACGGCCAAGAGGTCGAAGTCCGAGCGCACGAGCTGGCGCAGCCCGACAAGGGCACCGGCATCGCCATGATCTGCACGTTCGGCGACACCACCGACGTCACGTGGTGGCGCGAACTGAGCCTCGAGATGCGCGCCATCATCGGCCGCGATGGCCGCGTGTTGCCCGATGCGCCACACGGTGTCGACGCCGAGGCGTACGCACTCATCGCTGGCAAGTACCCGAACCAAGCACAGAAGGCAGTGGTCGACCAGCTCATCGAGCAGAACATCCTCGTCGGCGAGCCACGCTCGATTTTGCATCAGGTCAAGTTCTACGAGAAGGGCGACCGACCGCTCGAAATCGTGACCTCGCGTCAGTGGTACATCCGCAACGGCGGCAAAGACACCGACCTGCGCGCCGCCCTGGTTGCCCGCAGCGGCGACGTGACCTGGCACCCCGAACACATGCGTCATCGCTACGAGAACTGGGTCGACGGGCTCAACAGCGACTGGCTCGTGAGCCGGCAGCGCTTTTTCGGCGTGCCGATTCCCGTCTGGTACCGCCTCGACGATGCCGGTGAGCCCATCTATGACACGCCACTCGCACCTGACGAGGCCGACCTGCCAGTCGACCCGTCGATCGACGTCCCGGCTGGCTTCACCGCCGACCAGCGCAATCAGCCCGGCGGTTTCGCTGGCGATCCCGACATCTTCGACACGTGGGCCACATCGTCGCTCACGCCCCAGATCGCTGGCCGCTGGAACGAGCCTGCCGGGAGTACCGACGCCGATCTGTTCGACCAGATCTTCCCGTTCGACATGCGCCCGCAGGGCCACGACATCATCCGCACCTGGCTCTTCTCGACCATGACGCGCAGCCACCACGAACACGGTGTTGCGCCATGGAAAAACGCTGCGCTGAGCGGCTGGATCCTCGATCCCGATCGCAAGAAGATGGGCAAGTCGAGCGGCAACGCCCAGACCCCCGACGGCATGCTCGAACAATTCGGTACCGACGCCGTCCGCTACTGGGCAGCCTCGGGCCGTCCAGGCGTCGACACCACATTCAGTGAAGACCAGATGAAGGTCGGGCGCAAGCTTGCGAACAAGCTGCTCAACGTCAGCAAGTTCGCACTCACGTTCCCTGAGCCCGACATGTCAACGCCACTCGCCGATGCGGTAAACGAAGCTGTCGACCTGTCGATGCTCGCCAAACTCGACGACACGATTGCCGAAGCCACTGCTGGCTTCGAGGCGTTCGACTACGCCCGCGCACTCGAACGCACCGAGTCGTTCTTCTGGTGGTTCTGTGACAACTACGTCGAGCTGATCAAGGGCCGCGCCTACGGATCCCGTGGCGATGCCGCTGCCAACTCGGCGTCGCGTGCACTTCGTGAAGCACTCAGCTCGATCCAGCGCCTGTTCGCACCGATGCTGCCGTTCGCCACTGAAGAGGCATGGAGCTGGTGGAACGACACGTCCGTGCACGCCGCTGCCTGGCCCACACCCAGCTCGCTCGCTGGCAATCCCACACTCATCGACGTCATCATCGCAACGCTCCAGCACGTCCGTCGCTCGAAGACCGAGGCGAAGCAAAGCCAGAAGGCAGCGGTCGAGTCCCTCACCGTGACCGCACCGGCCGACCTACACGACTCGCTTGTTGCCGGCGAAGCCGACCTCTGCGACGCCGGATCGATCGCTACGATCACCGTGATCGAAGGCACCGAGCTGTCGTGTGCAGTGGTGCTCGCCCCGCCCGCCACCGACTAAGGTCGGCGCATCAACCCTGCTCAGAGCGGTACGGACTCAAAACGTTTCGCACTATTGAGCTCCATGCCACATGCCGTGACAGATACCATCGAAATGTATGCGTTTGAAGTTGGGCCTTGCCGTTGCTTTCTCTTCGGTCGCGTCTGTCCTTGCGCTCGTTACCCCCGCGAGCGCGCAGACCACCACGGTTCCTGATTCAGCGACAACCACGACGACCGTTGCGGACAGCACAACGACCACAACGACCACAACGACCACAACGACGATCCCCTCTATCAATGGACCGGTGCGGCTCGGCGACGGGCCCACTATCGACGGCGACACACCAGATCCCAGCCCGCCACTCAGAGGCTCGCAGGTCCAGATCTTTGCACCGCCGCCCCGTCCGACGACGACCACCACCACGACCACCATTCCGACTCCCGACTTCAGCTTGCCAGCCAACTCGGGCACGGGTCGCCGCATCGTCTATTCGAAGTCGTTGCAGAAGGTCTGGGTCACCAACAGTGATGGCGCCCTGATCAAGGAACACCGCGTTTCGGGTCGCCTCCAGTCGTGCGACCCGCAGCCAGGCAAGTACCAGGTGTACTCACGCTCGCGCTACACGTTCGCTCTCGCGAACCCCTCAATCATCTGGGGTTACATGGTCCGCTTCGCCAAGGGGTGCCAGGGAGGCAACATTGGCTTCCACGAGATCCCCACCAATAAGAACACCGGGTACAAGGTGCAAACGGTGTCTCAGCTCGGCACACCGCTGTCGGGCGGATGCGTGCGTCAGGCCGAGTCTGATGCCATCTGGATCTGGAACTGGGCCCAGGTCGGTACGAACGTTGTCGTTCTTCCCTGATGTCGCTGCCCCGCGGACTGTGTAGTTACTGAGCAGTTCTGTGCGAACGAACACGCCAGCGCGCTGTCCGACACCGCTACCCCACCGCTAGATTTCCACCGAGCATGACGATCGACGACACCAGCCCGGAGGCGCGGCCAACGTTCATTCCATTGGCCACGACGTCGACCAGCCAAGCATCCAGCCAAACACCCGAATCGGGTAGCTCGCGCAAGCAGCCGCGTCGGACCTGGCCACAGCGATTCACGATCGGTGGCGTGTTCCTCGCAGCAATTGGCTGCTTCGCCGCCGGGTCGGGCCTGTATGCCGCCCAGCGCGTCATCGAGGACCGCGACATCGTCGCCATCGAGAGCGGCGCACCCGGTGACGATGCAACGTTCTCCACTGCAGGGCCTGACGACGGCACGACCGATGGTGGCGTCGACAGCGGTCAGTTCGCAGACGACCCGGATCGCCCCGTCGAGACGTTTCCGCCTGCCGAACCCGCTGCCCGGAACTTCCTGATCACCGGCGCCGACAACAACGCCTGCGTCGACCCTGACTCGCCGTACGCCGGCGCTTTCGGCGACCGCAGCAGCCTCGGCGAACGCAGCGACACCATCATGATGTGGCGTGTCAACCCGGCCGCATCACAGGTTGCCGTCCTCTCATTTCCCCGCGATCTGTGGGTCACGATCGCCGGTCGATCGAGCAAGCAGCGGATCAACGTCGCCTACGAACGCGATCAGCCGCAGCGGCTGATCGACACGATCTACCAGAACTTCGGTATCGCCACCGATCACTTCATCCAGGTTGACTTCTGTGCCTTTCGCACCCTCGTCGACGCGGTCAACGGCGTGTCAGTCCCCTTCGACCGCCCCGTTCGTGACGCTGCGACCGGCCTCAACGTGCCCGTCGCTGGTTGTTTCAACTTCGACGGCGACCACGCGCTCGCCTATGTCCGGTCACGCAAGCTGCAAGCGCTCAGCGAAAACGGCAAGTGGGTCACCGACGGCACCTCTGATCTCGGCCGCATCTCACGCCAGCAAGACTTCCTCCGCCGCACCGTTGCTTCGCTACTGTCCGCCGGAGCCTTCAACCCGAACGTCATCCGGGCGCTGATCAAGACGAGCGACGACTTCGTCGTCAACGACAGCGAGTTGACCGTCAACAAGATGCTCGAGTTCGCCGGCGTGGTGAAGGGCATCGACCCCGCAGAGATCACCACCTATCAAATCGAGGCACGCGGCACGACCATTCAGGGCAACTCCGTCCTGCTGCCCTCGATCGACGGCCCCAACATGCAGGCGGTGCTGGCGGTGTTCCGCGGTGATGCGGCACTCGCTGGCGCACCCGAGCAGGTCTTCGAAACCACAACAACGTCGGTGAAGACGAGCGATGCCGGCACCACAGTCGACGCATCAGCCGACACCGTGGCCTCAGCTGACTCCGTGGCGACGCCCGACACCGGGCCCGCACCCGAGACGACCGTCGAGGCAGTCCCGTTCAACACGATCCCAGTGGTCGAAGCAGAAGACAACAACAAGGGCTTCTTTCCCGACGCCAACATCACCTGCTCGTAGCTGTTCGTACAGCGAACTCGGGATCAATTCTGGCGGATCCCGCCCCGTGATGTCCCGAGATCAAGACCGGCGTTCGGGATCTCAGGAATCGAGTACTCGAGCGAGAGCTGCTACTGCGTCCGAAGGGCCGGACACGGTGGTGATCTTGCAGCCCGTCGCTGCGGCCAGCTGTTCGGCTGCTTCGGCGTCGCCTTCGGGTGCAATGATCACGAGCTCGTCGACTCGGCGGGCAGCGGCCGCGACCTGCGCGATCGACTCGGCTTCACCCGAGCCGTGCGCGGTTGCTCGGCAGTCAGAGAGCAGCACCGCAATCTTGCGCGCTGCTCGTGAACGGCTGAGTTGTTCGGTGGCGGCCTGCAGCGCTCCCACCACGTCGGTCGTGCCGAACCCGCGCAGCGCCAGCACTGCGTCGACCACCGCTTCGTTCGACTTCATCGAATCTTGCGACTTGGCAGCAACGACGTCCTTACCGAAGGACAGCACCGAGTAATCACTCGGTGCACGCCAGGCCACGGCGGCTGCAGCGACTGCCGAGGTGGCGAGTGGTGCGCCGCCCATTGAACCGCTGCGATCGACCATCAGGCAGATGGCCGTGTCAGGGGTGGTCCACGATCGAATCCGCAGTTCTTCGGGGTCGATCGCCCGGCCTGCACCGCGGGCCATGAGGAGTGCGTCGATACTGGCGTCGACGTCGATGTCGCCGCCGTCGGGTCGGTACGGCTGTGTCTGCAATTTTCCGACACCGCGGGGCCGTGTCGGGCCACGCTTCGAGAGGTCGAGAAAGAGTCGCCCCGCCAGCCGGCGCGCAAGGTCGCGGAGGACCGGGTCGGTGGCCCCGGTCAGGTCGGCGAGGAGCGCCATCGTGTCGTCGGGGTTCTCCTCGAGCGCGTGCTCGACCGCTTCCTCGTTGAGCTCACCGACTTCAGGTGACAACTCTTCGAATTGTTCGTTGCGCTGCAGCTCACGCCGCGACGTGGTCTTCTTACGCGCTTCGCTGACGGCCTCGTCGGCCTCGTCGCCTTCCTTCACGCCCGGAGGCGGCGAGTTCAGCTGGAGGTCGTGCCCCGTGTCGGGGCTCCATCTTTTCCCTCGCCATCTTCTCCTTCTGCCTGGCTTCGGCCAAAGACCGACTCCCAGAGTTCGCGGATGACGTCTTCGCTGGTCCGACTTGTGCCCTCGCGCAGCCTGACTCGCCCAGACAGCGCAACGAGCGCAGCGTCGAGCGAGACACTCGGCGTGTACGGAGTGGCATCACGGAGCTGGGCGAGCGAGTTCGCGACCATCACCATGTCGATGGCTCCTCGAACCGACGATCCGATTCGCAGGTCCGGATGGTTTCGTGTGAGGCGAACAAGTTCGACGACGCCATCACGCCACGACGCGTCGACGTCATTGAGCGCACCCGGCGAGGCCTGTGCGGTTTCACGGCGGAGAATCATCGTCTCGTCAGCCACCGACTGGTAGCCAACAGCGATCCGACACACTCGGTCGTACACGGCGCCAGAGATTCGGGCGGTGCCCACGGCATCAAATGGGTTCATCGCCGACACCAAACGGAAGCCAGGCGCCGCCTCAATTCGGCCAAGCCGTGGCACATTCAACTCGCGTTCACTCATCACCGTGATGAGGACATTCAGGGTCTCTTCCGGGACCCTGTTGAGCTCTTCGATGTAGAGCAGCGAGCCGTCGTTCAGCGCCTGCGCCAAGGGACCGGCGACGAACACGTTGGGGTCGTAGCCCTCGCTCAGCACGCGGGCCGGGTCGAAGTGGCCAATGAGTCGAGCCGGAGTCAGTTCGGCGTTGCCCTCAACGAACTCGAATCCGATGTCCATCTCGCGCGCCACACCGCGCAGCAACGTGGACTTACCGGTGCCAGGGGGCCCTTCGATCAGAATGTGGCGATCGGCGTCGATCGCTGCAATGACCAGTTCAAGTTCGCGAATGCGGCCGACAACTCCGGCACGCGATCGATCCAGCAGATCACGCAGGTCGGTCGGGTCACCCACAGGTCATCACTCCAAGGAGGTTCAGCGGGTCGATCGTCCACTCCTCACCAGCTCCGTCTACCAATGCTGCGCGACTCTTCATGGCCGCAAGTTAGTTGCCGGTCGCTCTGTGCCAGGCACCGTGTGGCCGTTACGCATGGGGTCACGCATGGGGTCAGGCCCCTTTCGCAACTCTGTCACCGCCCTGTCACCGCTCTGCCTTGGCCAGGGCAGCGAGTGGTGCGGCGACATCACTGGTGGCGAAGGTGTTTCCCCAACGTTCTGAAAACGACGAAGGCGTGAGGTACACGCGCACCTGGTGCGCATGGACCTCACGCCTTCAACGAGGACAACGTGTCAGGAATAGACCATCACGCCACGGATGTTTTTGCCGGCGCGCATGTCGTCATAGCCGTCGTTGACGCCGTCGAGGTCGTACGTCTTGGTGACGAGGCCGTCAAGGTCGAGCTGACCTTCGCGGTAGAGACCAAGCAGCTTCGGGATGTCGGCACGCGGGTTGCCCGAGCCGAACAGCGAACCGACGACCTGCTTCTCCATGAGTGTGAGGTCGAGGAGGCTGATGTTGGCCGTCATCTCCATCGCCGGGTGAATGTTGGTCACGACGACCTTGCCGCGCTTGGCAGCAAGGGCGAGGCCCCCGGCGAGCAACTCGCCCGAACCGACGCCCATGGTCATGATGACCGAGTTGGCCATCGTGCCCCACGAGGCTGCAGCCATCGGCTCCATTGCCTCTTCCATCGAGGCTGCCGTGTGTGTGGCACCGAACTCCATGGCCTTCTCACGCTTTGACTCAATCGGATCGATTGCCCAGATCTGCTTTGCTCCGGCGAGCTTCGCGCCCTGGATGGCGTTGGCGCCGATTCCACCGACGCCGACCACCGCGACCACGTCACCGGCGCTGACCTGTGCTGCGTACACCGCCGAGCCCCAGCCGGTGACCACGCCACAGCCGAGGAGGCAGGCACGGTCGAGCGGGACGTCTTTCTCGATCTTGATGCAGCTGGCTTCGCTGACCACGGTGTCGTGGGCGAACGTGCCGAGCATGCACATCAGGCCGAGATCTTTGTCTTGGCCGTGGTGGCGGGACGTGCCGTCGACCTGCTTGCCGAGCGCCATGAGCGCACCCAGATCACACAGGTTCTGATGGCCAGTCGAGCAGCTCGGGCAGCGGCCGCAGGAGGGGATGAACCCGAACACGACGTGATCGCCCACTTCCAGCCACGACACGCCGGGGCCGACCTTGGTGACCACACCTGCGCCTTCGTGACCACCGATAATCGGCAGTTCGAACGGCAGGTCGCCGGTGACGAGGTGCTCATCGGAGTGGCACAAGCCCGACGCGGCGAGTTTGACCATGACCTCGCCTTCCTTCGGATCGTCGAGTTCGATGTCTTCCACGCTCCACGGTGCGTTGACTTCCCAGAGAATTGCGGCCTTTGTCTGCATGCGCGCGACTGTAGACCGCGTTGCCACCTCGCGTAGATACGGAGCGGGGCCGCAACTTTCCCCGTGCACGGTGGAGGAAGTCCGATCCTCAAGAACTCCGTGACACCCCACTGGCATGATGGCTGCATGGGCGACGAATTTGATGAGTTGACAGCTGGCCTCAGCGAGCTGGCCACGGCCCAACGCGACGCAGTCATTGCGATGCTGAGCGACCTGACCGACGACCATCTGCACCACGTTGCAGACGTGGTCCGCCAGGTCCAAACCGAGCGGGCGGTCGTCGGCGGCGACCACGATGCAATCATCGGCGCTGCGTTCGAAAACGGCTTTGGGCGCGATGGCCTCGGGCTGCTGCCGTGGACCGAGGGCAATCTGATCGTCTGCCCGGGCAGCATGGTTTCGAAGTCGAGGGCCAGCCACCGATGTCGCTTCGTGAGCGTCGATAATTGCTGGATCTGGGCGAGCGGACACCTGCTCCGCGAAGACAAGCGCTCCTCTCCGGGCACCGACGAGGGGTTCCGCGCCGTCGCGCTGCTGCCGCTCGTCGACGGGCTCGAACTCGACGTCGTCTCCGGCCGAGCGCGCCAGGGGCAGCACTCGGTCGAACACGTCGTGAGCTACGAGGTCCGTGCCGGCGAACTGGTTGAAGTCAGCCAGCGCGTCGTCAACTCCAACCACGGCGGTCGTCAGATCAACTGACTTCCACCGAACGCAACCGTCAGCGGGGCAACACCCTGATCTCGATGTACTGACCCTCGGGCACCCATCGCCGAACGAAGCCGGTGATGTCATTCCGGCTGATCGAGTCGAGCACGTCGGCCTGCTGGAGGAAGTCGTCAAACGAGGCGTTGCCTGCCGGGTCGACCAGCGCATCGAGGATCTCATCGTTGATCTGCTCGTTACTGAACAACTCAAGCGCGTTGCGAATCGTCTCGGTTGCCGAGGCGAACTCGTTCTCGGGCACACCGTTCGCGCGGATGTCGGCGAGCTGTTCAAGCACTGCGGTCGACACGTTGTCGACGAGGTCGGGGCCCGTCGAGATCGAGAGGACCGTTTCAGCCAACGGCGTCGCTCCACCCGTCAGTGCGATCGAAGCGAAGGGCGAATACGACTCGCCCAGTTCTTCACGAATGACATCGGTCAGGCGAGCAGTGAGAACTTCCTGCACGACCCGGGCAGCAATGTCGTCGCGGCGATCCGCCGTGCCGGGCCCGGTGATCAAGAACAACACGCTTGCCTGGTCGCCTTCGCCCGCCTGCACGGTCTCGACGATGACACCTTCGGGCGCCGGTGGCTCGACGTAGTCGACAGCTTCGAAGCGTCCGGCGGCCGGCAGCGTCCCAAGGTACGTTCGTGCCAGTTCAGTCGCCACATCGACATCGAAATCACCGTTGAACGAGAACGTCCAGTCGGAAGCGTCACCGAAGCGGTCGACGTACACCCGCTCAACGTCCTCAGCCGTGACCGAATTGAGGTCACCGACGTCGAGCAGTTGGTAGCGCGGGTCGTCATAGCGGATTTCGGTCAGCGCCTTGAACTGTGCGTAGTTCGGGTTGATCGACGGGTCCTCGGCGAGCGGAAGTACGTCGTCGATGTACTGCTCGAGGGTCACGGCATCGACCCGCGGTTGCGTCATCCTGAGGTAGATGAGCTGGAAGGCGGTTTCGAGGTCCGAGGTCGTGCTCGACCCGAAGAATCCTTCGGTGAACACATCGATGGTGGCATCGAGGTACACCTCCTTGTCAGACAGGAATGCATCGATTGCCACCGGGTCAAAGTCACCCGCACCGCTGCCATCGACCACGTTTGCCGCTACTTCTGCCGCGGCGACATCCGCGTCGTCGAGCACCGAGGTTCCGCCAGGGCTACGGCCCTCGAAGAACACGACTCCCTCCGTGATCGGCGTGTTGTTGAACGCGACACGAACACCATTCTCGAAGGTCAGGAGCACCGGGGCAACGAACGAGATATCCCTGCCATCGGCGAGAACCTCGCTATTGACCTCGTCAATCGGAGTCGGCGGGTCAAGCAGGCTGTCGCCAACCGCTGCGTCTGACTCACGTGTTGCGAGTTTGCGAGCCGGCATCGATTCGATCTGAGCGACGAAGACGTCAGCAGCAGGGACGGCGCCAATCTCGTCGGCCGGGGCCGTAACGAAGATGTGTAGGCCGGCGGTTTCGTAGCGGGTCACGAACATATATGCGAGCGTCTCGGGCGTGGCCCGGTCGAGCACATCGGTGACGAAGTCGAACCAGCGCTGACCTGTCGGCAGCGACTCTCCTTCGAGCACATGGCGGACGTACTCGTCTGCGTAGGAGGCGTCCTGGCGGGAATTGCGTCCGTTGTAGTTCGCCTCGGCAGCGCTGCGCCTGGCTTCGACGGCGCGCAACACTTCGTCAGCGGTGAACCCGAACCGGCGAACACGTTCGTACGCGTCGAGCACCGCTTGCGTAGATGCTTCGAGGTCGGCACCGTCGGCCGACACGAAGATTTCTGGCGCACTCAGCGACCGGACGAACCCACTGCTGTCAACTGATGCGGCGTCGAATGGGGCATCGCCGCGGAGCGCGTCGTTGCTCAGCCGGGTGCCGATGATGTCGAAGGCGAGCCCTTCAAGGATGTCACGCTGCACGAGGGCTTCGGGCGAGCCCGTCGTGTCGGCGGTCAGCGGAAGCGTTACGAATGCGAAACCCTCCGAGATGTCGGGATCGTCAAACACAAGGGCCCGAGCTTCACCCGACGGCTCGACGATCAGGTCGGGACGCTCGGGTGAGTCGCCGCGAGCAGTCGCCGGGTTGAAACGCTCGATGATCTGGCGCTCCATCTCCTTTGCGTCGATATCGCCGACCACGATGATCGATGCGTTGTCCGGCCGGTACCAGTCGTCATAGAAGGCGCGCAACGGACCGTCGGTGGTGTTGCTGATCTCGTCGTCGGTCCCGATCGGCTTGCGGTTCTCATACGGCGAGCCGTCGAGGAAGAACTTCTGGATCTCGTCGAAGACGCGGCCGTTGGCGCTTTGCGCTGAGCCGCGCCATTCGTCGAGCACAACGCCACGCTCGGCTTCGACCTGCGCCGGGTCGATAATTGCTGCCGACAACCACTGCTGCAGGACATCGAGGCCGGTCTCGACAGTCGACGGGTCGGCTGTCGGCATCGTCAGCTCGTAGACCGTTTCGTCGTAGGTCGTCGACGCGTTGATGTCCGCGCCGAAGCCTGCACCGAAGCTGCGGAGTACGGCAATCAACTCGTTCTCCGGGAACTGCTCGGTCCCGTTGAACAGCATGTGCTCAAGGAAGTGCGCACCGCCGCCCTGCTCGTCGCTCTGGAGCGCAGCGCCGGCATCGATTGTCAACCGCATCTCAACGCGCGACCCGGGATTGTCGTTCTGGCGGACGAAGTACTGCAGGCCGTTGTCGAGCGTGCCAGTGACAATCGCCGGGTCGATTTCGAGCGAGAGCAGCGCGCTCTCGTCAGGCTCGACCACCTCTGTTCGGGGACGACCCTCGGCCGGGTTGCCATCTGTGCCATCCGTGCGACCCGGTTCCGTGCCAACCGGCTCGGTGACGAGCGTCGGGTCAGCTGCGGTGGTCGGCGTCGCATCAGACGGGCCGGTGCAGGCAGCTGCGGCCAGTGCCGCAACGATGGTGATGCCCGCGAAGCGGGAACGAACGGGGCGGCGAGACACACCAAGCATGCGAGGCAGGCTAGGCGTGCGGCGAGATCGAGACGCCAACCCAGAAGCTCATCGCCTCGCCACACCCGCGAGGACATCAGCATGTTCCGCAAAGAGCTCGTCGAGACGCGGCCGCCAGTCGATGTCTTCAGTCGAACCACCGGCGGCCTGCACGGCGGCACGTTCGGCGGCGAGTGTGTCGGCAATCTCGGCCACCCCGGCTGCGAGGATCTCGGCCACCCTGTCACGGACGTATCCGGCGAGTGCCGGGCTCGCGCCGTCGGTACTGATCGCTGCGGTCACTCGACCCGCCCGAGTCACCGCAGGGAGGATGAACTCGCAATCGACCGGCTGATCGGCGGCATTGGTCCAAATGCTGCGAGCTCGTGAGGCGTCAGCGATCGCTGCATCGGTGGCGAGGTCGCCCGTGGCAGTCACGACGAGCCGCTGACCATCCAGATGACCGTCATCAAACGTGGCCGTGATCACCTCGCCACCGGCAGCAGTGATCCGTTCGACATCGACGTGCTCACTGACGTCAGCACCAACGAGGCGGACGATCGCACCAGCATCAAGCAGGCCCGCAGCCTTACGCCATCCAATGCGGCCACCTCCGACGACCAGCACGGGGACCCCGCGCAGATCGAGGAACACCGGGTACGAAAATCGGCTGCGGTGGGCTCGCATGCGGCGATCCTACGACGATCTTTGGAGCAATTCTTGATAAAGCCGATCATTTTAGTCGGGTATTGATTGAATGGTCGCCGTGACCACCCCACTCCAGACTGTGCCGCCCGAAACGGGCCGACCCTTCGACGACGCTCGCTCCGCCATCTGTTGGGCGAACGAGCGCTTCGCCGGAGGGGTGTGCGTCACCGCCAGCTTCGGCGATGCAACGCTTGCGCACGTTGCACACTCCGCGGTCCCAGGAATCCAGATCACACTGCTCGACACGGGCTACCTGTTCGCCGAGACGGAGTGGTTTGCCGACCACCTGACCGACCGCTTCAGCCTCAACGTCCGCATTGTCCGCCCGGCCCCGGATCTTGACCGAGATACGTGGGCCACAGACACCGACGCGTGCTGCGCGGCCCGCAAAGTCGAACCACTCCAGCGAGCCCTGCGCGGCGCAACCGCCTGGGTGAGCGGGCTCCGGCGCTCCGACACGCCGGCCCGCCGGACGACTCCGTTGGTGCACAACGACCTCATGCGGTCGGTCGTCAAGGTCAATCCGCTCGCCGGGTGGACCGACAACGACGTCGCTGATTACGCAGCTGAACACAACCTCCCGGAGCATCCGCTCGCTGACCGCGGCTACAGCTCGATCGGCTGCTGGCCATGCACCAAGCCGGCAACCGATCGATCGGGGCGGTGGGCCGACAGCTCGAAGACCGAATGCGGCCTGCACCTCTGATGGGTACACGATCCGCCCCACCCGCACTCCACGACCGTCACCACACTTCGACAGGACCGACCATGACCGACATCACGGCAGCCGAACTGATCAAGATCGACAGCAACTATCTCGCCGGCACGATCGGGGCCGAACTCGCCAACGACGCAGCGAAGTTCGACGCCGACGCCGAGACACTGCTTAAGTTTCACGGCATCTACCAGCAGGACGACCGAGACATCCGCCGCGAGCGAGCCCAGCAAAAGCTGCCACTCGACTATTCGTGCATGGTGCGTGCGTCGGTGCCCGGCGGTGTGATCACCGGCGAACAATGGCTCGCACTCGACCGGGTGGCATCGCTCGCCGACAACAAGCTGCGCCTCACGACCCGCCAGGGGGTGCAATTCCACGTCGTGCACAAAGGCGCGTTGGCTCAACTGGTGAGCGGCATCAACTCATCGCTACTCACCACACTTGGCGCCTGCGGCGACGTGGTCCGCAACGTCATGGCGTGCCCGCTCCCCCATGCCGAACGCTCCGCAGTGATCGAGCCGATTGTCGCGGAGATGGTTGCTCGATTCCGGCCGCAGACCGAGTCGTACTGGGAACTGTGGGTCGACGGCGAGAAGGCCGTCTCGTCGGAGAAACCATCAGCGGCAGCACCGGTGGCGCTCGATCCGATCGACACCGTCGAGCCGATCTATGGCGCTGCCTATTTGCCGCGCAAGTTCAAGATCGGCATTGCGTGGCCAGGGGACAACTGCGTCGACATTTACACCCACGACGTCGGCATCGTGCCAACACTGGACGGCCTCAACGGGCTGAGCGGCAAGGTGACAGGATTCGTGATTCTCGCCGGCGGCGGGATGGGCATGTCGCACGCCCGCCCGGACGACACCTACCCAGTGCTCGCGCAGCCGGTTGGCTGGGTCGCAGCGGCGGGCCGCGGCGGTGTCGAATCGCTCGGCGATGTGGTCGAAGCGATCGTCACGACCCAGCGTGACCACGGCAACCGCGACGATCGGGCACGAGCCCGCCTCAAGTACCTCGTCGAGGCCGAAGGCATTCCGTGGCTGCGCGACCAGATCGAATTTCGGACCGGTCGATCACTCTTCGACCCCGTTGACCTTCCGGAGTGGGAAGTCCACGCGCATCACGGCTGGGACGACACGCCAGAGAGAAGCACAGGGCCGGACGACAACTCGTCCGTGCTCGGCCTGCCGGTGCCATCGGGCAAAGTCGCGCACGGCCTGCGGTACGCGCTCAAGCGGTTGATCGCAGACGGTGCGGTGACCGCGCTGCGCGTGACGCCACGACAGGATCTGCTGCTACTCGGCGTCACGGACCGGGTCGCCGTGGAGAGCACCTTGCGCTCAAACGGTGTGCCGCTCGCGAGCGACCAAAGCCCGACACGAAACCTTGCAATCGCCTGCCCGGCTCTTCCGACCTGCTCGAAAGCGCTCGGCGAGGCTGAACGCGTGCTGCCGAAGGTCGTCGACCGCCTCGAAAAAGTGTTGGCCGACACCGGTAACACCGGGCTGCCGCTGCGGCTCAACATGACTGGCTGCCCCAACGGCTGCTCGCGGCCGTATGCCGCCGAACTCGGCATCGTCGGCCGCACCAAGAAGGGCTACGACGTCTACGTCGGTGGTTCAGCAGCAGGCGATCGGCTTGCCAAACGCATCCGGGAAGACGTGCCCCTCGAGGAAATCCCCGACATGCTGCGTCCGCTGCTCGAACAGTTCAGCCGAGAAGTCGGCCCCGACGACACCACGTCGTTCGGTGACTGGGCGATGCAGCTGGAGTGGACATCATTGCTGGCGTTGTTGCCAACCACGACCACTCGACGGGTGCGTGCTCAGTGAGCGTCGCATTGGTCGGAGCCGGCCCAGGGGACCCAGACCTCCTCACCATGAAGGCTGCTCGTCTGCTGGCGACCGCCGATTTCGTGGTGCATGATGCGCTTGTCGGCGATGGCGTGCTCGCCCTCATCCCTGAGTCGGCGGAGCGGATCGACGTTGGCAAGCGTCCCGGCCGGCCGATCCCGCAGGAGATGATCTCGGCGCTCCTCGTCGAACTCGGTCGGCAGGGCAAACGCGTCGTCCGGTTGAAGGGCGGCGATCCGTTCGTGTTCGGTCGCGGCGGGGAGGAAGCACTCGCGCTGCGCGAGGCCGGCCTCGCGTTCGAGGTCGTGCCCGGCATCACCTCATCCATCGCGGCACCTGCGGCTGCTGGCATCCCGGTCACACACCGCAGCGTGTCTGCTGCCTTCACGGTGGTCACCGGGCACCGCCGCCCCGGTGAGCCCGACATCGACTGGCGGTCACTCGCCAGGGTGGGCGGGACCATCGTCATCCTGATGGGCGTGGCCCACCGCGCTGCGATCGCTGCCGAGTTGATCGCCGGCGGCCTCGCCACAGATACTCCGGTCGCTGCCATCCAACGCGCCACTACTGACGAGCAAGAGGTCGTGCGCTGCGATCTCGCTGACCTCGGCAACGCGGCAATCGAATCGCCCGCCACGATCGTCATCGGAGCGGTCGCCGCCTTCGACCTCACGGCCGCTGCAGCAACCTGGGATGGTTCAGGGCATCAAGATCTCGCGTCATCGGTCGTCGGTGACTGAGTAATCAGGGCCGCCAATCAATTCGGGGAATCAGGCGAGGTTCGCTGCGTCGTATTCGAAGCTGCCGCCGACCATCGTGGCAAGCACTCGGGTTTCCCCAATACCGTCGGGTTCGATCGCGGTGAGGTCATGGTCGAGCACGACGAGATCGGCGAGCTTGCCAGCGGTGATCGACCCCTTGCGCTGCTCGTCGAACGAGGCAGTTGCCGACCCGACCGTGTAGGCGTGAATGGCTTGCTCGATCGTGAGTGCTTCGCCCGGGTTGAACGCCGCACCCGATGCCGTGCGCTGATTGACGAGGTCGTGGATGCCGAGCAACGGCGCTCCATTGACGACCGGCCGGTCAGAGCTGCCGGGCAAGGTGATGCCGGCGTCGAGAAACGAGCGCTGTCGATAGCAGTCGCCGACACGGTCTGGCCCAATCGCACGGAGCATGCCATCACCAATCTCGGAGACGAAGCGGGCCTGCGGAACCGGGATAACGCCAAGACGAGCGATGCGGGCAACATCGACCGCTCGGGTCATCCCGGCGTGTTCGATGCGGTGACGGTGGTCCGCTCGGGGGTAGCGCTGGAGCACCGATTCGTAGGCATCGAGTACCGACGACACAGCACGGTCCCCGATCGCGTGCGTGGCGACCTGCCAGCCCGAGCGATGTGCGGCAAGGATCAATTCGTGCAACCGGGTTTCGGGCATCTGGAAGTAACCGTTGTTGCCGGGCTGCCCGTCAAAGTCTTCGAACATTGCCGCCGTGCAGCCCATGAGCGAGCCGTCGGCGAAGATCTTCGTGGCGCCGTAACGGAGCCAGTCGTCGCCGAACCCGGTGTGCATGCCGAGATCGAGTGCGAAGGGCTCGTTGTCATCGGCGTGATGCGCGCAGCTGTGCAGCGCGTCGACCGACGCCATCATCGTGACCCGCACCCGCAAGCGGTTCGCTCGTCGAGCCTGTTGATAGGCCGCAACTTCGACTGGTTCGGCCGTGCCGAGAATGCCGCCGACGCCAGCCTCCTGGCAGCTCGTGATGCCCTCAGACAGATAGCGATCGCTGGCGAGGCCGAGGTTGGTAGCCATCTCGGCGACCGATCGCGGGTGGACCAGTGAACGCACGAGCTGTTGTGCCTGTTCTTCGAGCAGACCATTGGGTCGGCCCTCGTCGTCGACAGCCACCACTCCCCCGTCGGGCACGTCGACCTCGCCGACGCGGGCAAGACGCATTGCCGCGCTATTCAACGTGGCGAAGTGACCCGAAGTGTGATTGAGCAGGACGGGATTGTCGGGGCTGACACGATCCAGTTCGTGGCAGGTCGGGTGGCGACGCTCGGCAAGTTTGTTGTGGTCGTATCCAGCTCCGACGATCCATGCTCCTGAGGGTGTCGAGGAGGCGCGCTCGGCAATGGCGGCAACCAACTCCTCGATCGAGTGGACCGCGTCACCGTGCAGCGGAACCTCGTTGAGCGTCGCGCCGTACGCCTGCATGTGATTGTGGGCGTCGTTGAACCCTGGTGCGACGAAGTGGCCATCGAGGTCGATGGTCTGACCCGCATCGAATCGCGCCAGCTCGCCGCGCTGGGTGACGGCCACGATCCGGTCGCCAATGATCCCGATCGATCCGGCACGCGGCCGCGCAGGGTCAACGGTGAAAATATTCGCGTTGTCGAGAACGAGGTCGAAGCGCACACTGCGACCCTACGCAATCGCTCGTCCGGTCTCAGCAGTTGGCGATGACGGTGCCGGCGACCGCCGCGCCCTCGATGTCACCGGCTGGGAAGAACATTCCAGTTCCAGTAATCGTCGAGTCGTCGAGCGACAGTTCCATCCCACCACCGAGCGGCTCGAAGTTCGAGTCTGCCTCCCACATCGTTTCAAAGCTGGCGTCGTACACGCTGACGCTGGCGTTGTCTGCGACGTACAACGGACCGTCGCCGAACTGTGTGATATCGAGGCTGGGGTCGTCGAACGAGGTGGCGGTGAACAGAATCTCCGAGCCAGCTGCGATCTGTGGCTCAAGCGAACACAGCACGAAAAACTCGAACGTCTCACCATTGTCGAGCGACAGCGTGGCGTTCACGTCGCCAGCCGGCGCCACGGGTGGAGCAGCTTCGGAATCGCTCTCGATTTCACTCTCGCTGGCAGCGTCGCCGCCGTCGGACGGTGGTTCCGCTGATTCAGGCTGCGTCGCTTCGCTTGCGGGCTGAGCAGTTGGCGCCGCGTCGTTGCTGCTGCCGCAGGCGCTCAACAGAGCGATGGCCGCCGCGAGCGCAAGGCCCTGACAGGTCCGAGAGGAGGTTCGGTATGTCGTCATAACAGCCAATATTCCAGACAACAGCTCAGCGATGCTTGGAATTTCGACGGTGCCCGCCCCCGCTCGTGCCAGGATCGATCAACCCAAACAGTACGGTTCGAATTCATGGGTGATCGACTGGTCGGCAAGCGAGTCCTCGTGACGAGTTGCGACACATACATGGGGCCAGCCATTGTCGAGTTGTTTCGCGAGGAAGGCGCCAACGTCATTGCCGACGCGGGCCCACTCATCGGAGCAACCGAACCAGCCGACCTCTTGGGCACGGCTGGCGAGATCGACGTGCTCGTCGCCAACCTCGACCTTGCGGCCTACGCCGCTCGGGTGCGCGACATCGATGACGACCAGTGGATGGCTGGCTTTGATGCAATGGTCCACCCGCTGATGCGACTCGTTCGAGCGGCGGCTCAGCCGATGATCGACCGTGGTGGTGGCTCGATTGTTGCACTGACATCATCGTCGCCACTACGACGCATGCGTCCGCAGGCAACCAGCTACGTCACCGCGCGAGCAGCGCAGAATGCCTTCGTCCGGTCTGCTGGTCATGAATTGGCGGCGCACAACGTGCGAGTCAACGCGATCGCTCAGAACTTCGTCGAGAACGAGACGTACTACCCGCCGTCGATCATGGAGAACGAGAAGTTTCGTGATCGCTTGAAGTCGGAGGTTCCTGCGCAGCGCCTTGGCACACCCCGCGAGACCGCCGAGCTCGCATTGTTCCTGGCAAGCGACGCGTCGTCCTTCACCTTCGGCCAAGTCCTCAGCGCCGATGGTGGCTGGTCCTAGTTCCCCTCCGCCATCGAGGCCAACGCGACTCGACTGTGGCTACGCCGAGCGGGCCAGATCGGCCAGACGAGCCAATGCGCTGCAGCTGGGAGGCTGATACGTTTATTGTCATGGATATGGCAAATAATGGTTCGGCTGTACCTGAGCCGGATGAGCGCTGGCCATTTCACGTCCTCGCTGAGGCGATCAAGGACCCTGTAGTGATCTGGTCGCCATGGCGCGACGGCACGGGCGACATCGTCGACTTCGTTTATGAGTTTGTGAACGAGGCCGCTGTGCAAACCATTGGCATCCCCGCAGCGGAGCTCCTCGGGCAGCGCCTGCTTGAGATCCTGCCGGTCCACCGTGAACTCGGACTGTTCGACAAATATCGCAACGTCGCCCTGACTGGGAAAGCCGACCTGATCGAGATCCCTTGGTTCCAAGACGGCAACGTCGCTGGAGCATTCGAGGTGAGCATCTCGGTGATTGGTGACGGCATCGTCTCTGTCGCGCGCGACGTCACCGAACGCTTGGACGCCGAGGCCAAGGCTGCCCGATCCGCCTCGATCCACCAGTACCTCGCAGAGAACACCTCCGAGCTGCTCGTCCGGCTGACTGCTGAGCGCACGCAGCGACTCGTCATAGACACGCTCGGCGAAGGGGTGGTCCTGCAGAGCGAGGAGGAAGGCGTCCTGCGAGCCAACCAGGCAGCCAGCGAACTCCTCGGCCTGGCTGAGGCGCCAGAGGTGACACTCGAACAGATCAGCACCTTCGCCGACATCTATGAGGCTGACGGTTCGCCGCTCGACTTCGATGACACGCCAGCCAAACGCGCACGCCGATCGGGCCGCCCTGAGCAAGGGCGACTGCTGCAGCTGAAAATACCCGACGGAAGCCACCGCTGGATCCAGGTCAACGCCGTGGTGGTCGGCAACGAGGACGACACCGACGGCGATGCCATCAAGGACCTCGATGCGCCCCCGCGGCCGGTGCGGGTGTTGTCGACCATGGTCGACCTCACCGACCGAGTCGTCGCCGAACGTCGCGTCGACCGGCAACGCCAGTTACTCCATGCAACTTTCGACAGCGTGCATGCCGGACTGCTGGCAGTGGACGCCGATGGGATAATCATCGAGGTCAACCAGTACTTCCGCGACCTGACGCGTGGCCCCCACCAGGTCGGCCAGAAGCTTGCCGGTCTCACCTACGACTACTTGATCTGCGACGAACGCGGCGTGCCCTTCGAGCCCCACCAGCGACCAATCGAGCGTGGGCTCGCCGGCGAAACAGTGACCGACGTGACCTCGGTACTTCGCTGGCGCGACGGTGATGAGCTCGTCGTCCTCGTCAGCGCATCACCGATCTATACCGCTGACGACACCGTTGGTGCGGTTCTCACGATGCAGGCGGTTACCGCAATGCGGTCCGCAGAGGCAGAGCTGCGCAAAATGGCCACGATCGATCACCTCACGGGGTTGCCGAACCGGCGGGCCCTGATAGCCCACCTCGATGACGCGATCGAACGGCAATCCGCGGCAAACGACCAACTCGCTGTGCTGTTCCTTGACCTCGACGGATTCAAGTCGGTCAACGACACGCTCGGCCACGAGGCGGGCGATGAGCTGCTGCGCGCAGTGGCGCAACGACTCACCACAATGATTCGCTCAGGCGACTTGATCGGCAGGATCGGAGGCGACGAGTTCGTTGCCGTGCTCGAACGACTCTCGCCACAAGACACCGACGACCTCGCGGCACGCATCGAAGCCGAAATCTCCCGCCCTTTTCTGCTCGCCGCAGGCACCGCAAACATCGGCGTCTCCATTGGCCGAGCTGTCCACACAACAAGCCTCACAGCCAGAACGTTGATCGCCGCTGCTGACGTGGAGATGTACCTCACCAAGCACGAACGCTCCGGCCGCCGGCCGGACTGACACCCCCCGGGCTGCCTCGGGACGTCGACCCTGCAGACCTCCTGCTCAGGGAGCTGGGAAGCTCTGTGACACCCGGAGCGTATTGTTGTTTACATGGCGGTGGGGGTGAGCAATCGGGTTGACGGGGGCGGCCCAATGGTTGCTGTCAACGACTCAACCCGATCTCTGCGACGGACACGGTCGGTGCAGCTCGACCACGTTTGGCGGGCGCTCGAAACCGGTGCCTGGGTCACGGCC
>JBNMOS010000038.1:0-25119 GCA_051275435.1 Ilumatobacter sp.
CGTGGCCGTCGACGGTGTCGACGCCCTCGAAAAATTCGACGCCGTTTCTCCCGACCTGGTCTTGCTCGACGTGATGCTGCCCCGGCTCTCGGGCATCGAGGTGTGTCGCCAGATCCGCAAGAAGAGTGGAGTGCCGATTATTATGGTCACCGCCAAGAGCGCGGAGATCGACACGGTTGTCGGGCTCGAAGTCGGCGCCGACGACTACGTCACGAAGCCGTACCGAATTCGTGAGCTTGCTGCACGAATTCGGGCAGTCCTTCGACGTTCTGGTGAGGCATCTGATTCGACCGCAGGCCTCGGCGCCGGAACGATCGAAGTTGGCGCTGTCATGCTCGACCCTGAAGCACACCGGATCACTCTCGAAGGCGACGAGCTGACCCTTCCGTTGAAGGAGTTTGAGCTGCTCCACCTGCTACTCGTCAACGCCGGCCGCGTGCTGCCACGCGAGACATTGATTGATCGGATTTGGGGACACGATTATGTCGGCGACACAAAGACGCTCGACGTCCACATCAAGCGGCTGCGGAGCAAGTTGGAAGCCGACCCGAGTAACCCCCAGTTGATCACCACCATCCGCGGCTTGGGGTACAAGTATTCGCGTTGACGCCACGTACGGCGATCTCAGAGACGCCATGGAATCGCGGCATTCCGCTGCTTCGTTCTGTTCAGTCGTCTTTGTCGTCTTCTTCAGTGGTGGAGGAGGGGAGGGGGCCTGCGGCGGTGCGGACGATGCCGAGCAGGTTGGCGACGATGCGCTTGAGGTAGCGGTAGTAAATCGCACGGGGTACGACCTCGCGGCCGGGCCGGTCGGAGTGAAGGTAGCTCTCGATCTTTGCCTGGTGCTCGGCGACCAGGGCGAGAATGCGAGTGGCGAACTCCTCGGTGCGTCCGTCGTTGGGCTCGGCGAGCAGGTCGGCCGCTTCGCCAAACATCGTCGAGATCAAGCCGCGCTCTGCGAGCATGGCTTCGGTGTCGGTTTCGCCGGCCAGACGGACACCGCTTTCGGCGAGATCGAGCACATTGGTCGCCTGGTCGCCGATGCGCTCGATCTTCTTGAGTAGCAAGATCATGCCGAGTACGGAACCAATGTCGGACGAACCCTGCACGGTGACATGGACAACCAGCTCAGAACGCAACTGCTGTTCCATGTGGTTGATGCGCTGGTCGGTGTCACGGATGTCGGCTTCGACCGCCGCGGTGTCCGTGTTCGTGAGAAGGGCGAGCGTCGCCAGATCGAATGAGTGACGCGCGTCGCCAAGCATCCCGACTGCCCGAGACACGATGTGATCGAGGCCGCCTTCGCGTTTGCTAAAAAATGACATCACCATGATCGAACTTCCCTCACGAGTTGCTGTTGGTTGAAAAATTGGCCCGGCGAGTGACTCATCGGAGCAGGGCAACACCGATAAGTGGGAGGATAATGAACGCTGTCATGACGTACGCAACGGCCCAAGCGCGACGCTTGACGGCAATCTCCGCGAGGCCTTCCGCCAGCCGAACAGGGACATCGCGAGCGAACGGCAGAACGTAGAGCACTCCAATTCCCATCACGTTAAACGTGGTGTGGGCAAGCCCGACGGTGAGCGCCTCAGGCACGGACGCTGCCAGCGCAGCGAGCAATGCCGTGATCGTTGTTCCGACGTTGGCGCCGAGTGTGACCGGGTACGCGTTGCGCAACGACAGTACGCCGGCAGCGGTGAGCGGAATGAGAATCGAGGTGGTGATGCTCGACGACTGCACAGCGACAGTGATCACGAGGCCGAGCAGCATCGCCACCGAGCCTGATCCCTTGCCAAGCACAGTGTTGACCGATTTTTCGACGCGGTCGGCGACGAGCGTGCGCATGTTCTTTGTGATGAAGGTGAGGGCGAGCAGCACGATGATGAGCCCAGTGAGCACGACGAACGTACCGAGTACGTTGCCGCTCAATCCGACGGCACCTTCGATGTCGACGATCCACTCGACGGGTTTCTTCACCCAGGCTTTGACCGGACTCTTCCACTCGGAACCGGCCGTACCAACCAGTCGGTCGCTGATCCAGGTCGCCGTCTTCGAGATCGCGCCGGTCATCAGTTCGAGCGGGAGGAGCACGGCAACGGCCATCACGTTGAAGAAATCGTGCACCGTGGCGGCGGCGAATGCTCGCTTGAATTCGGCGGGCTGCCTGATGTGGCCGAGCGATACCAGAGTGTTGGTGACGGTCGTACCGATGTTCGCACCCATGATCATCGGAATCGCCGCGTCGACGCTGATGCCTTTCGTGGCCACCAGCCCAACGATGACCGACGTCGACGCAGACGACGATTGCACCAGGACGGTGCCGAGGATGCCGACGCACAGGCCGGCGATCGGATTGCTCACACTCGAGAACAAGCGCTCCTGCGTGTCCTCGCCCATGATCTTGATGCCCTTTTCGAGGGCGGACACGCCGACGAGGAAGGTGTAGATCAACCCAAAAACGAGAGCAGACCGCATCCACGTCGGCATATCGAAGCGAGTCGGGCGTTCTGGAGCAGCAACAACCATACGAGTCGGGGAACCTAGCCGAGTTCCTGAGCTGCTGCACACAGAGTCCTTCTGTGCCACCGAGACGGCATGGACCACTGAGCGCGGCGGCCTACTATCTGTTCAGTGGAACGACCGACATCTGCCGCCCGGCCGGCTCCGTCCAAGTTCCGACGGTTGGCAATCACCCACGCCCTGATGATGGGCGGCGACGCGGCGATGATCGTGGCGCTCGCCGACTCGCTGTTCTTCGACATCGACCTCACAGCGGCGCGCACACGGGTGATGCTCTTCCTGGCACTTGGGTTCGCCCCGTTCCTTTTCGTCGCCCCACTCATCGGTCCGGCGATCGACCGCGTCGCTGGCGGCCGGCGCTTCGTGATCCAGGTCATCGCCGTCGCCCGCGCCGTGCTGCTGTTCTTCATGGCGCGCTACATCGACGCACTTGCACTCTTCCCGCTGGTCTTCGCGAACCTGGTGCTGCAGAAGGCGTATGTCGTGTCCAAGTCAGCGCTTGTGCCATCGACCGTGCGGTCGGAAGATGAATTGGTCGAGGCGAACTCGAAACTCGGCTTGATTTCCGGATTGACGGGCGCGGTCGCAGTGATTCCGGCAGCGATCCTGCTCAAGACCATCGGCGCGCCCGCAACGTTGATTTACGGCACGCTGATCTTCGGCGCAGCCCTTTTCAGCGCGACCAGGCTGCCTCCGGAGGTCGTTGCAGCGCACGGAGTCGATCAGGACGAATCGATGCAGCTGCGGTCGGCCAGTTTGCAGAACGGCGCCATCGCGATGACTGTGTTGCGCGGTTGCGTCGGGTTCACCTTCTTCCATTTGGCGTTCTGGCTGCGTTCACAAGACCAGGGCACACTCTGGTTCGGTGCGGTTGTTGGCGTATCTGGCCTTGTGGCCATGGTGGGCAACGCCATTGCGCCGAGGCTGCGTAACCGAATGCGCGAAGAAACAATGCTGGTCGCGTCGTTGATCGTTGCAGCCGTTGCCGGTTTTGGAACAGCGGCGCTTGGCGGCCCAGTTGGCGCGGTGATCTTGGCTGGCGCCTTGAACCTGGTCGCAGCGGTCGGCCGTCTCAGCTTCGAGAGCATCGTGCAGCGCGATGCCCCGGGCGCCAACCAGGGCCGGGCATTTGCGAAGTTCGAGACGCAGTTTCAACTGGCCTGGGCCTTAGCTGCATTCGTCGCAGTAGCCATCCAGGTGTCGGGCGTGGTTGGCTTCTTGATTGTTGGAGTTGTTGCCGCCGGGACACTCGTCAACCTGGTCGTCGGAACCAGACGGAGTGACGGTCGGGGACAGCCGAGGCGCCGAAGCGTCAGCCGGCGGAGTCGAAATCAGCGACCCGCGCCAGCCAAAGGCCGGGCGCCCCGATCTCGTTCGGCGTCGGCACCGCGTCGGCGTCGTTGAACAGCGGAGCCAATCCGTTCTCGCCGCCGCGGTCGACGACACCCTGCACGAAGGCCTTGCCACGAGCGGTTTGATCGGCGCCGAGGCGAATGCCAAGAAGACGCTCGACGAACATGTCGTCAGGTGATGCTTCGGCTCGGCGGCGACGGACAGCGTCGGCAATCTGCAGCGCATTCCCACCGATGATCCGCACGGCGACGGCGTCGACAACCCAGTCAATTACGCCGATCGTGACGGCCACTGCGGTGTCGATTTCTGGCTCGAGTGCGATCTGCTCGGCCGATCGCACGGCGCCGAGCAGGATCTCGGGATCGCCGAATGCCGCCTGCATCGCGGCCATTGGGTCCGATTGGTCGACATCGAGCGAGGTGAGTTTGTCGGTCATCGCGGACGAGTCGGGCCGGAACGCGCCGACGTGTCGCTGCACCAGTGACCTCAGGTGGTCAGCGATGTGCGGGATGGACAGCAAGGTGTGGCCCGCCATCTCGTGAGCGATGACCCAGAGGCGCATCTCATCCAGTTCGATACCGGAGTCAGCGGCGAACTTGTCGATGGTCGGGGGGACGACGACGAGCTTCGAAGCGAATCCGCCTTCCCGAGGGATTGGCAGATCGTAGACACCGAAAGCCCGACGTGCCAGCCCGCCGACCATCGAGCCAACCGACATACCCATCATCGCAGGCGCCATCATCTTGCTGAGGCCAGCCATCATTTGCATCATGGGGTCGCCGGACCCGTCGTCATTGTTGGCCTGTCCGAGTGACGTTGCCATGTCGTTGAACAGCGGCCGGTACGCATCGAGGGTCTGTGCAGCCCACTGCTCTGGAGTAGCGACTTCGGGGTCGCTTTCGATGACGGTGAGTTGCATCACATCGGCCACGTGGAGCCGTGCGATCCCTGCGAGCTCGGCGTATTTGATCCGCACACTCGGCTCGATGTTGGCGGTCGGCACCGGGACGCTCCCGCCAGGGATTATGGCTCCGGCCATGTCGCCGCCGCTTGCTGCGATTAACGCGAATTGGCGCGCCGCGTCCCAGTTCAGCGGACCCTGCCCGGAGAGAGCCCTGGAGAGATCACCGAACAATGGCAGCCCCGCGAACGGGTTGTTGCCAGCGTCGTCTCCGCCGGGTGTGATGGCGTCGTCGTTGCCGTCGTCCATTCCTCCAGGATACGGGAGACAGCGGCGATCTGGCCGCGGCGTGCGGCGTCGAAGTCGGCACACCTCCCGCTGAGGCCGCAGCGGCACTAACGTCAGGCCGGTGACCGCTCTGATCGATGCTCCCGCCAACGTGGCGCCGGCGATCACGCGCGAACTTACGGTCGTACTCATCGGAACGACAGGCCCGCTGCAGACGCGGGTGGTCGAGGGGCTCAGCGCCCTCGGCAACGTGACCGTCTTCGAGACGAGCGGCAGCTTGGACGACTTCGACGGTGGCACCGCCGATGTCGTTGTCGATATGGCCAGCAACGATCATGACTGGCTCGCCAAACACCGCGAGAGTTCGACGCAGTATGCGACCACGAGTCTCGGCATTGCCGATGTGGTCTCGGCCGACCAGGTGGTGTTCGTGTCGTCGGCGATGGTGTACGGGGCCAACGCCAACAACCCGTTTCCCCTCACCGAAGAAACGGTGCTTCGTCCCGACAATGAGTTCGTGTTCGCCCGCCAACTGGCATCGGCCGAGGAACTCGTCGAGCAATGGCGTCGGAGCCGGCCCGGTCGAGCGACGTCGGTGCTGCGCCCGGCGATCTCCCTTGCTGAAGACGGCACGTCGCAACTCGCTGGCGCACTCGTGTCCGGCCTCGGCCAGCGATTCGCCGAAGACGACCCGCCGTCGCAGTTCTTGCACCTCGACGATCTGGCCTCCGCGATCATACTTGCGGTGCATCGCCGCCTCGACGGGGTCTACAACGTCGCACCTGAAGGATGGATTCCGGGCGCGCGAGTTCGAGCGCTGTCAGGTGAGCGACCGCGCGTCCCGCTTCCGGAGCGGTTCTCCGAAGTGCTCGGTGCTGTCCGGTGGCGTTTCCAGCGGGGTCCGATTCCGCCAGGCCTACGCTCCTACACCCGCGAACCTTGGGTCGTTTCGAGCGGACGGTTGTTGGCCGAAGGATGGAAGCCGACGGTGACCAACGAGCAGGCATACGTCGAAGGCACCGAAGCGCGATGGTGGACCATGGTGTCGCCAAAACGTCGCCAAGAATTGTCGCTCGGAATTGGTGTCGGCCTCGGGCTCATCATCACGATCGTTGCAATCGTGGTTGGCCGTCGGTGGTGGAGCGCACGACAGGGTTGAAATTGGCTGCCCGAGTTCGCTGCCGAAACCTGCTGAGTGGGCCGTTGCCGTCAGTCGGCAGCGAGCGCCGAGCCGACCAACGAGTCGTGGCTGACTATTACGCGGCCATCACTGAATCGAGCGACGATTGCGCCGTTGGAGCCGATGACCACGGCATCGCCTGCAACGTCGAGACGTGCAACGTCGCTCCAGGCAACCGAGTAGGCGTACTGGTCGGTGACGACGAGGACCTGATCGTGGAGATCGGGCAGCACTGCCTGGGGGTCTGACAAATTAGTTGAGAGGTACGCAGCAGCCGGGACGTTGGCAATGGCGCGGGGAATCCCGGTTGCCTCGTCCAAGCGGACCGAACGGATTGCTTCTGCCGCGGCGATGGCCGTGCTCGCGGCGGCCCGAATCGGCTCACGAACTGGCGGCGAGGTGGAGGCGATCACGGCAATGGGGGCGTCGGCTGATCTGCCTGGCGTGACCGTGACGACGAGTGCGGCGACCAGGGCGACAGCGAGCGCTCCGGTAGCGAGCGCGACGAACCGGTGGCTAGATCCGCGATCGATTTCGGCCGTTTTTAGGCCGATTTCTGACGGATGCCTCCACGTTCTTTCATGCGGGGGGAGCGGTGCGCGTTCCACGAATTGGAGACTGTAGTACTGAAGTTGCCACAGGTGATCGCGGCAGGAGCCGATCCCGAATCAGGGATGGCCATCGCGCAACGATGTGGAGTCAAACGTGTTGCGGCGACCTGACGATGGCGCCGGGACGGCTACGATGGTCACCGTGGAGGCACCGGAACAAGGCAACAATTGGTTCGGTCTCACACCTGAGAAACTCCCGATCGGCGACGCCTACGAGTGGGCCGTTCGGCCCGACTGCGGCGCTGTTGTCCTGTTCAGCGGAACGATTCGGAACCATGCCGAAGGCCGTGGTGATGTCCAACACCTCACCTACGAGGCATATGAGGAACAAGCCGTCGTGCGGTTCGAGGCCATCGGCGACGAACTCCGTGAGCGTTGGCCCGACGTCGGCCGAGTCGTGCTCTTGCATCGCACCGGCCAATTGCAGATCGGTGAATCGTCCGTCATTGCGATCGTCTCGGCGCCGCATCGGCCGAATGCTTTTGAGGCCGCCCGGTTCGCGATCGACGCACTAAAGGAAACGGCTCCGATTTGGAAGCACGAAGTCTGGGCCGACGGCGCCGGCTGGGGCACTGGGGCACACGACATCCGCAACGCGCAATCCGTCGGGAGCGCCGAATGATCTTGGTGATCAGCGTCTTGGCCATCGTGGCGGTCGCGGTGATTCTCGGCCTGACGCTCCGCGGGCGTACCGAAGACGATGGCGTCGACTCGTTCCGCCGACAAATTGATGCACTCTCGCCCGAGGCCCGCAAGCCGACCGTCGATCGGGTCAAGTCGGCCGAGCAGCACGATGATGACGATGATTCGTCGACTTCATGACCGCTGACGCACCTTCATGACCGCTGACGCACCGAGGCTCCCGATTTATGCTCTCCTCCTGAGGCAGAATACGCCTGACATGCAACGTCGCACCCTTCAACATTTCGCCTCACTGGCCACAACCGCCTGATGGCACGCGACCTTGCGATTGACCTCGGCACAGCGAACACGCTTGTGTACATGAAGGGCCGCGGCATCGTGCTGAACGAGCCGTCGGTCATTGCCCTGAACCGCCAGACTGGCGAAGTGCTCGCCACTGGCCGTGAGGCCTGGCAGATGATCGGTCGTACGCCTGGCTACATCGTTGCGGTTCGTCCGTTGCGCGGCGGGGCCATCACCGATTTTGAGATCACCGAACGCATGATCCGGCTGTTGCTGCAGCGCGTCGGCGTCAGCCGATTTACACGTCCCAAGGTCGTCATCTGCGTGCCATCCGCGATCACCGAGGTCGAGCGCCGCGCAGTCACCGACGCCGCCCGCCGAGCAGGAGCCGCTGACGCGAACCTGATCGAACAGCCGATGGCCGCAGCGATCGGCGCCGACTTGCCGATCGATGAGCCCGTCGGCAACATGGTCATCGACATCGGCGGTGGCACCTCAGAAACCGCGGTCATTTCGCTCGGCGGCATCGTTGCTCTCGAAGCAGTTCGGGTCGGATCGTTCGACATCGACGCGGCCATCCAAAACTACGTCCGCCGCGAACATGGCATCGCGATCGGCGAGCGGACAGCCGAGGAGATCAAAGTCGCGATTGGGTCAGCTGACCCGACGCACGACGAGAACCAGGCCGAGGTGCGCGGGCGCGACCTCATGACGGGCCTCCCGAAGACTGTGCTACTCACGCCCGAAGAGGTGCGGTTCGCCATCGAAGACGTCATCTCGTCGATCGTTGCGTCGGTCATTCGATGCCTGTCGAAAGCGCCGCCCGAACTGTCTCAAGACTTCCTCGTGCGTGGCATGTATCTCGTTGGCGGCGGCGGTCTGCTGCGTGGGCTCGCCGAACGGATCGAACGGGAAACCCAAGTTCCTGTGCGAATGTCGAACGTGCCACTTGAAGCTGTCGTCCTCGGCGCCGGTCATGTCATCGAGCACTACGAAGCGCTCAAAGGCATGTTCATGGGCGCCCGCCGCTAGCTCAGGCCGCACAGGGCGCACAGGTGATCCGATCACTGCGTTCCGCCAACTCCTCGTTGCCGGAGGGCAACTTCGTCGTGGCGCGCCTTGTCCTCGGATCACCTGAGCGCCCTGAGAACTGTTGAAGATGAGCGGCTGCTGGTGAGGGTTCTGTGGTCTGCGTGTCACGTTTTGGTCTGACCTGGGTGTGACAGTCCGGTCTGTTCGAGGGGCCGCTGAGCTTCTGTTAGGTAGCCGAACGTTAGGTGTCCGTGAGTACGTCGTATCGTGCGTGCATGCGCATGCCGTCGGAGATGCTCGATGACTTCCGGGAAGGGTTCGCCCAGTTGGAGGTCGACTTCGATGTTCCAGGTGCGTATCCGCCGGAGGTGGTAGCAGCAGCCGATGTCGCAGCCGAACGACCGCTCGGCGAGGGTCGGTCGCCGCACGTCGATCGGACCGACATGCACTTCCTCACTCTTGATCCGGCGAGCAGCACCGACCTCGACCAGGCGTTCGCCATCGAAATGTCGGGCGACGACGTCGTGCTGCATTACGCCATTGCCGACGTCGGCTGGTTCGTGCGGCCCGGCGACGCCATCGACCATGAAGCGTGGAAGCGGGGTGTCACCGTGTACATGCCGCATGCCCGCGCCGGTCTCCATCCGCCACGCATCGCAGAAGACGCCGGAAGTCTCCTGCCAGGCGGCCCGAAACCGGCCGTCGTTTTCACGGTCAAGATTGCTGCTGATGGCGGGGTTCGCCTCGACGGTGTCGAACGGTCAATGATCCGGAACCGAGCGAAACTCGCCTATTCGACGGTGACGCCGGCCGATCTTCCAGCGGCGTTTCCTGAACTCGCCCGCCGGTTCGAGATTGGCGAGCAGGCTCGCGGTGCCGATCGCATTCAGATGCCCGAGCAAGAAGTCGTGCGCACCGACGGTGGCTTCGCACTCCAGTTCCGGCCGCGCAACGACGCCGAAAACCAGAACGCCGCGATGTCGCTCGCCACGAACATGGCAGTCGCCGACGCTCTCTTTGCTGCCAAGACCGGCCTCTTCCGCACGATGCCTGCCGTCGACGAGAGCCGCCTTGGCCGGCTGCGTCACACGGCGCGGGCCTTCGGGCTGCAGTGGTCGAAAGATCAGTCGCTGGCCTCGTTCAACGAATCGTTGCCGAAGGATGATCCAAAAACGTCGGCCTTCCTCCTCGCTGTTCGCCGAGCCAGTGGCGGCGCTTCCTACGAGCCATACGATCCGAACGAAAAGCCGTGGCATTCCGCTGTCGCTGCGACCTATAGCCACGTCACCGCACCGCTCCGTCGCCTGGCGGACCGCTATGTAATCGAAGCTGCCTTGGCCGTCGCCAACGGTGATGCCGTTCCCGATGAGGTTGAGCTGGCGTTCGCCGAACTGCCTCAGGCCATGCGTCAGGGAGACAGTCGCGCAAACCGCGTCGACCGTGCTGCGATCGATCTCGCCGAGGCGGTCGTGTTGCAGGGCCGTGAGGGCGAAGTGTTTGATGCGGTGGTCACCGACGAAGACGACCGCGGCGCACGTATCCAGGTCCGCGATCCTGCTGTGGTCGCCCGAGTAGTCGCACGCAACGTCGATCCGGGCGACGACATCCAGGTCAAGCTGATCAACGCCGACCCTGCAGAACGCCGCGTCGACTTCGAGCGAGTCGGCTGACCTACTTCGGCCTGCTCAGCCGTCTGCGTGATGGTTTTGGCCAACATGTTGACCAAAACCATCACGCAGACGAAGTGATGTGGTCGAGCAAGTTAGGCCGGTACGAAGCGGCTCACGGTGCCAATGTTGCTGACGGCGAAGAGGTCACCCTCGCCGCCGATGGCGATTGCTGCAAGGTTGGGTTGCTGAGCCAGTTCGACGATGATCGGCGCACCGGGCTGCGATGTCGTGTCATATCCCCAGATCTGTCCTGAGCAGAAGTCGCCGTAGACGAACCACCCCTGCAGGTCGGCAATGGCATCGCCGCGGTAGACGACGCCACCGCTCACCGAGCAGTTGCCTTCATCGTGGTTGTATTCAACGATCGGCGGAGTGTGGCCATCGGGGTCTTGATCATCGTTGAAGCGTGCGGTCCCTTCGAAGGCGCTCCACCCAAACGAGAGGCCGCGGCCAGCGCCCTGGCCGTCGATTGCGGGTGCAAAGTTGATCTCTTCGAGGTCGCCCTGCCCGACATCGGCAATCCAGAGATCGCCGGTCGGTGCGTCGAACGAGAATTTCCAGGGGTTGCGGAGGCCGAGCGCCCAGATCGTCGGGTCGGCACCCTCGACATCAACGAACGGATTGTCGGCCGGGGTCGTGAACGGTTCGTTGCCCGATTCCAGCGGGTCGATGCGCAGAATTTTTCCGAGTCGACTCGCAAGCGCGAGCGAGTTGCGCTCAGGATCGTTGGCTGCTCCACCGTCACCAAGCCCGAGATACAGCAGCCCGTCGGGGCCGAAGGCGAGCTCTCCTCCGTTGTGGTTGCCGAATGGCTGCTGGACGGTCAGTACCTCGCGACGGCTGTTGGGGTCGAACACTGCCGTGACGGGGTCAATGGCGTACTCGTCAAGGACGGTCGTGCCGTTGGCATCGTTGTAGTGCACATACGCGAAGTCTTGAGCGGGGTGGAACGCTGCGCCGAGCAAGCCGCGCTCGCCGTCGGCCGCAGTGAGGTTGGTGATGTCGAGGACCACGACCGATGACAGGTCGTCAACGGCCACTATTCGGCCGTTCTGCTCGACGACGAAATTGCGGGGGTCACCGATACGGCTGAACAACTCGACGGGAGTGTCGAATTGGCCAGCGTCGACCAGGGCCACGACCGGAATCGGCAGTGGGCCCGAAGCGATGGTGGTTGCCGGAGTTGTCGATAGCTCCTCGGGCGTGCCAGTGGGCAAATCGGCGTGAGCGGAGGGTGCAAGTTCGGGGAGCGTCGTCGCGATCGACTCGGCAGGTGCGACATCAGCGGCTTCCGAGGCGGTTGATGACTCCTCGGATTCCGGGACGGTCGCGAACGTCACTGCCGGGTCGTTTGGAGGATTTGTCCCTGCTGATTCGGATCCAGCACCGCATGCGGCAACGGCGAGCGCAGCCCCGACTATGGACGCGATGGCGATGCCACGCCGGGTCACGACCGACCAATCCGGGTCAGGCCTTCTTGCACCACGCTGATTGCGAGGCGTCCGTCGGAGGTGAAGATCGCACCCCCAGCAAGGCCGCGCGCTGACGAGGTGCTGAGGGCGGTCTGGTCGTAGAGCAGCCAGTCATCTGCGCGGAACGGACGGTGGAACCACATGGCATGGTCGAGGCTGGCCATCTGTACGTCGCCGCTCGCCCATGACATGCCGAACGGAAGGATCGCGGTGTCGAGGAGCGTCATGTCGCTTGCGTACGTGACGATGCAGGCGTGCAGCACCGGGTCGTCTGGGAGCTGGCCGTTCGTGCGTAGCCAGACCTGCTGGGAGGTCGACTTCTCGCCCTTGCGACTCATTGGATCACCGGTGACATAACGCAGGTCGATCGGTCGAGGCTGTTCGTAGTAGTCGCCGAGCTGGTCTGCGTATGGCGCATTGCGCGTCTTGAAATCGGGAAGCGACTCGGGTTCGGGGAGGCCCGTCGGCATCGAGAGCTGATGGTCGAGACCTGGCTCCTCGTTGTGGAAGCTGGCCTGCAGGTTGAAGATGGCTCTGCCGTGCTGGATCGCCACGACGCGGCGGGTCGCGAAGCTGCGGCCGTCGCGAATCCGGTCGACTTCGTAGAGGATCGGTGTCGTCGGGTCGCCGGGTCGAAGAAAGTAGGCGTGGAGCGAGTGGACCATGCGGCCGGGCTCGTCGATTGTGCGCGCCGCCGCGACGAGGGCCTGGCCGGCGACCTGGCCGCCGAAGACTCGCTGACGATCTTCATCAGTTGACGCACCCCGGAACATGTTGACCTCAATCACCTCGAGGTCGAGCAACTTGACCAGATTGTCAAGTGCGGCCTGATTGCTCGGTGTCGGCTCGGCTGGATAGTGGGGGATTTCGCTGTCAGCGGTCATGCCCCGCCAATGTTGCCACGGTTCGAGCCCAAATTGGTCGCCCGTCCTAGTGTCACGGCATGTCACAGCTCGATTTGTCTTCCGACCAGTTGCTTTCCACCACCCGTGCGGTGCGCAAACGACTCGATTTTGATCGGCCAGTCGAGGACGAGCTGATTCGCGAGTGCGTCGCGATGGCGATGCAGTCGCCATCCGGTTCGAACACGATGACGATGCAGTTCGTCGTTGTCACCGACCCGGCAAAACGGGCTGCAATCGGTGAGATCTACGGCAAGTGCTTTGACATTTACCGCGGCATGGACGGCGTCTACGCCGGATCGCTGCAGCGCGAAACGGCCGAGGGCCAGGCGCAGCAGGACCGTGTGACCGACTCGGCCGAATACCTGGCAGCCCACATGGGTGAGGCCCCGGCGCTGGTGATTGCCTGCACGAAGGCCGGTCGACTCGACGGTGCACCGGCAATGTCCGCAGCATCGTCGATGGGCAACGTGCTCCCGGCAATGTGGAGTTTCATGTTGGCGGCGCGCGCTCGCGGGCTCGGCACATGCTGGACCACCGTCGGCTTGATGATGGAAGAGCAGATCGCCGATGTCGTCGGGATCCCGTTTGACTCGGTGCAGCAAGCCGTACTCAGTCCGCTCGCCTATACGAAGGGGACCGACTTCAAGACTGCGATGCGGCCCGATCCCGACACGATCATTCACTGGAACACTTGGTCGAGCTGAACGATTGACTGTCGCCATGCTGTCTGAGGGCCGTCGTTCGCTTGCGCTGAGCACCAGGGGCTTCATGCCCGCTGAAGAGGGTGATGCGCTGTGGGAGGCGGCGACCGCTGCAACTGCGGCGTTGCCTGGAATGCCGATGCTCGAACTCGGCTCGTACTGCGGCCGGTCAACGGTGTGGCTCGGCGATGTCGCCGAAAACGCAGGCATCTTGCTGTTCGCGCTCGACCATCACCGCGGCTCTGAAGAGAACCAGGCCGGCTGGGATCACCACGACGTCGAAGTCGTCGACGACCGCATCGGCAAGATGGACACGCTGCCGTTCTTTCGGGCGACGATTCACGACGCTGGCCTCGAAGACTCCGTCGTGGGCTTGGTCGGGCGTGCGCCGACGATTGGCGCGGCATGGACCACTCCGTTGAGCTTGCTCTTTATCGACGGCGGCCACGGTGAAGAACCGGCCCGGCTCGACTATGAACGTTGGACGCCACACGTTGCAGTGGGCGGCTCGCTGGCAATCCACGACGTGTTTCCGGATCCGGGAGAAGGGGGCCGGCCGCCGTACGAGCAGATTTATCTGCCAGCACTCGCGTCGGGTCGCTTTACAGAACGCTCGGCCACCGGGTCGCTACGCATTCTCACGCGCACCCGCTGACAGCCATTTCACGAGGCCGCGGCGCGTCGCACTTTGGTCTGACCAAAGTGTGACGGGGGCAGGACGGCTCAGGTGGTTTCGATGCGCAACTGCATCGCGGTGGCGCCTTTGGAGAATCCGGCCCGGATCATTTCGGCGATGGCATCTGCCAGCACTTCGATGTCACCCTCGATTTCGGTGGCGAACGGGCCCATGTCGGGATGGAGGCCAGCAGCGGTCGCGGCCTCGATCACGGCCGTGACGTGCGGGCCGGGATCATTCTCGCGGAACGGCTCCACGAAAACTTCGAGATGTGCGTTCGCCATATGGCCAGATTACTCATGCTGCTCTGCGCGCCATGACGCAACGATGAATGCAGAATGAACCGCCGACCGATCCTTGACGTTTTGTAAAGCATTTTTGTTACTGTCTGCCTGGTGAACAACGGCGCGCCTGAGGAAATGTCAATTGATCCCAAACGGTTGGTGGCGCGCATCGAGGCACTCGGGGAGATCGGTGCGATTCCTGGAACGACCGGGTGTGCTCGGCTTGCGCTGACCGACGAAGATAAGGGCGGCCGCGACCTCGTCGTCACCTGGATGCGCGACCTCGGCCTCGATGTCACGATCGACGGCATCGGCAACGTGATTGCGACGATGCCAGGGTTCGCGCCCGGGACTCCGCCGGTCATGACTGGTTCGCACATCGACACGGTCGGAACCGGTGGTAAGTACGACGGCAATCTTGGGGTGCTTGCAGGCATTGAAGTCATCGAAACGGTGATCGCCGCAGGGCTCAAACTTGTCCGGCCCCTCGCCGTCGGGTTCTTCACCAACGAAGAGGGTGCCCGCTTCCAGCCGGACATGCTTGGCAGCCTCGTGTACGTCGGCGGTCTGCCGCTCGAAGATGCGCTCCTCATCGAAGATCGTGACGGAGCTGTAGTCGGCGAGGAACTCGACGGCATCGGCTACGCCGGTCCGGCCCCGATTCCTGGGCCTGCGCCGCATGCGTTCGTCGAACTGCACATCGAACAGGGCCCGGTCCTCGAAGACGAAGACATCACCATCGGCGTCGTCGAGGGCGTACAGGGCATCTCGTGGACCGAGCTGACGCTGCAGGGACAGTCGTGTCACGCCGGCACCACGCCGATGCACCTCCGCCATGATCCCGCCTACGTTGCGTCGAAAATTGTGACCTTCGTACGCGAGCTGACGGCCGAGTTCGGCGAGCCGCAAGTCGCGACTGTCGGGGCAATCAACCTCACCCCAAATCTTGTCAACGTCGTGCCGTCGGTTGCCACTCTGACCGTTGACCTCCGAAATACCGACGAAGAAGTGTTGCAGCACGCCGAGACCAAGTTCCGCGGCTTTGTCGCCCAGGTCGCGGAGCGTGAAGGAGTCGGTGTGCAGACCCGCACGCTCGCCCGTTTCGAGCCGGTCGACTTCGACCCACGTGTCATCGACATCGTCGAACAGGCAGCTGAGGCAGCCGGCCTGACGCATCGCCGAATGCCATCAGGGGCCGGTCACGATGCTCAAATGTTCGCTCGGGTGTGCCCGACAGCGATGATCTTCACGAAGAGCGTCAATGGGATCAGCCACAACGTCACCGAATACACCGAACCGGCAGATCTTGAAGCAGGGGCCAATGTGCTGCTCCGAACGATGCTCACCCTCGCAGAAACAGATTTCTGATGTCTCGCTATCTCACTGTCGGCGCCGCCCAACTCGGGCCCATTGCTCGTACCGAGCAGCGCACGACGGTCATCGCGCGCCTGATCGACCTCTTGCAGCAGGGCGCTGTGGCGGGCTGCGACCTGGTGGTTTTCCCCGAGTTGGCGCTCACCACGTTCTTCCCGCGCTGGTACCTCGATGAGGGAGACGCTTCGAACATCTCGGGCGACACGACCGAGCTTGACTCGTATTACGAGCGCTCGATGCCGGGCCCGCAAACGCAGCCGCTGTTTGATGAGGCCAAGCGACTCGGTGTCGGTTTCAGCCTCGGGTACGCCGAACTCACCGAACCTGATGATGACGGCGTGGCTCATCGTTTCAACACGACGATCCTGGTCGAACGCGACGGCACGATCGTGGGCCGGTTCCGTAAGGTCCACATCCCCGGCCATGAAGCACACGAGCCATGGCGCCAGTTCCAGCATCTCGAGCGGCGGTACTTCGAAGAGTCCAACGAGGGCTTTCCGGTCTTCGAAGCATTCGACGGTGTCGTCGGGATGGCCACCTGCAACGACCGGCGTTGGCCCGAGACCTACCGAGTCATGGGATTGCAGGGTGTCGAGTTGGTGATGATTGGCTACAACACGCCGATGTTCTACGCCCCCGACCCCACGCAGAACGCGCTTGCCGGATTCCACAACCACCTGGTGATGCAGGCCGGCGCCTACCAGAACGGCACCTGGGTTGTCGGTGTTGCCAAAGGCGGCATTGAAGAGGGCGTTGAGTCGCTCGCGCAATCGGCGATCATCGCGCCGTCTGGTCAGATCGTTGCGCAGGCCGTCACGATTGGCGACGAGCTGATCACGGCCCGGTGCGACCTCGACTGGTGCAAGCAATACAAAGAGACGCTGTTCGACTTCGAGCGCTACCGGCGCCCCGAGGTCTACGCACGAATCACAGCACAGAAGGGCGCAATTGCGCCCGGCGCGACCAAGGAAGACGGAGTCACCTCATGAGCGAATTTATCCTCAACGGCGAGAAGGTCACCGCCCGTGACGACCATCCGCACCTGCTGGCGGCACTCCGCGACGAACTCGGCATCACGTCGGCGAAAGACGGTTGCTCCCCAACGGGTCAGTGCGGTTGCTGCACCGTGCTCATTGGCGGCAAGGCGCGTGTCTCGTGCCAGACATCGATGGAGAAGATCGACGGCGGAGAGGTCACGACGCTCGAAGGCTTCGACCCAGCTGAAGTGAGTCGGATGGCCGACGCGTTCGCTGCATGCGGCGCGCTGCAGTGTGGCTTCTGCACACCGGGCATCGTCGTCCGAACGAAGGCACTGATCGACAAGAACGGTGCGAACCTGACACGCGAGCAGGCGTCGCGTCATCTGGGTGCCCACCTCTGCCGCTGTACCGGCTACATCAAGGTCCTCGACGCTGTCGAAGCATTGGCTCAAGATGACATCCCCGTTGTGGTGCAACCCCGCGGCGTCGGTTCGCGAGGCATCAAGTACGAAGGCCGCGAGCTGTCGATCGGCATTCGCGACTTCATCGACGACATGAACCCGCCGGGCTGTCTCCACGGCGCCCTGCGCCTCACCGACCACGCTCGCGCCGACATCACCTCGATCGACGCGTCCGCGGCACTCGCGGTGGAAGGTGTGCGCGGCGTGTACACGGCTGCGGACATCCCCGGTGTGAAGCGCGTCGGGATCATCCACAAGGACTGGCCGATCATGATTCCGGTCGGTGGACGCACCTCATACCTCGGCGATGTGCTTGCAGTTGTCGTTGCTGACACGCGACAGATCGCCCGTGCTGCGGCCGAGCTCGTCGTCGTTGAATACGAAGTTCACGAACCAATGGTCGATCCGGTCCGGGTCATTGCCTCGTCTGAGCCCGCTGTGTGGGAGCTCGACGGGAACATCCTCTCGACGTCCGCGTATACCCGCGGCGACGCTGACGCGGCCCTCGCATCATCGTCGTTCACGGTGTCGGAGACCTTCCAGACGCAGCGCATCGAGCACGCATTTCTCGAACCCGAATCGACGCTCGCCGTTCCGACCCGGGTGGGTGAGGGCGAGGGGGAACCTGGCCTCTACGTGTATTCCGGTGGTCAGGGAATTTGGGACGATCGCAACGACATCGCTGCGATGCTCGACATCGACACCAGCCGTGTCACGACCGAACTCGTCTCCAACGGTGGCGCGTTCGGCGGCAAGGAAGACATGTCGAACCAGGCGCACACGGCGCTTGCGGCGTGGCATCTGGAAGCACCGGTCAAGATCACGTTGTCGCGCGAAGAGTCGTTGTTGATGCACCCGAAGCGCCACCCGATTCGGATGCAGTACGTCGCCGGCTGCGACGCCGACGGCAAGCTCACGGCAATCAAGGTCCGCATGATCGGCGACTCCGGTCCGTACGCATCCGTCGGCATGAAGGTGCTCGAACGGGCGGCCGGTCACGCAACTGGTCCCTATGTCGTCGGCAACGTCGACGTCGAAGCCATCGCTGCTCGCACGAACAACTCGGTGTGCGGAGCGTTCCGTGGGTTTGGTGCCAACCAGGCGCAGTTCGCGATGGAGGGCGTGCTCGATCGGCTGGCCGAGCAGGTTGGTATCTCGGGTTGGGAGATCCGCGACCGCAACGTTGTGATGCCCGGTGACACGTGGGGCCCCGGCCAGGTGATGGATGACGGTTGCAAGGGCGCACGTCAATGCCTCGACGCTGTGAAGCCTGCGTACGACGCTGCTGTCGCCGCCGGCAAGTCGGTTGGTATGGGCCTCGGGTTGAAGAACTCTGGCCTCGGTAACGGCTTCAAAGAGATTGCCAAGGCCGTCGTGCACTTCCGGGCAGACGGGCGAGTCGAGATTCGTCACTGCTGGACCGAGATGGGCCAGGGCGTCCACACCGTCGTCATGCAGGTCGCGATCGAGGAACTGGGCATCGAGGCCGAGCAGATTGATGTCATCGTCGACTCGACGCGGGAACTCGGTGCGGGGCAGACCACGGGTAGCCGCGGCACCCTGATGGGCGCCGGCTCGGTCAAGGCGGCGTGCGAAGCAGCTATCGCTGGTGGTCGCGAAGTAGGTGTCGACTACGAGGGCGAGTACCGCGTCGACTGGACCAATTCGCTTGGCGAGATCGCGGCGGCGAAGGCAGCCGGCGAACCGATCGAGAACCCGATCATCCACTCCACGTTCGGTTACGCGGCGCAGGTCGTCGTGCTCGCCGAGGACGGAACAGTCGAGAACGTCACGGCCGCACACGACGTTGGCCGAGCAGTCAACCCAATGCTCTGTGAAGGTCAGATCGAAGGCGCTGTCCATATGGGTCTGGGCTACGCGATGACCGAGGGATTCCCCTGTGACGAGACCGGTCGTCCGACCAACACCACCCTGAAGTCCCTCGACATCATCCGACCGAAAGACATGCCGACTGTCGATGTGATTCTTGTCGAAGCTGCTCAGCCCGACTCGCCGTATGGCATCAAGGGTGTCGGCGAAATCGGCCTCGTGCCGACGGCTGGCGCAGTGGCTGCTGCGCTCCGTCAGCACTCCGGCACGTGGCACAACGAACTCCCGATGATCAATGAGAGCAACCGGGAGCGATCCAGTGCCTGGACCTGAGATGAACCAGTCGCCTCGCGACCGAACGGGAGCCAACCGTGGCTGAGCGGGGCGCCACGCCAGGCCTCGTCTGCGCGCACCACCACCTCTACTCGTCGCTCGCGCGGGGCATGCCCGCGCCGCCGACGACACCGTTGAATTTCCTCGGGATTCTTGAGAACGTCTGGTGGCGGCTCGATACAGCGCTTGATCTCGACATGATCGAATGGTCGGCGAAACTTGGCGCGCTCGAAGCACTCGAAGCGGGCACGACGGCGATCATCGATCATCACGAATCGCCCAATGCCATCGAAGGATCGCTGTCGGTCATCGCCGGTGCTGTCAACGAGATTGGTGTGCGGATCAACACGTGTTACGGCATCACCGACCGGCACGGTGTCGACGGCGCTGCGCTCGGGTTAGCCGAGAACGACCGGTACCTCCAGGAACTCGTGACCGCCGGAGACGGCATGCGGAAGGGGATGGTCGGTGTGCATGCTGCGTTCACCTGTTCGGACGACTCGCTTGTGGCAGCGGCTGCTTTGGCAGAGAAGCACGGAGTCGGCGTGCATATCCATGTGGCCGAGGGACTCGACGACATCGGCGTCGAAGAACGCATTCGCGAACTCACGCGCGACAATTGGATGCTCATTCACGGCGTCCACCTGCCTGACGATCACGGCCTGCGTGGAACGATCGTGCATAACCCTCGGTCGAACATGAACAACTCGGTTGGGTACGCGAACCCGGCTCGGTTCAGTAACCCGACCGCGCTCGGAACCGACGGCATCGGCGCCGACATGCTCGCCGAATTTCAATTGGCGTACGTCACACAGCGGGACCACGACGTCGAGGCGAGCCCTGATGCGGCCTGGTCGTGGTTGGAGGGGGGCTGGGAGCTCTTCCCGGAAGCGAAAGACGATCGAGTCACCTGGTCATATGCAAAAATCGAGCCCTGGCACGTTGCGTTCACCCCGACGATCCGTGCCATTGATGTCGACATCAATGGCGAGCCGGCATTGCGTGATGGTGTTGCGACCCGCGTCGACGCCGATGAGGTCCGTGCCAAGGCCGCCGAACAGGCCGTCCGCCTGCATGCCGCGCTCGAGGCCTGAGCCTGCAGACGCACGCATTGGCGCCGTGTGACGACCAACGCTCTACGATCTGCCATGTGGCTGACCCGCACCCGCTGATCGCTGCACTGCAGCCGCTCATGGATGCCACGGGCGCGCAGTCGGTTCGGCCTGGCGATGTCGACGGCTCTGACGTGCCGCTGGTCTGGGACGGCAACGTCGTCGGTGGCGCCCGGCTTCCGCCAATTCACGGTTCACTCGATCGGATTGTCGCGCGAGTCGAAGCAGAGATGCGCGCACCGCTCCCGACGCTCAGCCGGCCCGAGAAGCAGCAAGCGATCAGGCGTCTTGACGAACTCGGCGCCTTCGTGTTGCGGCGCGCCGTCGAGGACGTTTCTGAGGCCGTTGGCATCAGCAGAATCACCGTTTACAGCTATCTGAACGCCCTGCACCGCTGATCAGGGGGTCGAGTTTCTGCCCGAGGGGATTGGACAAGACGCCGATCGATGTCTGGGACATTGCACTCACGTCTTTACGGTTTGTAAAGTGCTGGGATGGCTCACGATGCTCCGCCGCTCACACCGATGTCGCTGAGCATGCTGCTCGGTCGAATAGGCCACGAATGGGAGACGCGCAAGCGGATCTTCGACCTGCCGACCGCGCGCTTCTGGAAGCCCGACCCTGATGTTGATCTGTCGTTCGAGTTTCTCGGCCGACCAGCAGCAACACCGGTCGGGCCAGCTGCAGGACCCCACAGCCAGATGGCCCAGAACATCGTGTTGTCGTGGCTCGGCGGTTCACGTCTCTTCGAGTTGAAGACCGTCCAGGTGCTCGACGAACTCGAGATCGCTCGACCTTGCATCGACATGCAGACCGTTGGCTACAACATCGAGTGGAGTCAGGAATTGTTCGTCGCCCAAAGTGTGGAGGAGTACACGAAGGCGTGGATGATCATCGAGATCCTCCGCAACTGGGAACCGCTTCGTGAATACGTGGGTCATCCCGAGACGGGCGACGCAGGTCCGCACGTGTTCGACATGTCCGTTGGCTACGACCTCGCCGGGATTCAGACGCCAAAGGTCGCCGGGTTCATCGACGCGATGCGTGACGCGTCAGTCGAAATTGAACGGCTCCGCCCGGAGATTGCCGCCGATCCGAGCGGCGTGTTCGCACAGTTCGTCGACCTCGAATTCTCTCCGACGATTTCTGACACGGTCACCCTGTCGACCTTCCACGGCTGCCCGCCGGATGAAATCGAGCAAATTACCAAGCACCTGATCGACGTTCACGACCTCGACATGATCGTCAAACTCAACCCGACGCTGCTCGGCCCTGACCGTGTCGACGAGATCGTGCACGCCGAACTCGGATACGCAGACGTCAAGCTCGTACCGAAGGCGTTCGAAGAGGACCTGCAACTCGAACGGGCGATCTCGTTGATCGGCGAACTCAATACGTACGCCAAGGATCGCAATCATCGGTTCGGCATCAAGTTGACGAACACGCTCGTCGTCGACAACCACAAACAGTGGATGCCCGATCAGACGATGTACCTGTCAGGTCCACCGCTACACGTCCTGGCCACTGCAGTCCTGGACATGCTGGCAGATGCATTGCCCGGCCAACTGATGATTCCCGGTCACGACGGCGACATCATGGTCAGCTTCTCCGCTGGTATCGACAAGGAAAACCTCGCGGAGGCAGTCGCCATGGGCGTCCGACCGGCGAGCGTGTGCTCCGACCTGCTGAAGCCCGGCGGATACGGACGTCTCGCGCCGATGCTCAAGGCGCTGACGGCCGCTGTCGTCGCCAGCGGGGCGACAAACCTCGATGAGTTCCGCAGCACGTCACTCGATGCGGCCCGCCAGGCCGGCCACCGTGACACGGTGGCCGAGCATCTCGTCGATGTGCTCGGTGCGTCGAAGGGCAAATACGAGTTGGCCGGCAACGAGAAGCTGCCTCGAGAGGTCGAGCACGACCTGGAGATGTGGGGCTGTGTGGCATGCAACTTTTGCGTCACGGTTTGTCCGAACGACGCGTTCTTCAAGCTGCCGACGCCAAAGGCCGACGCGGATCCGGACGGAATCTTCGCCGACATCGCCGGCCGTCAGCAGTACCTCGTGTTTAGCGAACTGTGCAACGAGTGTGGCAACTGCCTGACGTTCTGCCCCGAGACGGGCGACCCGGCCGAGTTGAAGCCACGGCTGTATCTCGAATCGGAGCGGTTCGAAGCGGCCGAGGGCCCACGGTTTCTACTCGGTTCCAACGGTGCAGTCACCGCCTCTGCCGGCGGCGGCGCCGACGAGCACTTGCCGACCTTGATTGCGCTCCTCAACGCAGCTGAGGGCCTGCCGGTGCGACTCGACTGAGCTGCACCTTGCGGGGGAAGTTTCAGCGCGTCTTTGACGTTTTGTTAATCTCCCCGAAACGCAAGGTGAGTTCACTGGGGGCCGATTGAACACCAAGCACGACGAGCGAGCCTCAGGCAACGCTCAAGACGAACTAAAATCGAGCGGACGCTCGGCTGCCTCGCTGCTGGCGCCGTTTGTTGGCCTCGCTGTTCCTGCGGCGGCGGTGGTCGTCGCGCTGTCGCTCGGCGCCGTGATGTTGCTGACACTCGGAGCCAACCCGATCACTGGCTATGCAGCGTTGGTCGACGGTGCTTTCGGCGGATGGGACGAACTTGCCGACACGTCAATCAAGGCAATGCCGCTGCTGCTGGTCGGCGTCGGCATCTGTATTGCGTTCCGGGCCGGCGTCATCAACATCGGCGGTGAGGGCCAAATAATTGCCGGAGCCATTGTGTCGACCACGGTTGCGCTGGCGCTTCCTGACCTGCCGCGAATCCTGCTGGTTCCGCTCGTGCTTGTCGGTGGAGCAATCGGTGGCGGCATCTGGGGTGCGATCCCCGGGGTGCTCAAGGCGTATGCCGGGGTGAACGAGATCCTGTCCACCATCATGATGAACCTGGTCGCGGCGCAGTTCCTCAGCTTCCTGCTCCAGGACTTGCTGACGGACAAGGCGTCGGGCGCAATCAAAATCCAGCAGACCGAACGTCTCAGCGCGAACGCCGACCTTCCGCTCCTGCCCGGTGATACCCGCCTACACCTCGGCGTGATGATCGCGATTTTGATCGCGATGCTCGGTCACATCCTGTTGTTCCGCTCGGCGCTTGGGGTCAGGCTCCGCGCCGTCGGCCACAACGCCAACGCCTCGCGGTACGCAGGCATGCCGGTGAAGAAGAGCATCGTTCAGGCTCTTGCATTCTCTGGAGCGTGTGCCGGCGTTGCGGGGGCGGTATTGGTGTTCGGTTCCGAGTCGCACCGCCTCATTGCTGAAGGCGGCGCATCGGGCTTTACCCAGAGCGCCGGCTTTAACGGCATCGTCGCAGCACTGTTCGGTGGCCTGTCGCCGCTCGCAGTGATCCCGGCGTCGTTCTTCTTTGGAGGCATGCTCACCGGAGGGATCGCACTCCAGCAGGAATTGCAGGTTCCGGCAGCTCTCATCGTGGCGCTCAACGGCATTGTCGTGTTGTTCGTTGTCGGCAGCCTCAAGCTGCAGACGCGCCTCCGGGCGTGGGCCGAAGCGGTGGGCAGCGGACGCTCCCGTGGCACCGGATCTGCGCCACCGGAACCCGCGCCTGAACGGGGCACTGAACCCGCAGTGTCGGTCGCAGCGTCGGAGGAATCCGATGGGTGATTTCTTCACGGTCTCGGTACTCGTTGCGACGCTGGCCTCGGGCATCCGCCTGGCAACGCCCTTCCTGCTCGCCGGCCTCGGCGAAACGATCGGCCAACGTAGCGGTGTGCTCAACCTTGGTGTCGAAGGCGTCATGTTGCTCGGTGCATTCTCGGCGTATTACGTCACCCTCGAAACCGGCAGCGCCGTCTACGGAATCATCGGGGCGATCGTCGTCGGTCTCTTCATGGGCCTGGCGTATGCGTTCATCACGCTGGTCATGCACGCCGAGCAGGGCATCAGCGGCATCGGCGTCTATCTGTTCGGCCTCGGGTTCACCGATCTACTGTTCCAGAAGAACGTCGGTACCCCGAAGCCGATCCGCGGCCTGGGCGAGGTCAACATCCCGCTGCTCAGTGACATCCCGAAGATCGGCGAAATATTCTTCCAGCACAGCTTGCCCGTGTACTTCGCCTTCGCCCTCGTGCCGCTTGTTTGGTTCATGATCAACAAGACCACGTTCGGTCTCAACATCCGCGCTGTTGGGGAAACCCCAGAGGCAGCGGACACGCTCGGCGTGAGCGTCAACAAGACTCGCCTCGCCACCATGCTGATCGGGAGCACCATGGCCTCACTCGCAGGCGCAGCACTTGCGCTCGAGGTCGGCATCTTCCAGCAGAACCTCACATCGGGTCAGGGCTTTATTGCCATCGCACTCGTCTACTTCGGCGCGTGGCGTTCATACGGCGTGATGCTGGGCGCGCTACTTTTCGGCATCGTGCAGGCGACGGTGTTGCAGTTGAAGACGCTGGGCATCGTTGAAGGAGCAAACTCGAGCCTGATGGCCATGGCGCCAGCAGTGCTGACCATCGTCGTGCTCGTGATCGTGAG
>JBNMOS010000039.1:0-24803 GCA_051275435.1 Ilumatobacter sp.
CCGAACGGCTGGGCCGGATCGGTGGTGGCCAGCACGATTGGGTCGGGGACGTTCTCGGGATGCAGCAGCGCGTCAGGCGTTTCGCGTGCCGCACGCAACCGATCGACCGCGCCGGGCACTGCGAACTGAGCCGCTCCAAGACCGTCGACGAAGTAGCCGCGGCGGATCTGGCCGCGCTCTTCGAGCACCTTCAGTACCCCATAGACGCTGGTGAAGCCCCCGGCGATGCCCTCGGCCAAGACCGCCTCGCGGGTAACCACGCCGTACCGCTCAACCATTTGCAGCGCTTGTGCATGTGACGCTTCGGTTGGGTGCACTGCAGGGAGGAGCAGCGGTGCGACCAGGCTCCACCGCCCTTGCCCAGCAGGTGGGCCGATGCGATTCAACCGTCCCGGTCGCGGCCGACCACCGCGACGCGTTGTCGACTTCGTCGAGTGCTTCGAGCCGGCCTTGACCTTGGCACCGCCGAGCACGGCGCGTAGCGGGGCCAGCGAGTCGTTTGTGACTTCACCTGCCCACACGAGATCCCACAGTGCAGCAAGGATTTCCGGGTCGAGCGAACCAGGCGCCGCGGCACGCAGCTGGCCCCAGAAGCTGGCGCCCCGTTCGGCGAGCAACGTACGGATCGCATCGTGCATCGCACCTTCGGGTCGGTCACGTTCTTCCCAGCCGGGTGACAGCAGCGCCAACTGATCGGCGAAACAGAGGCGGATACGACCGTCTTTCGCACCGACCGCACCGGCACCGATCCACACCAACTCGCCTGCCGTGCAGAGTTCGTCGAGCATCGATGGGCGAAAGCCGCGCACGCGCGCCGGCAATACGTCGGCCTCGATCGTTGAGGCAACCAGCGCTGCGCCAGTGAGCATGCCGAGCGACTCGACGAGGCTGTCCATGCCGCGCCTTTCGGCCGGGATGTTGTGCCACGCCGGGAGGAACCGGGCGAATGCCGCCTGCTCGACCGGCTCGACCTCTTTACGCAACGACGCCAGCGACCGACGGCGGAGCTGGCGCAGAACATCGACCTCACAAAACTCGCGAGAGACACCCTCGGGCCGGAACTCACCGAGGACCACCCGATCTTCGCCTTCGAGCGCAGCCAATGCACCGGCAATGCGTTCTGGTGGCGCTCCGAATCGACGGGCCACATCGGCGTTAACGAACGGGCCATGGGTCCGCGCGAACCGGCCCACGAGTTCTTCGAGCGGCCGCGCCACCGGTTCGGTAAACGCCATTGGCAAACCGAGCGGAATCGCACACCCGAGCGCATCGCGATAGCGGGCAGCATCTTCACCCGCCACGTAGCGGACTTCACCGGCCACCGAGATTTCGATGGCGCGCTTCTCACGGAGCAACTCCTGCAGCCACTCCACCGCCCGTTCGTTCGGTTGACCGGCAGGAGCGTGCTCGATCGGGGCGGCGTCGACACCCGCTTCACCATCGCCAGCTTGCACTTCGCGTGCCGCCGCCGCTTCGTCAGCCGCCGACCGGCAACGCAGATCGATTTCAGCAGCCGACAGATCGCCCACCTTGCGCAGCACGTCATGCAGTTCGTCAGCGCTCCGTGCTCGGCGGCCGGGGGTCAGACACTGCAGTTGCAGCTCGACGTCGGCGAGCACCTCGGGGTCGAGCAGATCGCGTAGCTCTTCAGCACCGAGCAGGTCACGCAGCAGATCGCGGTCGAGTGCAAGTGCCGCAGCACGCCGTTCGGCGAGCGGGGCGTCGCCTTCATACATGTACGCGGCGATCCAGTTGAACAGCAGGCTCGATGCCATCGGGCTGGCCTTGGCAGTGTCGACACTGACCACGCGCACCTTGCGACTTCGCAAATCGCCGAGCACCTCGCGCAGCGCCGGGACGTCGAACACGTCTTGGAGGCACTCGCGCGAGGCCTCCAGGAGGATCGGGAATGTCGGATACTTCGACGCGACGGCCAGCAGGTCGGCGGCCTTCTGGCGCTGTTGCCAGAGCGGTGTGCGCTTATCAGGGCGGCGGCGTGGCAGCAGCAGGGCGCGGCCAGCGCACTCCCGGAACCGAGCGGCGAAAAGTGCCGTTTGCGGGAGCATCTCGACCACGAGCTCGTGGATGTCCTCCGGGTCGATGAGGATGGCTTCGAGCGGCAACTCGTCGGCCGACTCGGGGAGCCGCAACACCATGCCGTCGTCGCCCCACATCGTTTCAACCGGGATGTCGTACTGCTCCATCAGCCGACGCTCGATCGCCATGGCCCACGGCGCGTGGACCGGCGTGCCGAACGGGCTGAGGATGCAAATCCGCCAGTCGCCGATCTCGTCACGGAACCGCTCGACGATGATCGTGCGATCGTCGGGCACCGCACCCGTTGCCTCAACCTGCTCACCGATATACGCGACCAGATTGCCCGCGGCGAACGCATCGAGCCGGTAATGCTCCATCAGGCGGGTGTGGGCTGACTTGTCGTCGAGCTCGTGGATCTCACGAACGAAGGCACCGAGTGCCCTGCCGAGTTCGAGCGGCCGACCCGGCCGGTCACCGTGCCAGAACGGCATCTTGCCGGGTTGCCCCGGAGCCGGAGTGACCGTGACGCGTTCGAAGGTGATGTCTTCGATCCGCCAGGTCGACGCCCCGAGTACGAAGGTTTCGCCAGGACGCGACTCGTAGACCATCTCCTCATCGAGTTCGCCGACGCGTGTGCCATCGGGGAGGAAGACGCCGAACAGCCCGCGGTCAGGAATCGTCCCACCCGATGTGACGGCCAGCCGCTTGGAACCATCGCGGGCGCGCAGCGTGTCGTTGACACGATCCCAGACAATGCGCGGCCGAAGTTCGCTGAACTCTTCGCTCGGGTAGCGACCCGAGAGCAGGTCGAGCACGTTGCTCAGCAGGTCGTCGGAGATCTCGGCAAAGTTCGCGCAGCGCCGCACGAGATCGGTCACCTCGGCGACCGTGCATTCTTCGACGGCCGCGAGGTGCGCGACGATCTGCTGCGCGAGCACATCGAGCGGGTTGCGGAGGTAGTGACTGGATTCGATCTCCCCGTCGATCATTCGACGCGTGACCACTGCGGCTTCGAGCAGATCACCACGGTGTTTCGGGAAGATCGAGCCACGCGATGGCTCGCCGACCTGGTGGCCGGCGCGGCCAATGCGCTGCAGGCCACGGCTCACAGCACCCGGCGATTCGACCTGAATGACCAGGTCGACAGCACCCATGTCGATGCCAAGTTCGAGCGACGACGTGGCAACGATGGCACGGAGTTCGCCACGCTTGAGCTGGTCTTCGATAACCACGCGCTGCTCGCGTGCCAGCGATCCGTGGTGCGCCCTGACCAGTTCTTCGACCATGTGACCGGTCTCGGGATCGACGATGCCTGGAACGCCCTCTTGCACGGCGAGTTCGTTGAGTTTCGCCGCAAGCCGTTCCGCTGCGCGCCGTGCGTTGCAGAAGATGATCGTGGTTCGGTTTGCCAGGATTCGTTTGAGGATCTCGGGATAAATGCTCGGCCAGATCGACGATCGGGAATCGCCTGTGCCTGACCCTGCGGTTCCGGACTGCAGGTCAACCGGCTGCCTCTGACCGAGCCTCGACATGTCTTCGAGTGGGATGACCACTTCGACTTCGAGATCCTTCCGAATACCAGCATCGACGATCTTCACCGGCCTCCGCACACCCGGTTCACTGAACCCACCGAGGAACTCGGCGATCTCTTCGAGCGGCCGCTGGGTGGCCGACAGGCCAATCCGTTGCGGCGGCTTGTCGGTGATCAACTCAAGCCGTTCGAGTGTGAGCGCAAGATGGGCACCGCGCTTGGTCGTGGCCATTGCGTGGATCTCGTCGATGATCACCGTTTCAACGCCGACGAGCGTCTCGCGGGCTGCCGACGTACACATCAGGTAGAGCGACTCGGGGGTGGTGATCAGGAGGTCGGGCGGCCGACGAATCAGTTTCTGTCGATCGTTCGATGGCGTGTCACCCGTACGCATCCCAACTTCTGGGGCGGTGAAGCCCTCGCCCAAGCGTTCGGCGGCGAACTCGATGCCCTTCAATGGGGCACGCAAGTTCTTCTCGATGTCGAACGCCAACGCACGCAGCGGCGAGATGTACAGCACACGGGTGCGGTGCGATCGTTCCTCGGGTCGCGGCGTGGTGGTTAACCGATCGATCGACGAGAGGAACGACGCGAGCGTCTTGCCGGAGCCAGTCGGGGCGCAGATCAGTGTGTGTTCGCCCGCCTTGATGTGCGGCCAACCCTGAATCTGTGGAGGCGTCGGCGCCGGAAATGAGCTCGCGAACCAGTCTCGGACTGCCGGCGAGAATGCCTGGAGGACCTCGTGATCTGCGATACGGCGAGACTATCCACCGCCTGTCACAGCCATTCCGCCCAGACAGGTGATCTGATCTTCACGACTCGATGGTGATCGCACCGTCCGACAGGCGAAATGTCCTGGTCAGGCTGACTCGTTCGAGGAGCGAGCGATCGTGCGTGACGAGGAGGACGGTGCCGGAAAACGTGTCGAGGGCTTGTTCGAGCTGCTCGATTGCTTCGATGTCGAGGTGGTTCGTTGGTTCGTCCAACACCAACAGGTTGGCACCGGTGGCCATCAGCAGCGCGAGCGACGCACGGGTTCGTTCCCCCGGTGACAACGATGCGACCGGGCGGTTGACGTGCTCGGCGCCGAGACCGAACTTCGCGAGCAGGGTGCGTGTGTCGGCGACCGTCTCTGCTGAGGCCGTACCGGCAGCGGCGTCCATAAAGGCTCGAACGAGGGTGGCATCGCCGAGCAGGTGGGAGCGAGCCTGTTCGATTTCGCCGACCTGCACGCTGCGACCGAGGTGCGCTGAACCGGCCGACGGTGCGAGGCGTCCGAGCAGCAGATTGATCAGCGTCGTCTTGCCGGCGCCGTTCGCGCCGACGAGCGCGATGCGGTCGCCGTAGGTAATCGACATGTCGATCGGGCCGAGCCGAAAGTCGCCACGCTCGACAACGGCACCCCGAGCTTCGGCGACCAGGTCACCGCTTCGTTCAGCGGTCGGGATCGTGAGCTGCAACTGCCACTGCTCGTGCGGTTCTTCGACCGAGTCGAGCCGAGAGATCGCCTTTTCGGTGCGCGCCGCCTTACCGGCGAGTTGCTCGGTCTGATTCATCTTGAAGCTCTTGATGAACTTGTCGGTCTCTCCCGACTTGCGGACCTTCGACTGCCCCTGCGATGCCCACTCGCGCTCGCGCTGCGCCCGGTTCAACAGGTTTTGCCGCTTGCCGTCAAACTCGTCGTATGCATCTTGCGCGTGCTGCTTGGCCAACTCACGTTCGGCAATGAACGCCTGCCAGCCACCTGCAAACCATGCGGCCTGGTGCGTGTGATGGTCGATCTCGACGACGTCGGTGACGGTCCGTTCGAGAAAGGTGCGGTCGTGGCTGACCACCATGAGCGGCGCAGCCAGGCCGAGCACCCACTCTTCGAGCCGGGCCAGGCCATCGATGTCGAGGTCGTTGGTCGGTTCGTCGAGCAGCACGATGTCGAAGCGCGAGAGCAGCAACGAGGCAAGCGATGACCGGGCCGCTTCGCCTCCCGACAACGTGGCGGTCGGTTGCTCAAGCAGTCGTTCGTCGAGGCCGAGCGACGCCCAGGTTTCACCCACCCGTGCCTCAAAGTCGGCCGCTCCCAGCGCCAGCCAGCGGTCGAGCGCGTCGGCGTAGGCATCGTCAGCACCGGGTGCTCCGTCGGCGAGGCCCTGGGTCGTGACGTCGAGTGTTATCTGCGCCTCGGTGACCCCTGTTCGGCGGCCGAGGAACTCTCGGACCGTCTCGCTGGTTGAACGCTCGGGTTCTTGTGGGAGCAACCCGACGTTGGCGGTACGAGGCATCCGTTCGACTCGGCCGGCATCGATGTCGATTCGGCCGGCAAGCGCGGCCAACAACGTCGACTTACCGACACCATTCGGGCCAATCAGCCCAACGCGGTCGCCCGGCGAGAGCGTCAGGTCGATCTGGTCGAGGACGATCAGGGGACCACGAGAGATCGTGAGGGAACGGGTGACGAGTGAAGCAGCCATGAGGGCGCCTTTCAGGAGAGCGAACGGACGATGGGTTCAGCTCTGGTCGGTCACGTTGACGACTCTACACAACGGTCAGACACACGCACGCTCCGATTCCTGACCCCATTTGTCACTGGTTCGGGTCGGGAGTTGCGGCGCGCAGAGTGATTCGACACAATCGGGAGCCGCTCATGTCGACCGTCATCCTCCGCCCGTGGCAGCGTGCCGCGTTCGATCTCTTTCGTGCCACAACGGGGCCCGACTACCTTGCGGTCGCCACACCGGGCGCTGGAAAGACAACGTTCGCACTCGCGTGTGCCCGAGCCTCGTTGGCTGAGGAGAACCGCCCGCTGATCGTCGTTGCGCCGACAAGTCACCTGAAAGTTCAGTGGTCGCGCGCCGCTCACCGGATGGGCCTCCAGCTCGATCCAGCCTGGTCGCCAGGCGACGGCCTCGCCCGTGACATGCACGGCCTCGTCACCACCTATCAGCAGCTCGCAATGGGCGCAGCTGCGAAGAAACTGGCCGGGCTGTCGGCCGGAGCGTTCGTCATCCTCGACGAAATCCACCACGCGGGCCACGAGAAGGCGTGGGGCGAGGGTGTGCGTAAGTCGTTTGGTCACGCGCATAAACGGCTGTCGCTGTCGGGCACGCCGTTCCGCAGCGACGCTGCTCCAATCCCCTTCGTCCGGTACGACAACACGGCCGAGGGCGAGCTCGCTCACGCCGACTACACGTACGGCTACGCAGATGCGCTTCGCGACGGCGGCGTCGTGCGACCAGTCTATTTTCCGCGCGTCGATGGCGAGATGGAATGGACGTCGGCATCGGGCGACACCGTGTCCGCGAACTTTCAGGACGAGTTGACCAAGGACCAGTCATCAATGCGCTTACGCACGGCACTCAGCCTCGAAGGCGAGTGGATGCCAGCTGTGCTTAAGAAGGCGAACGACCAGCTCCGGATCATCCGCTCCGAGCAACGCGACGCCGGCGGCCTCATCATCGCGACCGACCAAGAACATGCACAACACATCGCCATCCTGCTGCGTGACCGCTTTGGTGTACCGGCCGACGTCGTGGTCAGCGACGATCCCGGGGCGTCGAAGAAAATCGCCGAGTTCAGTGAGAACGATCGGCCCTGGCTCGTGTCCGTGCGGATGGTCTCCGAGGGCGTTGACATCCCCCGGTTGCGCGTCGGAGTGTTCGCCACCACGACATCAACTGAGCTGTTTTTCCGCCAGGCCGTGGGTCGCTTCGTCCGCTGGCAAGCCGGACGAGCGAGCCAGAAGGCGTACGTCTACATCCCCGATGACCCACGCCTTCGCGCCCACGCGTTCACCATTGCCGAGGCCCGCCGCCACGTCCTGCGCCCGCCGGGTAAGGGCGACGACGACGATTTCAAGCCTGACGGCGGCTTGGAGAACCAGGTCCACGAAGATGACATGGAGCAGATGTCCTTGTTCACCGTTGTTGCCTCGACGGTCACCGATATCACCATGCACACGGTCGGCGAAGACGGCAAGCATCTCGATGGAATTGACTTCGAGCTGAACTTCTCCCCCGCTGACCTCGGCATGGTCGCGTACGACGACGAGCCGGACCCGCCCGACCCGTTCTTCGCCGACGATCCAGCTCTCGGGCTCGATCTACCGGAAATCCCAACGGCGGCAGGCCTCATTCCTCACGGGTCGATGAGCGTCGCTGAGATCAAAGATGATCTCCGGACTCGCAATGCGCACGTGGCCAAGCGGCTCGTCGACATCACCGGGTGGAACCACGCTCGAGTTCAGGGCGAGATGAACAATCTGGCCGGAGTGGCCCGCGTCGCCAGCGCCACCAACGACCAGCTCGCCCGTCGCCTCCGGTACGCCGAAAGCTGGCTCCGCCGAATCCAGCGTTGAGAAGCACGGACCGGAGTTGTCGCCTTCAGGCAACGCCGTGTCGCCCGAGGGCGACAAAACTGCTCAAAGTCGGCCATCCACAACCTCGCCGACCCATCCAGATGGTCCAAGGCCAAGGCAGCACGGACCGAAGATGGCCTGACGTATCGAGCTCGTCGAGACGGCCCCTCGAGACCTCGGTACACTCAGGGGCATGCCCAGTCCTGGTGAACATCATCCGGCGTTCGAGGAGTACTGCGAGTGCATCTTCGAACTGCAGGAAGACGACCTCGACGTCATCCAAGCGCGCATTGCCGAACGGTTGCAGGTCAGCCGCCCAGCAGTGAGCGAGATGATGAAGCGGCTCGAAGCCGAAGGCCTCATCACCGCTGACAAAGCAATTGTGCTGACGTCTGCGGGTAAGCGCCTCGCCGAACAGGTGGTCCGCCGCCACCGTCTTGCCGAGCGATTCCTCACCGACGTCTTGAAGCTGTCATGGGCCGAAGCACACCACGAAGCCGGCCGCTGGGAGCACATCATCAGCGACTCGGTCGAAGTGGCGATGAACGAGCTTCTCGGTGATCCGACCACGTGCCCGCACGGCAACCCCATCCCAGGTTCTGCCTACGAAGCCGCACCCGACTCGGGGCCGCTCTCCGAGATCGAGGTCGGCAACGGATTCACCGTGCGTCGCATCACCGAAGAACTCGAGTTCGAACCGGGCCTCCTTGAGTTCCTCGAAGCATCAGCCATCCAGCCCGGCAACACGGGCACCGTCACCGCAGCGTCGCCCGACGGCACGCTGACCGTCAAGATCGATGGTCGCCACGTCGGCGTCGGCTCGTTTGCCAGCGAACGGATTCTGGTCACCGCGTGAACCGACTGATTGTTGCCGCCCTGGGCGGCGCACTGATGTTGACCGCGTGCGCCACCACGGTCAACGCTCCCGAACCGGCCGCGGGTGGCCCCACCACGGTTGACGTCACGAACGTACCCGTTGGCGCCGAGCCAGCACTGGAAAGCGGCGAGCCAATCGAAGGCGGCGTCATCGTCGATGCCGATACGCCCGAAACCACGATCCCACTCACCGGCTCAGCCAGCGACCTGCTGCCCGAACTGGCGATCGAAATGAGCCGCCTCAGCGAACTCGTCGTGCAGAGCGAAGGCGACGACGAGGCACTTGCGAACATCGTGCAGATCTGGGATCGCATTCGCCCCGAGATCGCTGCCGATCGGCCCGAACTCGTCAATGGGATCGGCGCCACTGTCGACATGGCACGCATCGCCGTCGAACGGACGCGGCCAGCCGACGCCGACAAGGCGTTCAAATTGCTGACAGACCTCGTCGATCAGTTCACTGGCGACGATTGACCGTCACGTTTCGACTGTCACACTTTGGTCTGACCAGAGTGTGACGCGCCGAGCCACTCCCTGAGGGCGCGTTTGCGCTTCGTTGACGACTGGGCGATCACTCGAAGGTCAACGAGACGCTGCAACGTCGCCGTTGCGAACACGTTGGCAATCGCTTCTGAATCGAGCGGTTCACCTGCATCGCTGCTACTCACGACGACCTTCGCAACATGATCGAGGTGTCGCCGAGACACCGGCTCGCCGGTGGCTGCAGCACTGTCGCGGGCACTGCGGGTCAGTTCGTTAATCATGCGCGTGCTCGGCGCCCGAGTACCGAGCCGCCGCCATGCATCAGCGAGTTGTTCGTAGATCCGGACCCATTGCTCGGTACCGATTACCGGGAACGTCCGGTCGGCTCGACGCAGTTCGGCCGCCTCACGCGGCGCTTCGATCTCGGGCGCAACTGCGACCGACTCGAGGTCCGGCACAGTCTCGGGCTCGATCGGCGGCAGCAAATACACCTGCCGGCCGGTGCTGAGTTCGGCAGCCGGCAACGCCAGTCGAAGGAACCGCTTGAAGCTGCGATGACCGAACCAGTCGTCGCTGACCTCAGCGCCGAACTCTTTCTGCAGTTCCCACGCAAGGCTGGACAGCTCCGTCGGGCGGTCAAGCGTGTGCCACCGGTCGGCGAGCAGCTCAGCAGCGTCGGCTTCGATCGCTGACAGGTCACGCTCGTCGACCTGGCTCTCGTCTGACTGATCGTCGGTGCCGTCAACGGCAGCCTCATCGATCCGGTCGAGTTCGCTCCGCAGATCCTCGGCGATGTCATCGAGGGTGGCCAAAAGGTCGGCCATTCGCTTCGACAGGATCTCGACGAGCGGCGGCAGCTCGCCAGCCTTGCTGTAGGAATCTTCGTGAGTCAGTTCGCCCCAACTGTCTTGCAGCAGCGTTCTGACCTGTAGTTCACAGGTGACCGACGTGGATTCGAGCAGCAGCCGGAGGTTGACGTGCCAACCGCGGTAGCCCGACTCCTTCGGCGATTCGACGTAGTCCCGTTCGGACGACTCGTCGATTGCCAACGGCTGTTTAGTGCTCGGCCGTTTCGGTAACCCGTCGAGCGCAACCTGCACCATGTCGAGATCGCGGAGGTTGGTGCATGTGACCCGCAGGCCCACGAGGTCGTCGATCACGGCCGGGATGTCGTCGACCGAGTTGATCTGGTCTCGGTACCTCGGTTGGCGGAGCTTGCGCCACGTGCGCCGCTTCGACTTGACCCGGCCGCCGATACTGCGAAGGCGAGCCACGTCTCGATCGGTGAGCTGCTCGACGAGTTGATGTTCGAGCTCTTCCATGGCGACCTCGAGCGCCGGCTCAAGCACCTCGGAACGGTACGCGTCATACCACGCGCCGAACTCGCCATATCCGAACCCGGTCATACCCACGGGGCCGACCCTACTGTGGAGCGGCGATGGCGTCGGGGAGGTCGGCAGCGTGCACCACGGTGAGTCGCTGTGTGCTGCGAGTCAGCGCAACGTACAAAGCTCGGAGGCCATGCTCGATGCTGTCGACGATGCCCGCCGGTTCGACGACGACCACGCCGTCGAGTTCCAGGCCTTTGACGACGCTGACCGGCACCAGCGTGATGCCGGCCTCGAGGCCGGTCCGTGTTGCGGTGCCGTGGTCGATTCCGGCCGCAGTGAGCGCCTCGGACAGATCGTCGATTATCCCATCGGGTGCCACCACGCCGATGCTGGCACCGGGAATCGCTTCAGCCATGGCTTGCACTTCGCTCGCGACAGTTTTGGCGAGCAGATCGGCCGACGAGGCACGAACGATGCTCGGCGACACATCGCCGAGCCGCACCGAATCGGGTGCCCGGAGCGACGGAGTGGCGACCGCCATCACCCGATTGGCAAGTTCCATGATCTGGCCGGGGATGCGGTAACCGACCGACAGCCCAATCACGCGCGCCGGCCTGCGATCGGGCAGATATTGCAGGACGTCGTCCCACTCGTCAGGGGCCAGTGGGCCAGTGGCCTGTGCCAGGTCGCCAACGATCGTCATGGCGCCGTTGAGTGAGCGGCGAGTGGCCATCTTCAACTGCATCGGCGTGAGGTCTTGTACCTCGTCGATCACGATGTGGCCATAGGTTCGGATCTCGTCGAGCTCGTCGACCTTGCCGCCCTTGCCGGTTTTGGGCCCGAGCACATCGCGAGCGTCATCGAGGATCGCCACGTCGGCCGCAGTCCATCGGACCTCTTCAACCGACGCCGAACGAGGGCGGTAGAGCACGAGCGCTTCGGCCTCAGTCATCACGCCTCGGGAAGCGAGTTTGAGGAGCGCGCGAGAACCGAACAGGTCGTGCAGCAGCTGTGCTGGGGTCAGGACCGGCCACATCCTGTCGAGCGCCCGGCGCGCTTCGTCGGAACCACGCAGTGCGTCTTTGACCTCACGTGGGCCAATCTTGGGGTCACGGTACGAATCGGCGAGCGCCGTCCAGAACTCGCCCTCGACGGCACGGCGCCCGGCGTTGTGCCGCTTGAACCGGCGACGTGCGTTCTTGACAATTCGGGCTGTTTCACTGGCCCGGATCCGGACGTAGCCGGCACGGAACGGCATCTCCAGGTCGGCACTCAGTGATCGTTTCCGATCAGCGATCGCATTATCGACGAGATCACTCATGCGATTTTCGCCCTTGAGCTTGATGGCCTCGCGGCTGTCACCCGGCTCGTCGGCCCGGCGGAACTGGACGCCCGGGATCAGGTCAGCCAGCACCGCTTGCTTGACACCGGCCTCGCCGAGCGACGGCAAGACGCGTTCGATGTATCGCAGGAACACCCGGTTCGGCCCAAGGACCAACACGCCCTGGTCTTCGAGCGGGAATCGATGCGTGTACAGGAGGTATGCCGCCCGGTGCAGCGCGACGACAGTCTTGCCGGTGCCCGGGCCGCCCTGCACGACGAGAACGCCGTGCTGCGGTGAACGGATGATCTCGTCTTGCTCGCCCTGAATGGTGGCAACAATGTCGCCGAGTGTGCCTGTGCGACCCTTTTCGAGTGCAGCAAGCAGCGTCGAGTGGCCCCGAAGGCCTGTGTCGCTAGCGCGCACGACGCCACTGCCCTCGGTATCGGCCAAACCATCGTCGTGACCGAGGCCGAGATGCCCCTCACCGAAAAGTTCGTCTTCGATACCCAGCAGTTTCCTGCTCTCGACGATGAAGTGACGACGCCGGGCAAGACCCATCTGGTCACGTCCGGTCGCCCGATAAAAGGGCTCTGAGACAGGTGCACGCCAGTCGACGACGACCGGTTCACGATCCTCGTCAGCGATAGCCAGACGGCCAATATGGAACGCCTCGGTCTCACCGGGGGAATCGGAATGGCGGTCGATCCGCCCGAAGACGAGCGATGCAGTACCGAGTTCGAGTTCTTCAAGCCGCCTGACGAGTTGCGCGTCGAATGCGTTGCGTTCGAAACGCGCCTGGAACGTGCCGCCCATGCTCGCCTCATTCAGCGTGCGAATTCGGAATGCCGCCTTGCGGCTGGTTTCGAGACAGTCGTAGGCGTGCTCGATGTACGCCTGCTCGTCCGCGATGTCAGGATGCTGGTACGTCATAATTGGTCGGTAAATGCTACCGACGTATCCGGGCGAAGCCGACTCCGGAGTCTGTGGCTGGCGCCCCGATATCCTCGCCACGGCATGACTGAACAAGCACCTTTCTTGGCAGCCGCCAACGGCGAACCGACCCGGCACACGCCAGTGTGGTTCATGCGCCAGGCTGGGCGTTCGCTTCCCGAGTACCACGAGGTGCGCGGTGAAGGGTCGATTCTGCATGCGATCAAGCAGCCCGAGCTCTCGGCGGAAATCACGTTGCAGCCGGTCAAGCGCTACGGCGTCGACGCTGCGGTGCTGTACAGCGACATTGTGGTCCCGCCACATGCCGTCGGTTTCGGCATTGACGTCCAACCCGGCCTCGGGCCGGTGGCCGATCAACCGTTCCGCAGCCGCGCCGACCTCGACCGACTCCGCCCACTCGACTACGACGACATCAGCTATGTGATCGACACCGTCGACCTGCTCGTCAAAGAACTCCCGAGCGACGTTCCGTTGCTTGCGTTCGCCGGTGCGCCGTTCACCGTTGGCAGCTACCTCATCGAAGGTCGGCCGTCGAAGGACTACCGCTACACCAAGGCAATGATGCACACCGACCCGGTGCTGTTCGGTGACATGATGGAACGGCTCGCCACGAGCGCAATCACCTTCATCGATGCACAACTCGAACACGGTGCCCGGGCCTTCCAGCTGTTTGACTCGTGGGCTGGCTCACTCAGCAAAGCCGATTACGAGCACTTCGTGCTCCCCCACTCCAAGCGGGTCTTCGCCGAACTGATCGATCGCCACCCCGGTGTCGCGGGCATCCACTTCGGGATCGGCTGCGATCATCTTCTCGAGTCGATGAACACTGTCGGCAACCAGGTGCTTGGCCTCGACTGGCGCACCACGATCACCGACGCACGGGCACGCATGGGCAGCGACCTCGTCGTGCAGGGCAACCTCGACCCCTCACTCGTGCTGGCCGGAACCGAAGCTGCGCTGCCCGGTGCCGAAGCAGTGCTTGCCGACAACGCTGGCAACCCCGGCCACATCTTCAATCTCGGCCACGGTGTCCATAAGGACTCCGACCCCGGCGTGCTGCAGGCCGTCGTCGACCTCGTTCACGAGCGCACCGCCCACTGAAGTTACGCATGGGGTCAGGCCCCTTTCGCAACTCTGTCATTTTCTACGGCAAAATTTTCGACGGCAAATAGTTACGCCTGGGTCGCAGGTCCCTTACGCATCCGGGCGATCGCTGGTGCATGCTTGACGGCGATGATTGATAACGCAGAGCGCACCGCCGTCGTCTTGATGGCATACGGCACCCCTCGGACACCCGAGGAGATCGAGCCGTATTACACCGACATCCGTCGTGGTCGGCCGCCGACCCCTGAGGCGCTCGCCGACCTCGTCGCGCGGTACGACGCGATCGGCGGCATTTCTCCGCTCGGCGAGCTCACCGAAGCCCAGCGCGATGCACTCCAAGCCGCGCTCGATGCCGCAGCGCCCGGCGAATATCACGTGACCCTCGGGCTCAAGCACGCTGATCCGAAGGTCGAAGCAGCAGCAGCCGAGGTGGCGACCAGCGGATTCGGCAAGATCGTCGGCCTGGTACTCGCACCGCATTACTCGTCGTATTCGATCGGCCAGTACCTCGACCGGACACGGGCAGGCGTCGAGCAGGCCGAACGGGAAGCTCCCGTTGTCGGTATCGACAGCTGGGCAGTTGAGCCCGCCTTTATCGATTTCCTCGCCAACGACCTGCGCACTCGCCTCGAGACCATGCGCGCCGGAGTCGAGCACCCAGTACGCGTCCTGTTCACGGCGCACTCACTCCCGCAGCGGATCATCGACGGCGGCGACCCCTACCCCGACGAGCTCCGCTCAACAGCTGAGGCCGTCGCGGCCAAGCTCGGCCTGACAGAGGGCGACGACTGGACCATTGCATGGCAGTCGGCTGGCCGGACGCCCGAACCGTGGATCGGCCCCGACATCCTCGACGTGATCGATGGCCTCGGGAACGGTGGCGAGCACGCCGGACAGTGCGGAGGCGTGATCGTCAGCGCCGTCGGGTTCGTGGCTGATCACCTCGAAGTGCTGTTTGATCTCGACATCGAGGCAGCACAGCGTGCCGAATCCGTCGGCCTCGCCTTCGATCGAACTGCCTGCGTCAACGACGATGCAACGATCATGGCCGCGCTCGCTCAGCGCGTCATCAACGCAAGCTGATCTCGCGGTCACACTGTGCGCGACACAGTGTGACCGTCAGTCACGCAAGATGGGGCGGGTCAGGCAGGTGGGGCCGCCTTCGCAGGGGATGCAGAGTTCGTCGGCGGTGAAGGTCTGTACTTCGCAGCCGGCGTCGCGCATCAACTGCAGCGTGCCAGGGAAGCCCTCGACGGCAATCACGTGTCGCGGTGCCACGGCCAGCACGTTCAAGTTCAGCCCGAGGCTGGCGTCGAATTCGGCGGCAGGTGCTTCGAGCAGTGTGTATCCCATCTCGATCATCCGCTGATAGAGGGCGGTCGGCAACAACGGCGTGTGTACGAGCGCCAGGTCGCTGTCGAGTGAGCTGACAACCGACATCAGGTGGAGGCATGCTTCGGGGCCGAGATGGTATGGCAGGTCGTAGACCTCAAGCGTCACGCCGGCCGGGCGCAGGAGGGCGGCCATTTGGTCAATGCCCGACTGGTTCGTGCGGAAACCGCGTCCGACTGCAAGCGTCGTGTTGTCGAGCCAGAAACTGTCGCCGCCTTCGAACGTGCCGGGCGCCTCGATGCGACCGAGCACGGGTACGCCAATCGATGCGTAGAACTGCTCGTGGAGGTCGGCCTCACCGGCGCGTAGCGGCTTGCCTGGTCGCAGGATGACCGCTCCCCCGGGCACAACGAACGACGGGTCGTACGTAAAGATCGAGTCGGCCAGGTCGTCGTCAATCTCGGGCAGCCACTCGATCTGTGCACCGCTGTCGGCGACGAGTCGAGCGAACACCTCGTACTGCTCGACGAGCGCATCCGGGTTGAGCGGCTTCGTGTAATGCCAGCGCTCGTGGTCGGCGCCGAGGATTGCCTTGGGACGCCTCATGCCCACGCGCCGCAGCGTGCTCGACGACGACGCCACGCCGACGTTCGTTGTCTGGTCGTTCATGTCATTCATTGCCTTGTACCCGTTCGATCTCGTCGGCGTTGCTGGTCAGCAACCCCTGTGCGTTGTTGCCGGTGATTGCGGTGCAGAACTCACCGTGCAGGTTGGCGATAGCCATGTCGTGCACGAGTTGCGCATCGTGGTCGGTGCCGTCGAGGCCGATCCGGTTGGTCGTCGCGCACCCGTCGTGGACGAGGTACGTGTCGAAGCCGAGGTTGCCTGCCATCCGTGTGGTGGTCTCGACGCAGAAGTTGGTGAAGAAGCCGACGATCACCAGTCGGTTGATTCCCCGGCGGCGCAAATCGACTTCGAGCGAGGTGCCAATGAAGCCGCTGTTGACGTCTTTCTCAACGACGATCTCGCCGTCCCGAATCTCGAACCCCGGCTTCTGATCCCCGGTCGGCAGGGAGAACTTCAGCGGGGAAGCTTCCTCGCGCGAATCGTGGCGGGTCCAGGCGATCTGCCGTCCGGCGCTGCGCCAGGCAGCGAGAAGGTCCAGCATCACCTGTTCGGCCCCAGGGTTATTGCGGCGGCCAGTTGGCCCGCCCCAGTGGTCGAGCACGTCGACGCCGACCTGAACATCAATCAACAGCAGAGCCGTGTCGGGCCCGAACGTAGGAATCACACTGCGCAATCTATGACAGCTCAGATGCCCACGTTCTCACTTGTCTGAGTTTCAAGATCCGACCCAGAGTTTTGCCGGACGGACCGACGTCATCTGTTGGGCGATGTCGAGGCGGTGGTTTGGACGGAACCCATTTCCCGGACCGACTCACCAACGCGTTTCGCCACGCCCTGAGTAACGGACAACAATCGAACGAAATTGGCCCGACCGCCGAACTCGACAACCTCCACCCAATACCTCAGCGCTGAGATCCCTCAATCAGTTCTTGAAAGTCGACGGGCAAGCACATTGCGGCACTTCGGCACTTTGCACCCTTGAGACAGCACCTCCCAGACAGCTTCAGCAATACGCTGTTCAACATGAGCTCGCGATCGGTTGCAATCGTCGGTGCGGGCATTGCCGGGCTCGCCGCCGCCGAACAATTGACTCGTGACGGTGACATCGCAGTAACACTCTTCGAGCGCTCCGACCGTGTGGGCGGCAAGCTCATTGCGTCCCCGTTCGCCGGTCTGGCGCATGTCGATGAGAGCGCCGACGCATTCTTGGCCCGCGTTCCCGACGCAACGAATCTCGCAGCGACTGTCGGTCTCAGCAGTTCACTCGTCCACCCCGAAGCCGTGGGCGCTGCGGTCTGGCACAACCAGCTGCATCCCATCCCGGACGGGCTTCTCCTCGGCGTGCCCGGAAAGCTGGGCCCGCTCGCACGGACCGGGCTGATCAGCTGGAAGGGAAAACTTCGCGCCGCCCTCGAGCCGATGCTGCCGCGACAGTCACTCGCCCATGACTCCGTCGGTCAATACGTTCGCGGACGGTTCGGGACAGAGGTGCACGAGCGCCTGGTCGACGCTCTGGTCGGCAGCATTTACGCCACCGACACCGACCAGTTCAGCCTCGCCGAGGTTCCGCAGCTCCATGCCCTCGCCTCCGGCCATCGGTCGGCTTTGCTCGCAGCGCGTCGCACTCGAGCAGCCGGAACCGCCTCGGCTGCTGCCAGCCCCATCTTCGCGAGCCCGGCATCCGGAGTCGGAGCCTTGGCCACAGCAACAGCTGAGCATGCAGTGGCCGCCGGACTCGAACTCCGTCTCGGCAGCCCGGTCAGCACGATCCGCGAGGCAGGTTCTGGCAACGGCTGGGAGCTCGACGGCCAACGGTTCGATGCCGTGATCGTGGCGACTCCTGCTGGTGCAGCAGCATCAACACTCAGCGCTGCGGCCCCGGCTGCAGCAAGGGGCCTGGCCGACGCCGAAACTGCCGACGTTGTCCTCGTCACGCTGCACATCGAGGCCGACGAGTGGCCCGATCGGCTCGCCGGTCGGAGCGGTTACTTGATCCCGAAGCCGATGCAACGGTCGATCACCGCCGTCTCGTTCGGTACCCAAAAGTGGGCGCACTGGGCCCCACCCGGTGGCGGCCAAATCCTGCGCGTATCGCTCGGCCGCGATGGCAAGCCGGTGCTCCACCTGAGCGATGAAGACATCATCGCCCGCGTCCTCGACGACCTTCAGTTGCATCTCGGCGTCCGCTTCACACCACGCGAAGTCCGGATTTCCCGCTGGCCCGGTGCCTTTGCTCAGTACCGGCCTCACCACCGACGTTGGGTCGACGACATCGAAGCCAACCTTCCTGCGGGGATCTTCCTCGCCGGCGCCAGCTACCGAGGCATCGGCGTCCCGGCCTGTATTCGGAATGGGCAAACAATTGCGAAACTGAGCGCAGAGTTCGTTCGTTCTCTGACATGATTCTTAGTGATGTCCGCTTCTGAGCCGCAGTTCGACCCCGTGGCAGCGCCGCGCGTCAAGCCGGCCGACCGGTCGAAGCGTGCTGCAATATTGGCAGCGCTTACCGCGACCATCGCACTCGGCGCTGGCGCCGCCATCGTCCTCAGCGCCGGCGGCGGCGATCCCGACACCTTCGCCACGCAAGCCGATCCGGGCGACAGCACAACGACGACCACAACGACGACCTCACCAGTTTTCGTAGCCCCGACTGCATCGAGCACGCCGCCGACCACCTTGGCGGCTGCCACAACCGCTGCGCCGACAACCACCGTCGCGCCAACCACGACGCTGGCGCCGACGACCACCGTTGCCGTCGCTGTCCCTTCGCCGCTGGCCTCGCCGATCGCTCCGCCGCCGGATCCTCGCGGCTACGAAGATCAGATCCAGCTCGGTGGGATTTCCATCCCGAAACTCGGCCTCGACGCACCACTCCTCGAGGGCATCCGCCTCACCACACTCGACAATGGGCCCGGCCACTGGCCCGGAACGGCGATGCCCGGCGACAATGGCAACGTCGTCGTCGCTGGTCATCGAACGAGTCACGGCGCGGCATTCCGCAACATCGACCAACTCGTCGCCGGCGACATCGTGCAGTTCACCACAGCAGCTGGCGTGTTCGACTACGCCGTCACCGGCACACAGATCGTCACGCCCGACGCCATCTGGATCGTCGATCAAACCGAGAACGCAACCGCCACGTTGTTCGCCTGCCATCCACCCGGTTCGGTCAGCCACCGGATCGTCGTCAACCTCGAACTCGCCGAGTAACTGCGCTGTCGCGCAATCTCCAGCGATTTGGTTCTTCCGTCCCCACGGTGTTGAGTTGTCGCCGTGTCGAGCCCTGACGTTTCTGGTGTCGCCCTGTCGGACGACAGTGCGACGCGCCGCCTGCACGTTCGGCTCGCCCGACCGGCACTGGCGCTCGGCGCCGGCGCGCTGACCGCGTTTTCGCTGCCGCCATGGGGTTTCTGGCCGCTGGCAATCATCGGCGTCATGCTCTTCGACGTCAGCCTCGGAGCAACACCGACCCGCCGCGAGCGGCTCCGGCTCGGCGCGCTTTTTGGCGCCGGCTGGATGTACCTCGGTATGGGGTGGATGGTCCAGCTCACGCTTCCGGGCTACATCGCAGCCAGCCTCATCTTCAGCTCGTTTCACGCCATCGCAGCACTGGCTGCACCCACGGGACGCTGGCGGGTCATTGCCCGACCAGCCGCCCACACCCTGGTCGAGGCGCTGCGTTTCTCCTTTCCGTTCGGCGGCGTTCCGTTGGCAACGCTCGGTATCTCCCAGGTCGCCGGGCCGCTGTCTGGCATTGCACGTGTCGGCGGAGTGATCCTCATCACCTGGGTGGTGTTCCAGATCGGTTTCGCCCTCGCCGACCGGCGGGCGGCGGTCTGGAACCTGCCCGCCGCCTTTGCCAAACGAGACCGGTCCGTGCTGCCAAACGTGCTCGGTCGTGCCGGTGTGGTCATCGTGATCGCGCTGTCGCTGGTTGCACCATCAGGCCGCTCAACAGGCGACACACTCAATGTTGCTGCGGTACAGGGCGGCGGCGAACAGGGAACGTCAGCGCTTGAAGTCCCGTCGTCGCTGGTCACCCAGCGACACCTCGATGCAACTGCCACGATCCCCACCGGCACCGACCTCGACCTCGTCCTCTGGCCGGAGAACACCATCGACATCAACGATCGGCGGGCAACCGCGATCTTCGAGGACTTTTCGAATTCAGACATCCGTGGCCAGGTTGCGGCTGAAGCCGCCCGGCTCGACGTCCCGATCGCTGTCGGCATCACCGAGGATGCCCCCGCTGCTACTGGCCAGAGCCGCTACACGAATGCCCACATCGTGGTCTTGACCGACGGCGAACTCGGCACCCGTTACGACAAGGTGCGCCGCGTGCCGTTCGGCGAATATGTTCCGCTCCGTGGAGCGCTTGAGAAGATCACGAGTGCGGTCGATGTCGTCGGCGAAGCCGTGGCCGGAACCGAACGTGCCTACCTCGACCTGCCCGCTACGGCCGAGCGCGGCAGCGTGCGCATGGCCACCGTCATCTCGTGGGAGGTCTTCTTCGGCGGGCGGGCCCGCGAAGGGGTGACCGACGGGGCCACCGTCATCCTCAACCCCACCAACGGCGCGAGCTACACCGGCACCATCGTGCAGACTCAACAGGTCGCCTCCAGCCGCCTCCGCGCGATCGAAACCGGTCGCTGGGTCGTCCAGGCCGCGCCAACTGGTTTCACCGCGATCATCAACGCCAACGGCGATGTACTGCAGCGCACGTCGGTCAGCGAGCAGCGCGTCATCTACGCCACCGTCGATCTCCGCACGGGCAACACCTGGTACGTCAGCCTCGGCGACGGCCCCTTCATCTGGCTGTTCGGGCTCGTCTTCGCCGCATCGGTGTTGTTGAGCCGCCGAACCACCGGTGAGGTCGACGACGAGAACAAGCCCGGCGACGAGTTCGACATTCAGCCCGACATTCAACTCGGCGACGCAACAAGCTGAAGTTGCGGATCGCTGCGATCCGCTGCCGGTTGGCCAGGTTCTCCATGATGGAGAGATGATCGATCGTCCGACCACGCCGCGTATCACCCCCGTCGACCTCAGCGCACCCGACGTCGACCCCGAGCTCAGCGCCATCCTTGAGGGCGCGCTGACCCACGACGGCAGCCCACTGAATATCTTCGGCGCCCTCGGCCGACATCCGAAGCTGCTGAAGCGGTTCAACCTCCTCGGTGGGTTCTTGCTGAACAAGGGCCTGCTGCCACCCCGTGAGCGCGAAATCGTCATCCTCCGGATCGGCTGGAAGGCCCAGGCCGTGTACGAATTCGGTCAGCACACCGTCATCGGCAAACAGGTCGGCCTGACCGACGCCGAGATCACCGCCATCACACAAGACCCCGGCGCGCACGCCTGGTCGAGCGACGACCGGGCGCTGCTGACAATGGCCGACGAGTTGGCCGCCCACGACTGCGTTTCCGACGCGACGTGGGAGTTGCTGTCCACCCGGTGGTCCGAACCAGAGCTGGTGGAACTGCTCGTCGTCGCGGGTTTCTACCGACTCGTATCGGGCTTCCTGAACAGCGCTGGCGTCCAACTCGACGACGGTGTTCCTGGCTTCCCGAGCTGACTCCGACCGGCACTTCCGCTGAGGCCTGCGAGTGGAGCGATGGTCCGCAGGCGTTGTGACCAGCACCACGCCATGATCCAATAGAAGATATGACGGAATATGCCCCGCCGCTGACCGACATTCGCTTCGTGCTCGAAGACGTCTGCGACCTACCTGGGTTGCTGCAACAAGACGACTTCAACCACGTCGAGGCCGACATGGTTTTCGCCGTGCTCGACGAGGTCGGTCGCTTCGCTGCCGAGGTCATTGCACCGACCAACGTCGACGGCGACCAGATCGGCGCGCAGTGGCACGCTGGCAGCGACGAGTCCGGCGGCTGGGCGCAGGTAACCACGCCAGACTCTTTCCGAAGCGCGTACTCGAAGCTCGTCGACTCCGGCTTCAACGCCATCCCGTTCGAGCCCGACTACGGCGGCGGCGGTTTCCCCTGGCTCGTTGCGCTCGCAGTGCAAGAGATGTTCACCTCGGGCAACATGGCCTTTTCGCTGTGCAACCTGCTGACGCAGGGTTCGATCGACGCACTCCAACATCACGGGTCGCCTGAGTTGAAGTCGACGTACCTGCCCAAGATGCTGACCGGCGAATGGTCGGGCACAATGAACCTGTCGGAGCCGCAGGCCGGATCCGACGTCGGCGCCGTTGCCACCAAGGCCGTGCCGACCAATCGCGGTGACGGGTCGTACGCCATCACCGGCACCAAAATCTGGATCACGCACGGCGAGCAAGATCTCACCGACAACATCATCCACCTCGTGCTTGCGCGCACCCCCGATGCCAAGCCAGGCACCCGGGGTATCTCGATGTTCCTCGTGCCGAAGTACCTGCCCAACGACGACGGCACCCTCGGCGAACGCAACGACGTCGACGTGGTGTCGATCGAGCACAAGCTCGGTATCCACGGCTCGCCCACCTGCGTGCTGAGCTTCGGCGAGAAGCACAACATCGACGACAACGGCGCCATCGGCTGGCTCGTCGGCGACGAGTTCACCGGCATGGCCAACATGTTCACGATGATGAACAACGCCCGGCTCTCGGTGGGCCTCCAGGGCCTGTCGATGGCCGAGATGGCCTACCAGCACAGCCTCGCCTACGCCCACGAACGCCTGCAGGGCACCGCGCCCGGGGCCGAGCGGGGCGTACAGAGCCCGATCGTCGAGCATCCCGACGTCCGTCGCATGTTGATGACCCAGCGCGCCTGGATCGATGCCATGCGGTACCTGATGTACTTCAACGGCGCCATGCTCGATCGCTCGCGGTCTGCCGATACCGAAGTTGCTGAGTGGTCGACGCGCCTCGCTGCGCTGTTGATTCCCATGTCCAAGTCGATCGGCGCCGACGTCGGCAACGAACTGACGTCGATCGCCCTACAGATCTTCGGCGGCATGGGCTACGTCGAAGAAACCGGAGCATCGCAGTACATGCGAGACATCCGCATTGCAGCGATCTACGAGGGCACGAACGGCATCCAGGGGCAAGATCTCGTGATGCGCAAGCTCGGCGGCGACGCCGGTTCGACCGTCAACACGTTCCTCGACAGCTTCGACGACACGATTGCACGCCTTGCGACTGACCCATCGACCTCAACGTTTGCCGCACAACTCACGTCCAGCTTCGGTGACGCCCGACGTGCCAGCGACTGGCTGAACAACGCCGACTCGGTCATCGACAAGCTCGGCGGAGCAACGCCGTACACCCGGCTCCTCGGCACTGCGCTGGCCGGCGCGTTGTGCGGCAAGGCGTTGCTTGCTGCCAAGGCACACCTCGATACCAACGAACTCGGCGGCGCCGACCGCGCCTTCTACGAGGGCAAGATCGTCAACGCCCGTTTCTTCGGCGAGCAAATCCTCCCAGCAACCTCAGGCCTCGCCGTCACCGTGATGGCCGGTTCAGCCGACCTCTTCGCCGTCGATCTCTAGACCTTCCGCTCAGATTTCGAGCATCAGCGTGACCGGACCATCGTTGGTCAGGTCGACTTCCATTTCGGTTCGGAAAACGCCTGTTTCGACAGTGGCGCCAGCTTCTCGGAGCTGAGCAACCACGCGATCAACCAACGGCTCGGCATGTTCTGGTCGTGCTGCGCCGATCCAACTCGGGCGCCGGCCCTTACGGGCATCGCCGTAGAGCGTGAACTGACTGACGACAAGCACCTCGGCCGGTTGGCCGTCGGCTGCGGCGTCGGACAGCGACCGGTTCATCACGCCATCAGCATCGTCGAGGATGCGCAGACCCCAGAGTTTCGAAGCGAGGCGGTCAGCGTGATCGAGCGTGTCGTCGTGCGTGGCGCCGACGAGAACACATAAACCGGGCCCGATTGCCCCGGCCACCTCGAACAGGTCGTCAGCTGACGTGCGGCTCCGCACCTCGGCCCGACGAACACGTTGCACCAGTCCTCGCATCGCCACAGCCTGGCATCGCCACCGTAGATTCATGCGGGTGAACGACGATATCGAGCTCACGCTGTCCGGCCCGAACGGCATCACCACCGTCACGATTGATGCCGCGAATGGCGGACGGATCGTGCAGATCGACCTCGATGGCATCCAACTGTTGATCCCGTCACCCGCGGTCGAGCATCGTGGCTCGACGCCGTTCACGTGGGGCTCGTATCCAATGGCGCCATGGGCTGGGCGGGTCAGAGATGGCCGCTTCTCGTTCTTCGGTGTCGACCACCAACTGCAGTTGAACCAAGACGACAGCGGCGATGGCACCCCTGGTCGCCAGCACGCGATGCACGGCACAGTCACGTCACGGGCCTGGACCGTCATCGAACAGACCACAACCTCGGTCGAGCTGAGTGCACCGCTCGACCAGCCCGATACTGGCTGGGTGCTCGGTGGCATCGCATACCAACGCATCGAGGTCATCGACGGTCAGATTCGGTGCGAGCTGTCGGTCAGCGTCGGCCCCGACGCCGCGCCGATACCCGCCGAGGTCGGCTGGCACCCATGGTGGAACAAGCCCGATCGCCTCACGTTCCACCCTGATGCCATGTACGAACGCGATTCGATCGGCCTGCCGACAGGGCAGCTCGTCGCACCATCGGACGGCCCGTGGGACGACTGCTTCGTCAACACCGCCGCGGTGACTCTGCACTACGAACGGCCGACGCACCCTGACATCACGCTGCGTTCCGACTGCGATCACTGGGTGGTGTTCGACATGCCTGCACACGCCACGTGCGTCGAGCCCCAATCGGGTCCGCCTGACGCGTGCAACGTACGGCCGCGGCTCGTCAGTGGCAGCAATCCTCTACGACGGAGCATGACCATCAGTTGGTAGTTCTCTGC
>JBNMOS010000040.1:0-24767 GCA_051275435.1 Ilumatobacter sp.
CTCAGGATTTCAACCCGCTTCGGAGTGGGTGACGGGAAGCTCGCCCATCCATTCGCGGAGGGTGTTCTTCAGCTTCGTCTGCTGAATGAACAGGTCGGCCTCGGCCGGTGAATCCCCGGCGGCCTGTGGCGCCTTGAGATAGAAGCTCAGCCATTCCTGCACTCCGCTCTCACCGGCGCGGTGGGCAAGGTCCATGAAGAGTGCGAGGTCGAGCACGATTGGCGCGGCGAGGATCGAGTCACGGCAGAGGAAGTCAACCTTGATCTGCATCGGGTAACCGAGCCAGCCGAAGATGTCGATGTTGTCCCAACCCTCTTTGTTGTCGCCGCGGGGCGGGTAGTAGTTGATGCGGACGACGTGGTCGATGTTGCCGTAGAGGTCGGGGTAGACCTCGGGCTGCAGGATGCCGTCGAGCACACCGAGCTTGGAGACTTCCTTCGACTTGAAGTTCTCCGGGTCGTCGAGCACTTCGCCGTCGCGGTTGCCGAGGATGTTTGTCGAGAACCAACCGCGCACGCCAAGCATGCGTGCCTTGAAGCCCGGTGCGAGCATCGTCTTGATGAGGGTCTGGCCCGTCTTGAAGTCCTTGCCGGCGATCGGGACACCGTTCTTCTTCGACAGTTCAACGATGCAGTCGAGGTCGGTTGTCAGGTTTGGCGCACCGTTGGCGTAGGGGACGTCGCTCTGGAGTGCGGCGTAGCAATAGATTTGCGACGGTGAGATGTTCGCGTCGTTGTCACGCAGACCCTGTTCGAACGATGCGACGGTTGCATGTACTTCTGACGGCTCTTGGTAGGCCTCGGTCGAGCCACACCAGACCATGACGAGCCGGTCGCAGCCGTTCTCTTCCTTGAATCGGGCGATGTCGGCGATCAGCGCTTCGGCCTGATCCCACTTGTTGGTGATGTCCTTGACGCGGATACCTTCGAGGCGGCTCACCCAGCGCTGGTCGAAGACGGCTGGCATCGGCACGATGCCTTCCATCTCGGCCGAGATGGCATCGAGATCATTGCCCTGCAGCACGCCGGCGGTCTTGGCTGCTTCCATGGCGTTCGGGGAGATCGGATCCCAGCCACCGAAGACAATGTCGCCGAGGTCAGCGAGCGGCACGAACTCTTTGATCAGTGGGTTGCGATTCTCGTCCTTGGTGCCGAGGCGGATGTGGGCCATCTGGGACACCGAGCCAATCGGTGGCGAAATGCCTTCGCGTGCGGCGATCACACCGGCGATGAAGGTGGATGCCACGGCACCCATGCCGGGCGTGAGGACACCGAGTTTGCCGGCGGCGGGGGCGATTGTGCGTGCTGTCATGGGGAAGAAGATAAGCGGTCCTGTTTCATTATTATTGATAGTGAAGCAAATCTGAAGTATTGTGCAGGGGGTGAACGATCCCGTTTCCGGACTGCCCGACATCTCAATCAGGCAGTTGGAGTATCTCGTTGCCGTCGCCGACGCGCCGACCTGGGCCGCCGCGGCCAACCGAGTAGGCGTGTCAGCCTCGGCACTCTCCCAGGGGCTGGCTGAACTCGAACGCCGTGTTGGCGTGGCGTTGTTCGAGAGCGTGGGTCGACGTCGCATTTTGCGGGCGACCGTTGCACCCGTTCTCGAGCATGCGCGACAAGTGTTGGCGCTGACGCGCGATGTATCCGCGTGGGCCGAGCGCCTCCGAACGGCACAGAGCGGCCGAGTCCGACTCGGCATGATCGACGTCGCAGCGGTCGTGCATTTCCCTGACGTTCTTCGAGCGTTCAGAGCCGAACGGGGCGACGTTGAATTCATGCTGTCGGTCGCGTCGTCACGATCACTGCTCGACGACGTGCAGCGCGGCGCACTAGATCTTGCCGTGTGCGTCGAACCGCCCGAACCAATCGCGGGCATCGACACAACGGCGCTACTCAGCGAACCGATGATCGTCTACGGCCCTCCCGATTCGACGATCGGCGAGCCGAAGAGTTGGGGTCCGTGGGTGCTGTTCCCGTCGGATTCGCACACGCGCGGGTTGGTGGTCGATCGACTCCGAGCGCTGGGTGCACCCGTCACGATCGCCGCCGAGTCACATCAGCCCGACGTGCTCCGCGAAATGGTGCTCCTTGGACTGGGCTGGACCGTGTTGCCGCGCAGCCAGGGTGAGTCCGAGCGCGGCGACATGGAAGTCGGCGACCAGATTCTCGAACGCGAGCTCGTCCTCGCTCGGCGATCAGGAGTCGTGACCGACCCCGCCGTCGACGAACTCGCACACCGCCTCAGACGGCGATCAACGCCCGACTGACCCGAATGGCGGGCGGCAACGTCAGGCTGGGGTGAGCACGACGGGGTGCCGCGTCGCTCCGGTCTCGCCCGACTGGAACATCAGAGTCGGGCCGTCGCACGACACGGGCGTGTCGACAAGCGGGTTGGCGGCGAGGAACGCGTTGCCGAGCGAACTGCCGTCGACCGTCGTGCCGCCGACGGTGATCACGATGTTGAGATCGCTCGATACAAGTTCAGAGTTGATGATGCCGTCCTCGACCACATAGGTCCCGCTCGCTGAGCCGGTCGCATCCCCGCTACCGCTCTGGCCGGCAACCTCCAGCATGAGGGTGAAGTCGCCGATGTACACGTAGTCGGTGCCGGTGAAGGTCATCCCGACGTTGCCGACGGTGTCAATCGAGAGATTTGGGATGCCAGATGCGAGCGCGTCGTAGTACGCGTTCATCTCCGAGTCGGTCACGGTCCAGTCGCCAACGAGGCAGTCCGGAAGACTGCCGCGTGGCTCGGTTGCAACCGGAACAGGATCGGTCTCCACCGGAACAGGATCGGTCTCCACCGGAACAGGATCGGTCTCCACCGGAACAGGATCGGTCACGACCGGAACAGGATCGGTCACGACCGGAACAGGATCGGTCTCCACCGGAACAGGATCGGTGACGGCCGCAGCCTCGGTCGTCGAAGTTTCAACCAGCTCGGCCAGGGTCGCTGACGATGCCTCGTCGCTGCCGCCACATGCAACAAGTGACAGTCCGCCCACGACTGCGAGCGAAATCAAACGACGGACATCGGAATGAAAGTTCATCGCCGCAGGATGGCACGCCGGCCCCAGGCCAATCCTCGAATTACACGCCGAATCCGTCGAGGGGCAATGCCGTCGTGTGCTTCATTTCCTCCATGACGAAGATCGATCGGACGTCATACAGATCAACGGCCGCAATCAACCGCTTGTAAAAAGCGTCATACGCCTCGATGCTCGCAACCATCACTTTGAGCGTGTAGTCGATGTCGCCGCTGGTTCGGTATGCCTCGACGATCTCCGGAAACGAATCGCACGCCGATTGGAACTGTTCAATCCAGTCCGGCCCGTGATCGTTGGTGCGGATGTTGACGAGTGCGGTCACCCCAAGGTTGACGGAAGCCGGATCAACCAGTGCGACTCGAGCCACGATCACGCCAGCGTCCTCGAGCGCCTTGACGCGTCGCCAACACGGCGTCGCCGTCAGGCCGACTGCGTCTCCCAACTCACGAGCACTCAGCGTCCCGTCTTGTTGCAGCAAACGCACGATTTCCCGATCAAGTTGGTCCACAATCGACGATTCTTACAGATCCGACTCATCCGAGAGCACAATCGTGCACAAACCGGCGACATCGACGCGAAGAACGCAATACGCGGTCCGCCCGAAATCCCTACGGTGGTGCCATGGCAATGAAGCGGCACTTCACGGAACATCCGGCCTCGGTCGGCGAGTCGTACACCGAGCATTTCCGCGTCGCCGCGCACTTCGCGCGCTGCCTCACCAAGGCAGCGGGAGCAGCCGCGGTCCATGCCGTTGTTCCGTCGATGTGCAAAACGACAGCGAGCGAATGCATCCGCTCGCTCTACGCCGAGATGAACTCAGGCGCCCGCGGCCATGCTGCCGCTGAAACCGCCGATACCGCCGCCGCCTGAGCACAACGAGCGGCCGACCCATTTGTAATGGAGTCCGCGCCGGTCAGTCCGCGCCGGTCAGTCGGTGCCGGTCAGTCGGTGACGATGGCCTGAAGTAGTACATCGTGCTCGTCGGTCGGCAGGTCGACCACGATCTGGGGAGCAAAGCACACACCGATCATCACAGCGTCGGGCCGGACCTGCGGAAGGAACCGGTCGTACCAACCACCGCCCTGTCCACAGCGTTTGCCATCGACGGTGAAGGCCAGGCCCGGGACAACGATGACGTCTGCCCATGTCGGATCGAGATCAGCGTCTTCTGGCAGGCAGGTCTGTTTCCCCGTCTTCTCGCACCAGGCAATAAGCGGCGCCGTGTCCGGTTCACTTGCGATCGAGTCGAACACCATGATCTTCGATGCGGCGAGTACGTCGGGCCGCTGTGTCAGCGTCTTCCAGATCCTCGCCGATCGTTCGGGCCGATCGAGGAGATCTTTGCGAACGGCGCGCATCTGCGTGCGCAACGCTCGCTTCGCTTCATCGACCTCGCTCACCATTGGACGGCACTGTACAAGTGCGGCGTTGGCACAGGCCGTTGCCTAGAGTCGTTGGCAATGAGCGACTCAGCAGAATTCGATTCCGGCCACTTCCGCACGATCATGGGCCACTTCCCCACCGGTGTCACCGTCGTGACCGGGATGAACATTGATGCCCCGGTCGGTTTCACGATTGGCTCGTTTACCTCGGTCTCGCTCGACCCGCCCTTGGTCGGCTTTCTTCCTCAGGCTGGCTCCGCAACGATGGATGCCATCGAGGCATCCGGCAGCTTCTGCGTCAACGTGCTCAGCGATGCACAGAGCGATCTTTGCTGGAAGTTCGCAAAGAGCGGCACCGACGACACTCGCTTCACCGACGTCGATTGGCACGCCGCTCCGTCTGGTGCACCGATTCTCGATCGCGCCGTTGCATGGATCGACTGCACGGTCGAGGAGACGTACACAATGGGCGATCACCTCTTCGTGCTCGGGCGCGTCGGCGCCCTTGACGCCGACGCCGACCACGACGGTGAGCCGCCGACACCGCTGCTCTTCTTCAAGGGTTCGCTGGGCGGCTTCGACGCCCAAGGCTGAACACCGTCGACGGAGCGCCCGGTGCGATGAGCGGTCGACCGGCTGGGTGGGTTGACGGCTCAATGCTGTCGGACCGAGCACTGCTCCCGGCAGACTGTCGACATGCATCCGCGCACCCCGATTGCCGCCGCGCTCGACGCTGCGGTCGTCGTGACATTCGTTGCCATTGGCCGCCGCAATCACGATGAGAGCGAGGCGCTCGTTGGCGTTGCCCAGACCGCTGCGCCCTTCATGATCGCGCTCGCCGTGGCGTGGATTGCGTGGCGCGTGTGGATGCAGCCGACCGGTGTCGTCACGGGCGTCAAGGTCTGGCTCACCACGGTCGCGCTCGGCATGGTGCTCCGCAACCTCGTGTTCGGCAACGGCACCGCAACGTCTTTCATGATCGTCGCCACCATCTTCCTCGGCACCTTTCTCGTCGGCTGGCGCGCCGTCGCAGTTGGCCTCGGTCGCCGCACCGCCACCGCCTCAGTCACCGGGCCCGTTCACGGCTGACTCGCCGCTGGCCCAAACTCCAACGGAAGCGCCCCAGGGTTGCTGACGGACACCGCTCCCCTGCCATCATTCCCTGATGGCTGTCACTGGAACTGCGCAAACAATCACACCTGCCGACGCAGGCTTCGATGCCGGGCGGCTCACTCGAATCGACGAACACTTCCAGCAGTACGTCGACGACGGTCGGCTGCCTGGCTGGCAAGTTGTCGTCTCGCGCAAGGGCGAGATCGCCTACAGCTCCACCTACGGCAAGCGGAACATCGAGGCCAACCTGCCATGGGAGTCAGACACCGTCTGCCGTCTGTTCTCGATGACCAAGCCGATCACCTCGGTCGCCGCAATGATCCTCTACGAAGAGGGCAAGCTGCAGCTCAAGGACAAGGTGTCGAAGTACATCCCGTCATTCGAGAATGCGCGCGTCTACCGCGGTGGCTCTACGACGGCACCGATTACCGAGGGCCAGACCGAGCCGATGAAGATCTGGCATCTGCTCACGCACACGTCGGGGCTCACCTACGGCTTTCACAACAATCACGTCACCGACGCCTTGTACCGCAAGGCCGGCTTCGAGTGGGGCAATCCCAAGGGCATGGACCTCGAAGCGTGCTGCGACGCGTGGGCCGGCTTGCCGCTCGCGTTTCAACCCGGAACCGAATGGCTCTACGGCGTGTCGACTGATGTGCTCGGCCGAATTGTGGAGGTCGTCTCCGGCCAAACGCTGGACGAGTTCTTCCGTGAACGGATTCTCGATCCGTTGGGCATGACCGACACCGAGTTCTGGGTCGAAGGCGACAAACGCGATCGCTTCGCCGAGCTGTACTACCCGCTGAACAAGAAGACCGCCGTCATGCCGGGGGCACCACTTGACAAGAAGCCGACCATGCTCGGCGGCGGCGGCGGCCTGTGCGGTACGGCGGCCGACTATCTGCGGTTCTGCCACATGCTGTTGAACGGTGGAGAACTTGACGGCGAGCGCATCCTGGGCAGCCGCACCGTCAAGTACATGGCGACAAACCACCTGCCGGGCGGAGCGATTCTCGAAGACTTCGGGCGACCGCTGTTCGCCGAAACCGAGTTCAACGGCATGGGCTTCGGGTTGGGCTTCTCCGTGGTGCTCGACAGCGCCGAAAACAAGGTGATCGGGTCAGCCGGTCAGTACGCCTGGGGCGGCGCTGCCAGCACGGCCTTCTGGATCGATCCGGTGGAAGAGATCGTGGCCGTCTTCCTCACGCAGCTGTTGCCGTCAAGCACCTACCCGATCCGGCCGATCCTCCAGCAACTCGTCTACCAAGCCCTCGTCGACTGACTGTCACACTTTGGTCTGACCAAAGTGTGACAGTCAGTCGGTCGTTTTGACTCGCGGTGTCGTTTGCTCGGCGGGTTCGCCCGCGTCGAGCCACGCGCCCGCACTTGACGCCGCACCCTCGATCAGTTCGCTCGATTGCGAGAAGTCGATCGGCGATACCAGCACCGGACACGGCGGCGGAATCAGGTGGATCGGCACCCCGTACGTATTCGCCTCAAGTTCGAGCACGAAGCGGCGTTGCACCATGAGGCTCACCGCGTGCAGCGCCGCGGCGATCGCCGTCCGCGGTGGTTCGACCAGGTCACACGAGTATCCCGTCGACAGAACCCAGACCTCGGTGGCTCCCGCTTCGATTGCCGTCGTGATTGCGGTGTTGTTGATGACAGCGCCATCGATCAGGAATCGCTCGCGCCCGTTGACGACGACTCGTGCGGGCGGGAAGATCGCGGGCAGCGATGCGCTTGCGGTCACGGCGTCGACCGCGTTGCCTTCGGTGATCAGCACCTCTTCGCCCGAGAGCGCGTCAGCGGTGACGACGATGAATGGGATAGCCGCATCTTCGATCCGTTCGAACGGCAGGTGCACCTCGAGGGTGGCCCGAAGGTGTGTGTCGGGGACGAAGTGCGACGACCTCCCCAGGAACGCTCGAAGGCCAAGGAGCGGTTTCGTCGGGAACAGGTCGTCGCGCCGCAACGTGCGCCACACCTCGGCGAGGTCAGCGGCGGACCGACCACCAGCGAGCCATGCGCCGTTGATGGCGCCAACCGACGTACCCACAACCAGATCCGGAACGATGCCACGATCCGCAAGAGCAATCGCCATCCCCACCTGGATCGAGCCGAGGCTGGCCCCGCCGGAGAGAACGAACGCAGTGGTCATGACAGAGAGAACCCCCGGCTCTCGACCCCTGCTCCGGTCCAACTCATGAACTAACTCCTGCCGTTCCCGCTGCCGTTCCCGCTGCCGTTCCCGCGTAGTCGAAAGTACAGCGACAGGAGTGCCCCGACGATCACGAGGAAGACGACCGCCCGGACAAGGAATCTGATCGCTCCGAAGATGCTGCCGAAGAAGACCCAGACGATGATGGCCACGATCAGCCATCCGATCACCGAGGCGAGAAAGTTGCGTCCGCCGGAGTTACTCATGTGCCCAGGTTAGGGGCGAACGAAGTGACGACCAGCGACAGACGGCATACCGCGTTTGGTAGATCGCTCATCGGGTACCCCTCAGCGGTGAGCAACATCTTGATGATCCTCAGCAGCCACGCCGAACTCGGTGACACCGGGAAGTCGACCGGCTGGTGTCTCTCGGAGGCTGCACACACCTGGAAGGTGTTGACCGGCGCTGACCACAATCTGACGTGGGTATCGCCAAAGGGCGGCCACCCGAGGATGGAAAAGCGCGACCTCAGTGACGAAATCAACATCGAGTTCCTCGAACAGTTCTATGCCGCGGTCCCCTCAACGGTCGCGCCTGACCAGGTCGACGCCACGGACTTTGACGCGATCTTCTTCATCGGCGGTCACGGCCCGATGTGGGACTTCCCCCACAACACCGAGTTGTCAACCCTGGCCGCCAAAATCTACGCGGATGATGGAGTCGTCGCTGCCGTCTGCCACGGGCCAGCAGCGCTCCTCAACATCGAACTCGCGGACGGCTCGAAGCTGATCGACGGCAAGCGCGTCGCTGGCTTCACCAACAGCGAAGAGGCTGCCCAAGGGCTCTCCGAAGTTGTGCCGTTCCTGCTCGAAGACGCCCTGAAGGCATCCGGAGCCGATCATCAGACAGGACCAGACTTTGAGGCGAAGGTCGTCGTCGACGACCGCCTAGTGACCGGCCAGAACCCGCCGAGCGCCACCGACACAGCGTCCGCAGTCGTTGCGGCAATCCGTGAGACGCAAGCCGCTGCTCTCACGGACCTGGGCTGGACCCACCCCAAGCGAACTCGCCGGTGCCTCCCCCGGCAAAATCGCCGGAGTCTCAGAGCGGGTTGGTGATGGCGCCGGTTTCGGCGCCCTGCACGAGCCGTGCGTACTTGCCGAGGACACCTGTCGTGTAGCGCGGCGGGTTGGGCTGCCAACCAACCTTGCGGGCCGCGAGCACCTCGTCGGAAACCAGGAGGTCGAGCTTCTTGCTCGGCACGTCGATGAGGATCGAGTCGCCCTCTTCGATGAACGCGATCGGGCCACCGTCGGCGGCTTCCGGTGCGACGTGGCCGATGCAGAAGCCCCAGGTGCCGCCCGAGAATCGACCGTCGGTAATCAGCGCGACGTCGCCACCGCGGCCAGCACCTTTAAGTGCTCCGGTGATAGCCAGCATTTCACGCATGCCGGGGCCGCCCTTGGGGCCTTCGTAGCGGATGACGATGACGTCGCCGGCGTTGATCTCGCCAGCGAGAATCGCCTCCATGGCGAACGACTCGTCGTCATAGACGCGGGCCGGACCTTCGAAGTGCATCTGCTCGGCCGTGAGGCCAGCCACCTTGACGACCGACCCCAACGGGGCGAGCGAACCGGTGAGGATGTTGATGCCACCCTCGCTGTGGATTGGTGCGCTGACCGGATGGACAACGACGCCGTCGGGCTCAGCGATGTCCATCGCGTTGAGATTCTCCGCCATCGTCTTGCCAGTGACAGTCATGCAGTCGCCATTCAACATGCCATTGTCGAGCAGGTGCTTGAGGACGCCTGGGACGCCTCCGACCTTGTCGAGATCGCTCATGTGGAACTTGCCACCCGGGGTCATGTCGGCAATGTGCGGCACCTTGTCGGCAATCCTGTTGAAGTCGTCGAGTTGAAGATCGACGCCTGCCTCGTTGGCAATCGCAAGCAGGTGGAGCACGGCATTGGTGGATCCACCAAGCGCCGACGTCAGCGCAATCGCGTTCTCGAATGCAGGCTTGGTCATGATCTGGCGCGACGTGATGCCGAGTCGGAGCAAGCCGACAACGGCTTCGCCCGCGAGGCGCGCATCGACTGCGCGGCGTGGGTCGATGGCCGGCGGCGATGCAGAACCGGGGAGGCTCATACCGAGCGCTTCGGCGATCGAGCTCATCGTGTTGGCGGTGAACATGCCGCCGCACGCACCCTCGCCGGGGCATGCCTTCACTTCGATGTCGTGCAATTCCTGGTCGTCGATCATGCCGGCTGCGTGTGCCCCGACTGCTTCGAACACCGAAGTGATGTCGAGCGCCTTGCCATTGTGCTCACCCGGCATGATCGAGCCGTTGTAGACGAACACCGATGCGAGGTCGAGGCGGGCTGCAGCCATGAGCATGCCCGGGATTGATTTGTCGCAGCCGGCAAGACCGACGAAGCCGTCGAGGCGTTCGGCGTGCATGACGGTCTCAACCGAGTCGGTGATCACTTCACGCGACACGAGCGAGGCGCGCATGCCTTCGTGACCCATCGAGATGCCGTCGGACACGGTGATCGTGCCGAACTCCATACCGAAACCACCGGCGGCGTTCACGCCCGCCTTGGCCTGCTCGGCAAGTTTGCGGAGCGTCATGTTGCATGGCGTGACTTCGTTCCATGCGTTGGCGAGACCGATCTGCGGCTTCTCCCAATCGTCGTCACCCATGCCAATGGCCCGGAGCATCGAGCGAGAAGGCGCTTTCTGCATCCCATCGGTGACGTCGCGCGATCGCGGCTTGATGTCGACAGGGGTGTTCTGGTTGTCAGCTGACATGGAGGCGAGGATAGTGCGGGGCGTCCAACGGGACCCTGGTGCTACGCGCACCAGTTCCGGCGTGAGGCGTGCTTCGTCTCCGGCCACGCCTGGCTGGGCCTACGTCCTGTGAGCCGACACCGAATACAGTGATGTCCGTGCCTTCCTCGGCGGTTTCGATCGCATCTGTCGCGTTTGATTCCTATGTGTTCGAGCCGGTCCACGCACGTGACGGCGTGCACCTCGAACGCGGTGAGGACGTGAGCGGAAGCGTGCTGGCAGTCGGCGCTGCCGCGTTGCGCACTCATCTCGGCGGCCGGATCACATTCCAATCACGTCGGGCACCGAACCTGCTTGACCTCGTCGAGCAAGTTCACCGCATCGGCCACGAAGCTTTCGATGAGGCCTTCATCGTCGACACCCATGACATCAGCTTGGTCCGCGACGCATTCACGACGAGCCTTTGCGCGCAGCTTGTCGACATCGACGCGTCGGCAGGTCCCCTGATCATCATCTTCGATCCGGGCGAGGGCGACCTTCCACAGACAACACTTCTTGTGGCACGCGAAGCAAGAAACGATGAGGTCGTGGCGGTAACGATCAACGTTGCGCTGCGCGTCCTCCAAGCAATCAACACGTTGCGCTGACCTCGCCCACCCGGGTCGATCGTTGGAGAACGCTCCGGCTCGGCGTCTGTTCACATGAACACATACGGTCGAGGCTGGCGGGTTTACCGTCATCAACTGCTGCGGGTTCTGAGCCCGCAGCGCGACAAAGGAGATGTTCAATGCGCCTTCGATTCGGCACCTTCATGGCCCCGTTCCATCCCCCGGAGCACAATCCGACCCTGTCACTCGAGCAAGATCTCGAACTGATTCGACACATGGACGAACTCGGCTTCGACGAGGCCTGGATCGGCGAACATCACTCGGCGGGCAGCGAGATCATCGCTTCACCGGAGATTTTCATTGCCGCGGCCGCGGCGCGAACCAAGCGCATCAAGCTGGGCACGGGCGTCGTGTCGCTGCCGTATCACAACCCGTTGTGGACCGCTGAGCGCATCGTGCTCCTCGATCACCTCACCCGTGGTCGGATCATGCTCGGCGTCGGCCCTGGAGCTCTGCCGACCGACGCGGCGATGCTCGGGCTTGAGCCCAGCGAGATGCGGCCACTGCTCGAGGAGTACATGGCAATCGTGATGCAACTCCTCACCACCGACGAGCCGGTGAACTACTCGTCGGACCGCCTCACCCTGAAGGATGCCCGACTGCATTTGCGGCCCTACTCGGAACCGCTGTTCGACATCGCCGTCGCCGCCGTCGCGTCTCCGTCAGGCGCGAAGCTGGCCGGAAAATACGGCGCCGGCGTGCTGTCGCTCGGCGCCACAGTGGCAATCGGGATGGACGTCCTGGCCCATCACTGGAGTATCCAGGAAGACGTTGCGGCGCAGCACGGTCAGGTCGCCGACCGCGACAAGTGGCGCCTCGTCGGGTTGATGCACATCGCTGAAACCGAGGAACAAGCGCGCAAAGACGTCGAATACGGCATCACGCAATGGTTCCGTTACTTCCAGAACGTCGCGGCCTTTCCGCAGATGGCGGTCGAAGGCGGCAACATCGACGAGATGGTCGACTTCGTCAACGGCGGGCTCGGTGTGATCGGTACACCCGATCAGGCGATTGCTCAGATCGAAGAACTGCTCGAGCAGTCGAACGGCGGTTTCGGTGCGTACCTGACGCTCAGCCACAACTGGGCGAACACCGCAGCGACACGCAAGAGCTACGAGCTCCTTGCACGCCACGTGATGCCGCGTTTCCAGGGCAGCGTCGGCAGTCTGATTAACGCAGCGGATCGTGCAGAGAAATCACGGCCCGAACTCGCCGACAAGCAGCTGGCAGCGGTCGACGAAGCAACCGCCCGATACGAAGCCGAGGTCGCCGCAAGCTGAGGCAGTTCAGCTCTTCTTGGCGTTGAGGAGCGCTGTGACGGCTTTGCCGTCGGCCTGGCCCTTCGAAGCCTTCATGATGGCTCCAACGAGCGCGCCCATGGCCTTGCCTTCACCCGCACAGAACTTTGCCCACGCCTCAGGTTGAGCAGCGATCGCCGCGTCGACCATCGATTCCAGCTCGGAGTTGCCCATTGCTTCGAAGCCCTTGTCGGCTGCAATCGCTTCGGCATCGCCGCCGCCTGCTTCGACCATGTCTGCAAGAACCTGCTTGGCCTGCGTGGCCGTGAGCCCGCCGGAGGCTTCCATCGTGGTCAGCTTGGCGACGTCTTCTGCTGGAACGCCAGCAGCTTCGGGTAACTGCTGGAGGTGCTTAAGTGCGATCGATGCGTCGCCGCCGTGCTTGGCGACGTCCATGACGAAACTGTCGTGGCCGCGGTCGGTCACCACCATGATCGCTTCCGAATTTGCCGCCAGACCCGTGATTGCTGCGAGCCCAGCTCGACGTGCTGAAGGCAGCACCGGCAGCGCTGCACGGACCGCTTCGATCCATTCGATGCCGGGGTCGACGACAACGAGGTCAGGTTCGAGGAAGTACCGGTAGTCGTCGGCGTCTTCCTTCGACCGCAGCGTGTGAGTACGGCCGTCGTTCTCGTCCCAGTGACGGGTCTGCTGTACGACGGGCTCGCCAGCCTCGTGCAGCAGGACTTGGCGCTGCGCCTCGTACTCGATTGCTCGGCCGAGTGAACGCACCGAGTTGACATTCTTGATCTCGCAACGCGTGTTGAAGTCGGCCCCCGGCTTGCGAACCGAAACGTTGGCATCGACGCGCATCGAGCCTTCTTCCATCTTCGCATCGGAAGCACCAACGGCGACGAGGATGCCGCGCAGCTCGGTCACATATGCCTTGGCCTGCTCGGGATGCCGAATGTCCGGACGGCTAACGATCTCGACCAATGGAACACCGGCACGGTTGAAGTCGATCAGTGAGTAGTCAGAACCGTGGATACGGCCGCCGGCGCCACCGACGTGCGTCGACTTGCCAGTGTCTTCTTCGAGGTGGCCGCGCTCGATGCCCACACGGAAACCGTCAGGCAGGTCGAGCCAGCCGTCGATGTTGATCGGCTCGTCATACTGGCTGATCTGATACGCCTTGGGCATGTCCGGGTAGAAGTAGTTCTTGCGGGCGAATGTCGACTTCTGGACGGTGCAGTTGAGTGCGAGGCCGAGGCGAATGGCCAGCTCGACAGCCTGTCGGTTGAGGACCGGGAGCGCTCCCGGCAAACCAAGCGTGACCGGGTCGATGTTTGTGTTCGGCTCGTCACCGAAGCGGTTTGGCGCCGACGAGAACAGCTTGGTACGCGTGGCGAGTTCGACGTGCACTTCGAGGCCAACGACCAATTCGTAGCCTTCGTGTTCCCAACGAGGGTGTTCTTCGTTCGACGGGTGGTAGCCGTCGTCGTTCACGTAGGTGATGCTCATGATCCGCTCACGTTCTGATCCTGGTGGTTCTGCATGTGCCGTTCAAGTGTCGCTGCGGCCTGGAACATCACGTCGTCCTTGAGCGCCGGGGCAAGGATCTGCACGCCAACCGGCAGGCCGTGTTCGCCGGTGCCGAACGGGACGCTCATACCCGGGTCACCGGTGAGGTTCGACGGGATCGTGTAGGTGTCGCAGAGGTACATGGCGAGCGGGTCGCTGGCCTTGTCGCCAAGTTTGAACGCAACAGTTGGTGATGCCGGCGTGAGCAGCACATCGGCTTTGGCGTAGGCCGCAGCGAAGTCGTTCGCGATGAGCCTGCGGACCTTCTGCGCTCGCCCGTAGTAGGCGTCGTAATAGCCGGCGGAGAGTGCATACGTGCCGAGCATGATGCGGCGCTTCACCTCGGCACCGAAACCGTCGGTGCGCGTGGCCGTGTACATCGAGTTCGTGTCAGGCGCCGGCGTGCGCATGCCGAATCGGACGCCGTCGAAACGGGCCAGGTTGCTCGACGCCTCAGCCGGCGCGATGAGGTAGTAGGCGGTGAGGCCATAGTTGAATGCAGGCATCTCAACATCGACGATCTCGGCGCCGGCTTCCCGCAGCGCATCGAAGGCAGCCTCGAGGCGCTCCTCTACGTCGGGACTCGCGCCCTTCGGTAGGTCGGTGATGCGGCCCACCCGCAGGCCGGCCACGCCGAGGTCGAGGGTGCGGCTGAGGTCGAGCGGGCCTTGCTGGATACTCGTCGAGTCGCCCGGATCATGGCCGCTGATCGTTTCGAGCGCGACGGCTGCGTCGCGCACTGTGTGGGTAAACGGGCCAATCTGATCGAGGCTCGAGCCGAACGCGATGAGCCCGAGTCGGCTGACTGCGCCGTAGGTGGGCTTGACGCCGACCACGCCACACAGAGCTGCGGGTTGGCGGATCGATCCACCGGTATCGGAACCGAAGCTGACGGCCGCGAAGTTCGCGGCCACGGCTGCGGCGGAGCCTCCTGATGAGCCGCCGGGAACGCGCGTCGTGTCGAGCGGGTTCTTGGTCGGGCCGAACGCCGAATTCTCCGTGCTCGATCCCATGGCGAACTCGTCGAGGTTAGTTTTGCCAACGAAGATCGCACCGGCGTCACGAAGCCGGGTGACCACGGTGGCGTCGTAGGGCGGCTTCCAATCGGCGAGGATCTTGGACGAGCACGTGGTCGGGATGCCGCGGGTACAGAGGTTGTCTTTGAGCGCTACCGGCACCCCGGCGAGCGGGCCCGGGTTTCGACCGCGGGAAATCATCTCGTCGATCTCGGCGGCGCGTTCGCGTGCCTGATCGGTGAGCACGAGGTTGAAGGCGTTGATCTCGCCGTCACGTTCATCGATGCGGGCGAGGTAGTCGTCGACGACATCGACGGCCTTGGTGATGCCGTTGCGGACGTTCTCAGCGAGGTCGACCGCGTTGATCGGCTGATCACTCATACTGCTCATGCCTCGATCCCGAGGATCGGCGGCACGCGAAAGCGGCCGTCTTCGACGAGCGGCGCTTGACCGAGCACTTCGTCACGATCGAGCGTCTCGCCCTCGATGTCTTCGCGCATCACATTGGAGAGTGGCGTTGGTTGCATCATCGGCTCAACCCCGTCGAGATCGAGCGCATCGATGTCGGCGAAATGGTCGAGCATCGCCGACAGTTCGGCAGTCGCAGTGGTCAACTCGTCGTCGGTTAGAGAGAGCCGGGCCAAGGTGGCCACCTTGCTCACATCTGCGGCGCTGATCTTGGGGACATCTGGCACCTGGCCGAGGCTATCCCCACCCGCGCCCACCGAAATCCGATATCCAGGCGCCCTTCCCGAAATGGAGACTGTTTCGGCTCGTTAACGCGTCGAGATGGTCCCAGTTTCGTGAGATCTCAGCGGATGAGCGGTGGGCCCACGTTCAGGTCCTGCTGATAGAGACCACTACTCCTCGCTGGCGCGTGGAAACGGTCTCCATTTCGGGACGGGTCACCGGCACGTGTCGCTGTTAGAAGCCGGTGGCGCAGTGGGGCATCCGGTCCGCGGCGAAGAAGTGGTCGGCTCGGCGAAGCACATCGGCATTTCGCGCCACGAGGCGCTGGCCGGCGGCGAGAGTTGACGCTCGGACGCCGCCGAGGTACAACGCTCCCAACGACGCCCGGTCGGTCACCACATCCGGCTTCGACCGAACCTTCTTCACCGTGGCACCCGTCGGCGACCCCTCGACTTTCCAGCGAGCCCCGCCGTCGACATCGGTCAGCTCAATCACGAGTGCGTCTTCGGTTCCGTAGGTCCGACTTTCGAGCGCACGTCGCACATCGTCGATCCGAATCCAGAGCATGTCGTTGAGATTCGTGGTTCGAGCGGCCCGCGGATTATCAAGAAGGTACGGCAGTGCATCATCGACGGCGAACGAGTTGTAGCCGTTGATCGGACCGATGAGGTCCACTGACAGGATGGTGTGCCACAAGGCTGCGTGAGCCTCACGAGTAACGGCGATCAGGTCGAAGAGTTCGAGCTCGTGCGCAGGGTGGCCAGCGTTCCACTTCGGCTCGATCTTCCAGCACGCGTACCCATCAGGGTGGATGGCGGTGACGACGCCGGTGCCACGATTTACCCGTTGCAGATCGAAGTACGCGGCAGTGCGCCGGATTTCACCGACGCGTTGTCGCCGGTATCGGTCATAGATATCTGGGAGCGACGTGTCGGTCATATCGCTCAGCCGGATCTCGGCGCCGCCGTCAATTGGGTGAACGGGAACAAACTCGTCGCGCAGTTGCGCCTGACGACGATCAATCCGCAGCACACGCCAGTGGGTCGCAACGCCATATCCGAAGCGGTCGTAGATGCCACCCTCGCTTGCGGTGAGTATCGCGAGCGGTTCGCCCCGCTCGGCGCTCTGGACGTGGAGTCGATTCATCATCTCGGTCAGCAACCCGCGCCGCCTGTGGGTCGGCGCCACCGCCACCCACGTCACGCCGCCGGCGGCAATCTGAGCACCGCCAGGAATGGTCAGTTCCTGCGAGAAACACCCCGACACACCAACGAGTTCGGAGCCCGACCGCACGAGCATGAACCGCTCGAAATCGATCATTTCCTGCATTGCGGCCTGCCCCTCGGGCTTCCACGCCTCACCGAATGCCCGGCCATCGAACGAACACATCTCGTCGTAGTCATCCTCGGTGGCCGAGTGGTAGGTGTATGCAAGCGCAGCCATCAACGCAGTCTCAACCATTGGTGTCCAGCGAGGCAATCGCGTTTGTCTCGAACGCTCCGGAATTCACAGCGGCCGGGGTGGTGCCCATATCGTGCCCGGATGGAGTCACCGATGCAGCTGGACGTGATTGATCTGACGGCGCCGATCGCCGAGCAGGCTCGCAGCATGGCGCTGGCGTGCACGGAAGTCGGGTTCTTCTGTATCCCGCTCACCTCGATCGAACCGTCGATCGCTGACGCCGCATGGAATGATGCTGCTGAGTTCTTCGCGCTCGCTGACGACGAGAAGCGGCGGATCGAATTCCCGGAGCCTGGCTACCCGTACGGCTTCTCACCATTCGGGTTCGAATCGCTCGCTAAGTCGACCGGAGCGCAGTCGCCACCACCCGACCTAAAGGAATCGCTGTCGGTCGGCCCCGACTGCGCAGCCAACGCGATCCCAGCATCCAGCGATGACGCGTGGATCCGCTCCGCCAGCCTGTGGCCCGCACATCCGCCACGTCTCCGTGAATCGTGGACTGCCTACTACCAAGCCCTCGCCGCTGTCAGCGAACACTTGATGTCGGTGATGGCCATCGCACTCAACTTGCCTGCCGACTTTTTCGACCCGCTGATCGATCGGCCGATCACCTCGATGCGAGCACTCAACTACCCGGCCATCGACGCGGGTGCGATCGAACCCGATGCTCTCCGTGCTGGCGCACACTCCGACTACGGCACACTCACAATTCTGCGGACCGATGACGTGCCGGGTTTACAGATTGAAGCGGCTGACGGGTCGTGGATCGACATCGCTCCCGACCCGAACAACTTTGTCGTCAATCTCGGCGACTCGATCGCCCAGTGGACGAACGATCGCTGGCGATCCACAGTCCACCGCGTCACCGCCGCCGACCCGTCAGCGCGCCAGTCAATGGCGTTCTTCCACATGGCGAACTGGGATGCCACGATCGGGTGCCTCCCGACATGCGTCGAGCCGGGAACGGCGCCGAAGCACGAACCGGTCGAGGCAGGGCCGTGGCTGATGCGGAAGTTTCAGTCGACAGTCAGCTGAGTCAGCCGCGTGCGTCGGGTGCACGCTCGAGGCGACCCGACACGTCGACCGGCAGACCGGTGAGTAACGCCACCGACACGCAGGTCCACCCAAAGCAGATGGCGATCGTCCACCGGTAGCCACCCGTCTGATCAATAACCCAGCCGGCGAACGGGGTTCCGATGAGCGCACCGATACCCGGAGATGTGTACAGCAGGCCGAGGATCGAGCCGAGTCCGGCGACGCCCAACCGGTCGGAGATGACGATCGGACTGAGCGCGACGAATCCGCCGTAGCCGATGCCGAGCACGAGCACGAACAAGACGAGCATTGCGTACGAGCTCCCGGCAACGAACCAAATCAGAAAGCTCCCACCGAGGATCGCCAGGCACGCCCGATACAGCCGGAATGATCCGAACCGCCTGACGAGTGAGCCGAAGCCGACGCGTGACACGACGCTCGACCCGCCCAGTACGCCGACGAGCACGGCAGCCTGCACCGAGCCGATACCGCGCTCCTTTGCGTACTGACCGACAAAAACGAACGGGACGAACAGCGCCAACCCCAGTGCAGTCGCGGACATCGCGATACGACGGAACACCGGGCTCGCGAGCGCGTCGGCGAATCGGGAAGGCTGGGGCGTTCCGTCGCCCGGCGGACGGTCGATCAGCGGGATACAGAGCAGCAGGACGCTTGCGCCACCGATTGCGAAGAAGACGTACGTGTCTCGCCAGCCCCACCGGTTGATCAATCCTGCGGACAGCGGCGACAGCACCAACGTGCCCACGCCGATTCCGGCAACCGCCAGCCCGACAGCAACCGCTCGTTTCTCAACGAACCAGCCGCCGACCACCGCCACCATCGGCACGTATCCGCATGCTGCAGCAATGCCGACGCCCGCTCCGTACGTGACATAGCCCAGGCCGAGCGACTGCACACGGCTCGTGGCGAGCAAGCCGACGAACATCGCTACCGCACCGATGACCAACACGATCCGCGGGCCGAACCGATCCGACAGTCGGCCGGTGATGATGCTGAGCGAGAAGAAGAGGAACGTGGTAATCCCAAAGATCACTGCGGTTGCGCTCTTTGCCGCACCGAATTCTTCGCTCATCGCCTCGAAGAAAGCTCCGAAGCTGTAGGCAACGCCAAGCGTGACACCCGAAGCGAGGAATGCTGCAACGACGGTCAGCCAGGCCCGCCGTGAGTCGACGAGGGCCGTGTTCACCTCGTCAACGTAGAGGGTCGGGCCCATCAGCGACGACCTGACGATTGCGGCCGCTGCCAGCCGCTCGCGTGCACATCGAAGAGCTACTGCCGTGTGAGCTTGAAAAGCACCGCCGACTCAGGGTGCAGCGTCGGTGGTTGCACGCCGTGGGCCGAGAGCTGCCGGCCGGTCAGCAATACGCCATTGGTCAGCCAGCTCGGCTGAACCCGCGCCGCGCCCCACCGCTCGTACGGAATACTCAGGTGTTCGATGCGGTAAACGGCGTCGACGTCGAGGCCAGGGAGTCGCAGCGGCGGCGGTGTCTGGCTGGGTGCCGTCGCGAGTTGGGCGAACGACACGATGCCTTCACTCCGGTCGGAGGCATAGACCCCGACCGCATTGAACTGCTCGTCCGAATCGAAGCGCACGTAGTCGCCGTTGTGCAACAACTCGCGATGCTCCTTGTGCATCGCGATCACTGCGCGGAGCGCCACACGTTCCTCGTCGGTCAGCTTGGTGACGTTCCACTCGACACCGAGATGGCCGAACATCGCCGTCGCTGCTCGGAACGACAGCGTCTGTGTGCGCCCCGTGGTGTGCGATCTGGTCGGCCCGATGTGAGCTCCCATCAGCTCCGGCGGGATCAGCATTGACGCGCCGCGCTGGATGATCTGACGTTCGAGCGCGTCGTTGCAGTCGCTGGTCCAGACACGCTCGGTGCGCTTCAATATTTCGTGATCGATACGGCCGCCACCCGATGCACACGATTCGATCTCAACGTTCGGGTGCGCCTGACGGAGCTTGTCGATCAGGTGATACATGGCCATGGTCTGCGCATTCGTGCCAGCAGCGCCGTGCTGATTCGAACCATGGATGTGGTCACGGTTCATATCCCACTTCACGTAGGAGATGTCGTGGTCGCCAAGCAGCTTGTCGAGCTGACCGTAAATGAACTTGAACGCTTCGCGGTTGCCGAGGTCGAGCACGAGTTGTTGGCGGCCGAGGACCGGTTCGTATCCGTCGGTGGTCAACGCCCAGTCGGGATGCGCACGGAAAATGTCACTGTCGGGATTAACCATTTCTGGCTCGACCCAAATGCCGAACTCCATGCCAAGGCCGGTGACGTGGCTGATAAGCGGTTCGAGTCCGTCGGGGTAGACCTGCTCTGAGACCCACCAGTCACCAAGGCCCTTGGTGTCGTCACGACGCGAGCCAAACCAACCATCGTCGAGGACGAACCGTTCAATGCCGAGGTCGGCAGCGGCATCGGCAAGAGCCGTGAGCTTGTCGGTCTCATGATCGAAGTAGACCGCTTCCCACGTGTTCAGCAGGACCGGCCGCGGCGTGACGGGATGATTCGCCCGGGCGCGCAACGAGCGATGGAAGCCATGCGTTGCCGGCGTGAGCCCGTGCGCTGAGTAGACCGCAATGGTCTCCGGTGTCGTGTACGACTGGCCGGGTTCAAGGACAATTTCGCCCGGGTGCAGCAACTCCCCCGCCTGGATGTAGCGACGTCCGTCAGGCAGCCGCTCGGCAAGCATCGTGTGGTTGCCGCTCCATGCAACATGTGCGCCCCACACCTCACCGTCCCATTCACCGAAGCCGCGCCGCCCCCAGAACATGACCGGCGGGTACTCGTGTGAGGTTCGACCGCGACGGTTCTCGACGAGCAACGATCCGTTGGCCCAGTCGCTGTGGACGGAATGGAACTCACGGGACCAGCGACCTTCGAAGCTGAGGAGTTCGCCGGCCTGTTGGGCAATCGGCAGCGTGGTGGTCAGCCCATCGAGGCTGTAACGGCGATCGGCGGTGTTGGTGATGGTCGCCCAGACGTGCAGCACGTCGTCGAGCACGATCGTGACGTTCAGCGCGAGGCCGGCAACGTCATCGGTGGAGTCAACCGACAGCGAGTTGCCGTCGAGGATGTGCGTCGGATTCGAGAAGCGCGGCGCCCAGGCTTTGCCGCCACCGCGACGACCAAGCAGGCCAGGCCGGCCGGTGAACCCCGAGCCGTGTTCGGGGACGACCGAAATCGGCGCGATCTCGTCAAAGGTCCCGTACACGATCGGCCGGCTGAGAGCCGGTAGCACCGCGTCGAGATCTGCGTCCGCGCCAAGTGGCGCACCCCAGTGCACGATCGTCGGTGCGCCCGTCGAGATGTCGACGACGACATCGGTCTCCGCGTTCGTGTTGGCACCAGCGGAGAGGCGAATCATCACAGTGAGGCATCATAAAGAACTCGCGGCGGCGACTTCACACTCGACATGTCCAAGCAAATGTTTGAATCGATGATTCTCAATGTTCGAACGATCGCTCCTCGGCGCGTATTCCAGACACGTCCTGTGCAGAGCTGTTGATTTCGAGGCATGAATGTTGCATCATGACGAACATGGGGAACAACGCATATTTGACGACCAGCATTTTCCCGGTCGCCCGCTCGCTGGCACAGGAACGTCACGATCTCATCGTGTCCGAAGTTCGAACACGCGGTTCTGTTCGAGTCACCGAACTCGCCACACTGCTCGATGTGAGCGATATGACCATCCGGCGAGATCTCGATGTGCTCGACGAGGCAGGCGCTCTCGTCAAGGTCCACGGCGGTGCCAAGATCTCGACTGACCACTCTGCCGATCAGCCAAGCTTCGACGCCAAATCAAATACACAGACCTCCGAGAAGCAGGCGATTGCTCGCGCTGCTGCCGAATTCGTGTGCGCCGGAGCAACGATCGGACTGATGGCCGGCACCACCACATGGCGGCTTGCCGGCGAACTCGCGGCAATCCCGAACCTGACCGTCGTCACCAACAGCATGCGCGTCGCGGAAGTGTTCAATGAGTTCTGGCGCGCCGATCGAAACATGATCCTTACCGGTGGTGTGCGAACGCCCAGCGACGCGCTGGTCGGCCCGATCGCTGCTACCGCGCTGGCCGCACTCCACGTTGACACCCTGTTCATCGGCGTGCACGGCATGAGCGAACGGGCCGGTTTCACCACACCGAACATCTTGGAATCGGACACGAACCGGGCGTTCATCCAGGCATCTGGTCGAAAGATCGTTCTCGCCGACCACAGCAAGTGGGGCGTCACCGGCCTCAGTTCGTTCGCCGACCTGAGCGATGCCGACGTCATGATCACCGACGACAAGCTTTCATCCGAAGCCGCTGCGGTCCTGTCTAGCCAGATCCCCGACGTCCGCCAAGTCTCCGGCACCTAAGTCACCGGACCCTTGCCGGGACCGCGTCCGATTCAGTCGTCGGGGTCAGCAGTGACGGATTCGTGATCGCTGTCGAGCCGGGCTGCATCCGCAACGGCGTCTTCCGCGGCATCACCCAATTCATCCGCTTCATCCATTTCGGCAGTTGCGCCGTCATCGACTACTTCGGTGATCGAGTCGTCACTGTTGTCGAACGGGTCGGTCTCTTCGAGGATCGGATTGCGGCGCATCACGGCAAGCACAATGCCGCCACCGACGACCATGGCAATCGCTACCCATTGGTTCCAGCGCAGGCCACCGAGTTCGTCGGCCCGATCGATGCGGAGGCCTTCGACCCAGAAACGTCCCAGCCCATAGCCCATGATGTACATCGCCATCAGCTGGCCGAGACCAGGCCGCCACTTGCGATCGATCCACAGCAACACGCCACACAGCGCCAGGCTCCACAGCAATTCGTAGAGGAACGTTGGGTGGAAGGTCGTACCCGAGGCGAAGCCGTCGAGGAGATGGGCGTCATCGATTTCAAGCGCCCACGGCAGGTCGGTCGCCTTGCCGTACAGCTCCTGATTGAAGTAGTTGCCGAGGCGTCCAATCGCCTGCGCGAGCGGAATTGCCGGCGCGGCGCACGTGGCGGCCATCGGCATGCTGATGCCCTTGCGCTTGGCGATGAGGAGGCCAACCGGGATGCCTGCAGCGAGGCCGCCCGGGATCCCGAGCCCGCCTTCCCACAACTTCGGAATGGCTGCATAGTTGTCGGTGAAGCGATCCCAGTCGGTGATCACGTGATAGAGCCGCGCGCCGATCACCCCGGCAGTGACGGCCCAGATGGCGATCGAGCTCGCATCATCTGCTGTGCCGGCGTGGCGCGCTTCGAGGCGCTTGCCGAACAGCCACACTGCGGCAATCACACCAGCGGCGATGGCCAACCCGTAGACGTTCAGGCTGAGTGGGCCGATGTCGAACGAATTGAACGAGGGCGACGGGATGCTGCTCAAGAGACTCATCGTCAGGCTCCGGTGACTCGTGCGGCGAAGGCTGCGGCACCGGCGGTGATGTCGGCAGCGTCGTAGTCCTGCGTGGCAACATGGAAGCTCCGCTCGAGCAACACGTGTTCGACTGCGCCACCAGCGGTCGCTGCCAGGTGGTCACTCGCCGCGGGTGGTACTACATGGTCGTTTTTCGATGTGTACAGCAGGATCGGCATCTCGAGCTCGCCGAAACGATCGGCAATGGGCGCAATGCCATCGTTGTACAGCGAGAGCAGTGGGACGAGTGGCGTTCCGTCGTAGGCGATCTCGGTCGCATCGGGATCAGCGATGTCGGAACCAATGCCCGGCGCCACGGTCATGCCGTCATCGACCATCTCCTGGATCATCGCCCGTGCATCATCGGCCTGATTCGCAGCTGCCGGATTAACCAGCACGAGGCCCGCAACTTCGGGGTGCTGCAAGCCTGCCCAAAGGGTCAGCGTGCCACCCATGCTGAGGCCCATCACGACGATGTTGGCGGTACGCGATGCGAGGCGCTGATAGGCGGCTTCGACCTCACCGGACCAGTCTGCCCAGGTGGTTGTCAACATGTTGTCGATGGTTGTGCCGTGGCCGGGCAGCCGTGGCAATTCGACGTGATAGCCGAGCTGGGCGAAGGTATCGGCCTGGGCACGAAGCGACGACGGGTTGCCGGTGAAACCGTGAATCACGAGCACGCCAGCGTCGCGGCTGCCGTCATGACTCATTGGCTCACAACCGGGAAGAATAGTTGGCTCGCTCATCAACCGCCCTTTCTACTTGCTCAACACACCTCAGCCGACACACCACCATCGACTTCACTGCATTGTTCGACACCTCGGGGTCTGCAAAGGTGGAGGGAATGACAGGAACAGATCGAACCGAGGGGCCCGATCCGTGGGCCCCCGGCGGATCGATGTCCTCCGGATCCGATGATCCTGCCTCGTCGCTCCATCTCGACTTCGCTGTAGTCGAAAGCGCCCAACCGCGGCGTAACGCCTGGTCAGCCAGGACACGCCTCGTCGCCGCGGTCGGCCTTTTGGCCGTTGCTGTAGTGACGATCGCTGTCGCAGTCCGTTCCGGTGGCGACAGCAACCAATCAGCCGACGACACCGAAATCGTTCCACTTCCGACCACTCCGCCGACAGTCGAGACCCTCCCCGAGAACCTCGACGA
>JBNMOS010000041.1:0-24250 GCA_051275435.1 Ilumatobacter sp.
GCCAGCAGAATGTGAAACACGCCGGGGCCATCGGCGACTGTTCGGAAGTAGAGGTTCTCCGACAAGGTCTTGAGGTAGTCGATCCGGTGGTTCTTGAGTTTGTTCCACTGGCGAAACACGAAGCCGCCGAGCGCCGCCAGACCACCAACCAGGATGAGCAGCACCCCCTGATTTATCTCGGGTTGTTCGTCGCTCAGCCCAGCGTAGAAGCCTGCGAGGAGGAACAGCAGACCAATCGTCGGCAGCAGTTTGGTGACCAGCACCAGGACTGCCGATACAGCAGCAGGCACTGCGATCTTCAATGTGTCGACAGTGCGAAAGCGAACCTCAGTGGCGGGGAGGAGCATCTCAATGTCAGCGCGCGGGACGTTGCGGAACTGCTTGAGTGATGCGTCGCCGGGCACGATGCCCCGTTTGTCGGGATCAATGCCGTTCTCGACGAACCAGTCTGCAGGCTTGATCCGACTGTGCACGACCACGTCCGCGTCGACGGTGATCTCGAGCGACTCAGCCGCTCGCAGGAATCGCTTGTGCTCGACAACATCGGTACGAGCGCCTCGCCGATAGATGAGGAGTTCGTCGTAGAGGTCGAAGTCGACGTCGAGGCGGAGTGGGATGAGGGCCTCGTTCTGCATTGCCTCGTCGAGTTCCACGCCGGTGATCGACGTGTAGTTCGCTCCGTCCAGGAGGCCGGTGAGATCGCCGGTGATCGCTTCTGCCGCAGCAGGGCTGCCACTGACGTGTTCCCAGGCTTCGATCGTGCGCTGCTCGATGGTATGGAACTCGTGGTGATAGAGCGCGGCGACCAATCGAGACAACGACGTCCAGCGGCCGACGTCGCCTCGTGCGCTGTGGGCCAACGGGAGCGACTCCAGCCGCTGCGCTATCTCCGCGGCGCGTCGGGGGACGAAGCGCTCGCGGTCGGTCACCCGGTACAGGCTAGGAAGGTTATGTCCATCAGGTGCCCTCAAACTTGATGTCCAGGATGTCGGTGAGAGCAACGACGCTGTGGGGTAGACCACGAAGTACGATCGATAACTGTTCCTGGTCGCTTGACACCCTCGCACCCGACACGAAAAACTGGAGACGACATGGCTGGCGGACTTGCCGGATTGCTCGATGACATCGCGGCGCTCGCGAAACTCGCGGCTGCGTCAATCGATGACGTCGGTGCCGCAGCTGGCCGTGCCAGCGCGAAGGCAGCAGGCGTGGTGGTCGACGACACCGCAGTGACCCCGGCCTACGTCCGCGGGCTCGCCGCCGACCGTGAGCTACCGATCATCAAACGCATCGCCGTTGGCTCGTTGCGCAACAAGCTGCTGCTGATCCTGCCGATTGCATTGATCCTCAGCGCGATCGCTCCGACACTGGTCGAGGTCATCCTGATGCTCGGCGGTACCTATCTCTGCTTCGAAGGCGCGGAGAAGATCTACCACCGGCTCAAAAACGACGACAGTCACGACCTCCCAGCGGTGATGAAGGGCCCCGAGGCCGAAGAAGAAACCGTCAAGGGCGCCGTCCGTACCGACCTGATCCTGTCGGCCGAGATCATGGTCATCTCGCTGAAGGAAGTCATCGACGAACCGATCGTCCAGCGCGCCATCATCCTCGTGGTCGTCGCAGTGATCATCACGATCATCGTCTACGGCGTCGTCGCGCTCATCGTGAAGATGGACGACATCGGCCTGAAGCTCGCCGGGCAAAATTCCGATACCTCACAAAAGCTGGGCCGAGCGATGGTCACCAGCATGCCGAAGCTACTGACGGCACTCACGGTCGTTGGCACAGCCGCCATGCTCTGGGTCGGCGGCCACATCCTGCTCATCGGCACCGACGAGCTCGGCTGGCACGGCCCGTACGACTTCGTGCACGACCTCGAGAAGCAGGTCGAAGACGTCGGTGGCGTCGGCGGGCTACTCGCCTGGCTGATCAACACCGGCATCTCAGCGATCATCGGCCTAGCCGTCGGCGCCATCGTCGTGGCAGTCATGTCCCGCTTCCACCGCTCGTCAGACGGCGAAACAGCTCACGGCACCTGAGTTTCAGTTGGGGTCTGACCCCAACTGAAACTTGCTCGCGGCCTAGCTTTCGAGTGCGGCGGCCAGACGTTCCAGCGTGGCTTCCATGCCGGCTCGGTTGTGAGTCAGGCGATCTGCCACGCCGGAGATCGACTCGCCCCGGGCCTTGGACGCTTCGGGTCGCAGGTCTTGTGCGTACTCGGTGACCCGACAACCTGTGGCGGTCGGCTCAATGGCGTATCCCCACTTGGCGAACACGAAGTCACGGGAACTGCAGTCGAAGAAGAAGCGCTCGCTCGGTACCAGTTCGACGATCGTGGCCATGATGCTCCACTCCTTCTCGCCGTTCTGATTGTGCCCGGTGTATTGCGCTCCGACCTCGGCGTGGTCGAAGCCCTCGTTCCATTCGGCGCGGCGCGTCTCGGGCGACCATTCGCCCATGCGGGTGATGTCGGTGATCGCGGCGAAGACCGCTTCGGGCGATGCAGCGATGTCGCGGGACACTTCGATGTCAGGAGTCATGTTGCGACCGTAGGCGAGCACGGTGCTCCTGCTGCGAACCGCACGCCACATCGGCATCATCGGGATTATCTGCGCCTGACGGGCAACTGACCGACAACCGACCGACAACCGACCGACACCCGACCGACAACTGACTTCAGATCGACCGGAGGAACTCCGCAACCGCATCGATGAAGTCGATGAAGTTCTCACGATGGATGTTGTGCCCGGCGCCATCGATCCGCTGACAGGTGACCAGGGAGTTGAGTTCACCAACTCGCCGGGCCACCGCATCGTCAACGATGCCACCCCGGTCAACGTCCCCGTGGAGGAGCAGCGTCCGACAGTCGAGCGCGGACACGACCGAGCCCCAACCAACCGAATCGAGCGCGTCGGCAGCCTCCGGTCGGACCTGTTGCTTGGACTCGATCCACGTGGGGTACTCGACGTCAGGCCAGTCGGAATGCTGTTGCCGTGCGAGCCCGGCGAGTTCCTGCTCGGTGGCCTCACCCAACGAGACGAGCCAGGCCCGCACAACCTCGCGTCGATCGTCCGGGATGGTCCCATCGTGTTCCTGATTGGCCGACCATGGAGGATCGACAAGCACGAGACCAGACACAGCCCCCGGGTGGGAAGCGGCAAATTCTGCCATCGTGCGTGCACCGACCGAGTGGCCAATCAGCATCGGGCGATCGAGTCCGGCGGTATCGATGATCGCGGCGAGGTCGTCCACGAGACCCGTCGACGAGGCTGCCACGGTGGACGACGCTCCGTGATTGCGGGCGTCGTAGGCGATCACGTCGTACTGCTCGGCGAGCGCATCGGCCACGCGCCACCAACACTTCGCGCTGTCACTGAGCCCATGGGCAAGCACCACCGACGGGCGGCCAGCCCGACCGGTCCGATACAAGCGGAACCGACCGTGATCAGTCTGGAGGTCACCCTCGATCCAGTTGGTCATCGCGACGCCTTCCTCGGCGCCAACCCGGCCGGTCGATGCTCGCCAGCCCTGATCGTAGACGGCTTGATCCAGACTTGATCCTTCCTTGGCCATCGGCAGATCCGACGTAATCAAACTTGTGTTTCAGTGAATTGACACCAAGAGGAAAGTTCGTACGGAGAACCATGAAGCACCTCAGACGAATACTGATCGCTGGCGCAGCGCTCTCGATAGTCAGCCTGCCGAACCCCGCCGCGGCTGCGCCTGAGGATCCCACCGACCCCATCTACGCGCTTGATGATGCCGGAATTGGTGCCGGCGATTCCTGTGCAGTGACCATCGACGAGGATCGCCCATCTCGCGGCGCCGACGCCACCTTCACCGTCGTGACCACACCAACCGTTCTCTACACGTCGAACTTCGACACAGCAGACAACGCCAGCTGGAGCCTGCTCTCGGGAACCTGGCAGTTTGTTAACGGCACACTCGCACAGGTCGAAAGCTGTGACTACGACGCTTCGGCACTTCTCGACACGCACGCTGTTGCCGACTTCCGCTGGGAAGGCACCTTCGCCGGCGAGACCTCGAACCAGGGCGGCCTGATCATCAACCAGCAGTCGGCCGCGACCCGCAGCGGTGCAACACTCATCGACCTCGCCGAAGACGGCACTTCCCTTCGCTGGGGCACCTACGACGCGCTGGGCTACTACGTCTACGCCGGCGCCGTGCCGATCGACCGGCCAGCCGACGGCACCGACGTCACCCTCACCGTTGAGGTCCACGGCACCGACGTCAGCGTCGCCATTAACGGCACAACGATGGGCACGTTCACGACCGCCCACGCCGGCGGCCTCGTCGGCCTCGTCGCCACGCAATCGACAATCGCCTTCACGTCCGTCACGCTCACCGCTCTTGCGCCGCTTCCTGTGTTGAGCGAACCATCAACAATGAGAACATCCCTGGTGGACCGGATGATCTTTGCGAACACGTATGTCAGTGCAGGAACAACTGCAACGATCAACGGCAGCGTTGTAGCAGGGACCTACTTCACCACGGGGGTGAGCGCAGCAATTAACGGTAATACGTTGGCCGGCGCCGCCACCACACTCGGCGCAAGTTCATCCGTCTCTGGCGACCTTCGGTCTGGAGCCGCCGTCACCCTCGGCGCCGATGCAACCGTCGCTGGCGATCTGCAGTTCGGAACCACCGTCACGTACGGCGCTGGCGCGACATCAGCATCTCAAGCTCAGAATACGACGGCGCCAGACATCGCTGGCGAGCAGCAAGACGTGGCCAATGAGCAAGAGACACTGCGTCTCATGACCGCGGACGTCGTGCTCCCTACTGGCAATATCGCCACAGACGTAACATTCACTGCTGGGGTCTACGAGGTCCCGGGTTTGCTGACCTTTACTGCAGCCAAAACCATCACGCTCGATGCCGAAGGCCAGGACAGTGAGTTCATCTTCAATATCGGTAACTACCTGTCTTTTGGTGCGGACGTGGAGGTCGTCATGGTCAACAGCACAGCAAACACGAGTGTCGTTTGGAACGCCCCTGCTGGCTACATCACTGTCGGAGACGGCGCAAACATCGTTGGCACCATCTTGGCCCAGACGCACGTCGTCGTCGGCGCAAATGCAACACTCAGTGGCGCAGATAGCTCGTGCAGCGGCGCCGTATATTCTGCTACGTCATATGTCTCTGTTGGCGCAGGTGCAACCGTCGGCGGCATCGGCACTTGCGGTGCCCCTTGATGAAGCGCTCAGCCATCACCCTCACGTTGATCGCCCTGCTCGCCTCAAGCTGCTCGTCCGTTCGCGGCGAAGCACAGGAGACGAACTTCGGAGACGAGGCAGACACCACGTTGGCCTTCACAACAGCCGAAGAAGAGCCGTCAGGCATTGCAATCGGGAGCGCTTCGGTCACCGACGACGGTGTCGCCCGCGACGCAATCGACTTCATCGCCTCTGACCTACTGAGCGGTCAGGACATCAACGGCGTCGATCTCTTCGGCGGCGGATCGGTGATCGCCACCTTCGTCGAACCGGAATGCGAGTTCTCGGGCGATCAGGGAGCGCTGCTCGCCGAGGCCGCATCGGCCGACGATTCGACCACCTTTGTGTTCATCCACAGCGGTGCCAGTTCCGACGCGTTCCGAGGCTTCGCCGACGAATTCGGGCTCCTCCAGGCCAACGTCGTCCACCTTGACGATGGATCCCGAGCGTTGTCCCAGCGGTTCGGCGTCGACGCCTATCCGTCGACGCTCCTCATCGACGGCACGGGAAAGATGAGCAGCACACGCGGTGCGCTCGATAGTGACCGACTCGCTCAGGCGCTCTCAATCGTGCAGATCGGACCCGACTGACGCGGCGGGAAGCAGTCGGAGAAGAACCGGGCTGATGTAGCCAGGTACACCCCTCGGCTTAGCGGCCACGCGGCAAGTTCACTCTTGCTTGCGTGGTCGCTTCGTCGCTTTTCAACTCAAGTGAGCCGCCACCACTGGCTGCAAGCCGCTGGGCAATCGACAAACCGATCCCGACACCGCGAGCGCTGCTGTACTTAATGAACGGTTCGCAGGCCGTGTCCAGCTCGGTAGGAGACATCCCGGGGCCAGCATCGGTGACGGTTACCTGGGCGTCGTCGGCAACTACAATGATTTCGACCCCAATAACCCCAGGGGATGCGTACCGCACGGCATTCGACAGGAGCGCGTCGACGATCCGAGTGAGTCGATTCCAGTCGAGGACGACCTCGGCATGGTCACCCTTGACGGTCGGTATTATGAGCTGGCCACTCGCCGCTGCATCACGCGTCCACAGGCCAATCAAGTCGTCGAGCCAGACAAACGGACGCCGGCCTTCGAAGGTCTGAGGATCGGAGGCTCCTTCGGCACCCGCCAGGTCGATGAGCCCACGGAACAGGCCCGAACATTGGTCGACATGATCACGGATCTGACCGAACCTCCCCTGGTCAGTGGCTGAAAGGCCTTCCGGGTCGATCAGCTCGAGGAGCCCGAGTACCGCATGCATCGGCGTCGTCATCTCATGACCCAACTCGGCAAGGAACCGTTCCTTCGCATCGGACGCCATCATCGTCGAGGCCAGCGATCGCTCCAGATCGACCGTTCGCTCTGCGACACGCGCTTCGAGATTCTTGTTAATGTCCCACAGGTTGCGCATCCCCTCCTCGGCAATCCGTTCGGCCTCCTCACGCGATTCACGCTCGCGAGCAAGCCGTTTTTCGAGGCGCTCAATCCGTGCTGCGGAATGACGTTCTTCGTTCATCACGTCGGGGTCAGCCAGCTTCGGCGACCCGCATCGTGCACGATGCCTCGCCCTGGTGAACGCAGGTGAGGTGTTCGACGGACAGCTCTACATCGAACCAGTCACCGCACCCCAGTATCAAGCCATCAGCGAGGGCGCAGAGGCCACGTTCAGATGTATAGATGACCAACAAAGTGTCTCCGTCGGGAACAGTCTCGAACATCGGCACGACAGCGTCGGGATAGATCTTGTGAACGATGGGATGGATGATGTCGTTGAGCGATGTCACCACCGCCTTCCAGTCGTCGACCCCTGCGAGGAGGTGCTGAGCGCGTCGCACGAGGTGCTTAAACCCTTCTCGACCGGACAATCGCAGCGTGTCCTCTTCGGAAAGCCCCGCTGCCACTGCCGCTGCCGCGACCATCGCATGGAAATCGCCGTCGGGATAGTTTCCAAGCGACGTATAAGAGCCACTGATGCCAGCACTGTCGATGACGTCGTCCCACGCATCATCCGACAATGCCTTGGTCACGACATCTTTGACGACATTGAACATTATACCCATCATGAATCGACTCCTCTCGGGGACGCGGACGCACGTCGCAACATCATTTTACTTGATCGATCGGTGTGTCGTCAGGATGCTGCGGCGTCGCACTGAGCCACACCTTGAGCCCAGCGCGCGCCGCATTTGCCGCCTCGGAGATCGCGCCCCGCACGCTGCCATCGGTCTCTGCTGCAGCGCACAGCTCGGCGAGGTGCAGCGCACCCAGCAGCTTTGCGCTCGATTTCAATGTGTGCGCCTGCCGCGCTGCGCTGTCAGGGTCGCCAGTTGCGATGCCCGCGCCACGTGCATCGAGCTCACCCAGGAACGTTGTCACCAAGCTCTCGACGACCGTCCGATCGCTGAGCTCGGCGACCAGTTCGTCCAGCACCGATTCGTCCACCGCAACCTTGTCGCCAGCCGTCGACGTCGAGGTAGCCGTCGAGGTCGACGTGGAGGTCGACGTCGACGTCGAAGCGAGAGCGGCGGCGGCACGTGCGAGCACCTGCCGCAACGTCGTACCGAGCCGCTCGAGGCCGACCGGCTTCGGCAAGAACGCATTCATGCCAGCCTCGAGGCAGGCTCGTTCATCGGCAGCGGTTGAACTCGCCGTCAGCCCCACGATCGGCGTCAAGAGGCCACGTCGGCGAATCTCGCGCGTGGCGTCCCTCCCGTTCATCCCGGGCAGTTGGTGGTCCATGAGAATGGCGTCGAACGACGACAATTCCAGCAGATCGAGGCCGGCCTCGGCGCTTTCGGCGATCACGCAATCCATGCCGAGCCGATCGAGCTGATGCCAAGCTAGCTCTTGGTTGACGGGTGTGTCTTCGACGACCAGGATGCGGGAACGCCCGATCATCTCCGCCACATCGATGGGAGTGTTGACCAGCTCCGCCACAGCACCGACCAACGGAATTTCGGCCGTGAAGACCGACCCTTGGCCGAGGACGCTCCGGACCGAGATACTCCCCCCGTGGGCTTCAATGAGTCGGCGGACGACAGCAAGACCGAGACCGACCCCGCGCTGATCGCCGCCGGTGGTCGCCGTGGAGAACGGATCAAAGACGACAGCGACCTGCTCAGGAGGAATACCGATCCCCGTGTCCCGGACCTCGAAGTGGAGCACCTTGCCATCGACCACCGAAGCTTCCAGATGAACACTTCCCTCCTCGGTAAACTTGACGGCGTTGCCGACCAGGTTGCTCAGAATCTGCTGCAGCCGTACCTGATCGACGGTGACGAGATCCGGGATGTCGTCAGCCACCTGGTGGGTCACTGCGATGCGGCCGTCCGCCGCTGACGTCGCCACCTCCATGACATCGTCAATCAGATTGCGCAGAACGACCGGGCCGAGCCGAAGTGCAAGCTGTCCGACTCCCGACTGGGAGGTGTCGAGCAGATCATCGGTAACAGCAGTGAGATGTTTCAACTGCCGGAGAACGAACCCTGCAAGCGTTCGTGGCCCGTCTGCGAGGCTGGCATCCGAAGCAAGGAGTTCAATCAAGCCTGACATCCCGTGCAGCGGGTTGCGGAGCTCATGGCTTACCGTTGCGAGCAGATACGCCCGCTGTTCGGCCTCCGCAACGGCCTTGTCGAGAAGGAGCGCGCGAAAATCCACCATTTGCCGTTCCTCGGTCACGTTCCGAGTTGACACAACGATGCCGTTCAGATCGGGATCGTGCAGCATGTTCAGCGCGGTCACCGAAAGCGTCTCAATATCCCAGTTCGCACCATGCACTCGAATATTCTGGGTGACCGGGTGTGCAGGCTCGCGGAGGGCCTTATCGCGCAGGTACGCGAGCAACGGCAAGTCTTCGGTCACGACGATGTCGAAGATCGTGCGGTCCTCCCAGAACTCTGGCGGGTAGCCCATCGTCCGTCGGTATCGCCCAGACGTCTCGATGATGTTGCCCTCCAGGTCGACCAGCGACACCGAGCCAGCTGCGTGTTCGAGGAGCTTGCGAACACGGACGTTGTCGACGGTTGGTCGCACATCGACCTGCTCGATGCTGGCGATCAGTCCGGTACACGCACCGTCGACGCGAATGGCACGGATCGCAAGGTGGCCGTCAAACTCGGTTCCGTCGCTCCGCACAAAATGTTTGACCGTGCGAAACTCATCGAGGTCACCAGTGATCATCCTCGTCAGATACGAGAGCGTCCAGTCCTGGTCGGTCACACGAGACAGCATCCCGATGTCCAATGGCGTTCCAACCTCGTAGCCGAACAGATTCCAGAATGCTTGGTTCGCTTGGACGATCCGACCGTGCACGTCACTTAACGACAACGACGTCGCCGCATGGCCAAACGCTGCGGCAAAGAGGTCTGTGGAATCTTCGGGCACCGGCCCAGTGTTGCGGACTGCGGTACCTGACGCGTTAAGAGCCCACCAATTCGTTGCGGGACCGATCATCGCCGGGTGGTAGCGAGCAAGCCGACGAACGAGCCAGGCATCGCTGGACGGAGTCGACACAAGCGAGCGGGCGCCGCCAAGCGGCGTTGGGGTTCAAGAATTGTCATCCTTTGCTTCCTGGTGTCGTCAGGCCGACGTTGTCGCACAACCAGATGCTCATCGCGTGGGTTGAGCTCCCGATCAGCACACGGTCAAGATTTGATCAAGATGTCAGCAACTGGCGGCCTGACACGCTCGACGGCCCGTCACCTCGGCTCAAACGACCGAGATGATGGGCCGAGCGCTGAGCGCTGGAAGGAACAGCGATCAAGCGAAGCCGAGTGACTCGAAGTGGTTGTCTGTCCACCGCGAGAACCGCTCGAAGCTCACCCGACGATCCTCGGCTCTCCACCTCAAGCAAAGATCATCGCGAGATCAAGATTGGATCTGGATTGGGACATCGACAGCGGTGAGCCGTTCGACGTGCCGGACGCGCCAGTTGCCGTCACTCAAGACCACGACGGCCTCGAAGCGTTCCGTTGGCGCGTCGCCAGCCTCCACCCGTCCGTCGATCGGGCGCGGCCGGATCGTCTCGATGCCCAGCACGACCACTTGACCGTCAAGACTGTAGAAGTCGATGCGAAGGCGATGTCCAAGCGCCAACGGTGCACTGACGACATCCTCCGTGTCCAAGTCAGTCTCGAACCGGGATGTCGCATTCGACAGTGCCGCATCAACGAACCACACGTCGAGTCCGGTGAGGTCTCCTGCTGCCGCCCTGGACAGCGCATCGTCAGCCCGCAGCCACATGGCCCCGAGTTGTGCTCGAGTGGTCGGCTCGACGACCCGCACCAGATCGTCGGCATCGGGCAGCCACGCGACGCCGGCAGCGAGTGCTCCGGGCACGTTTTCGGTCGGCGAGAACGCCACGTTCGGATCCGCTCCCCGCCCGGTTTCACGAATGGCGAACGAAATCACCAGAAACAGTCCACCGAGGACGACCATCACGACGAGTGCACCAATGATTGCCAACCATCGCTTGAGTTGCAGCACCGACGCGAACCGGCCCTCGAACTCATGCCACGTCGTGTCACCGCGCTTGCGTCCACTCATGACCACGCCTCATTTGTCGACACGCCCAAGACAGTGACGGTCAATTCACCCGAATCAGCATCGAGCGCTTCCGGGACATCGAAGTTGGCGATGCCTCGGCCGTCGAGCAGTTGGATGTCAACCGCCGTTCGCACATCGGCGTCTGGTGCAACGCCGGTGATTGTCGCCACAGCAACCGTGCCGTCAACCACAACGGCACCCGCAGCATCACGGACCGGGCCAACAGCAACACTCACGACGTCTCCCTCACGGCTGATCATGATCGGTAGCTCTGAGATGGCTGCGGCATAGGTGAGTTCGGTCGGCGAGCCGGTCAGCCCGTCGACCGCCGCGGTCAACGTGACCACCCCCGGGCGGCTGGGCGCGACCAAGTCGAACCGTGCCACGCCGTCGATCGTTCGAGCCGTGAGTTGCCCGAGGCCATCGGGCCCGACCGTCTGTACCCGCACCAGCCGACCGTCGATGAGTTGGTTTCCGTTCGCATCGGCGAGACGCACCGTCTGCACCTCGATACGACTGCGACCGTCCGCCACCAGCGGATCCTCGCGATCGAGCACGGCGACGAGCGACACGTCGGCGGCAGGCGCTGGCACCTCGTGGAACACGACGCGTCGGCTTGCCACCGAGCCGTCGACCGTGCGGGCAAACACTTCGACGCGTTGCGCCACAATTCGCGATCTGATGAGCTGAGCAGCGAGTCCGCCGGCGATGCGCGACTCGACAACGCGCACCCCGGTGAACTCGTCAACCAGGGTCAGCATGAGCTCGGTGCCATCGAGCAGCGGATTGCCGAATCTGTCGGTGGCAAATGCCACCGCCATCGTCTCGTCCGCGCCATCGGCAACGACGGTCCGCGGACCGACGACGATGTCAAGCGGATCGCTGACGCGCGCAGGAACGATGACGGTCGACGAGCTGATGTCGTCACCGACCGCGCCATGCGCCCGGAAGGTGACGACCCCGCTGATTCGGGTCAGGTACGCCGGCACCGCAATGTCGATCGACTCAACGGCGTTGGTGGCAACTGTGCGCGTGAGCGTCGTCGTGGCAAAGGCATCGATCACGTCGAGACGAACGTCGCCGGAGCCGACTGCGTCGACTGTCACCGTGATCTCCTCACCAGCACCGATCCCGTCGGGGACAGCAATCGCCATGACCTCCGATGTCGCCGGCACTTCGTCGGCCGAACACGCTGCAATCAGCACGACCAGTACCGCGGCCAACAGCAGGCCCAACGGCATGAGCCAGTTACGCAGTCGACTGGTTCGTTGCGCGTTCTTCACGGTGCTGCCTGACGCTGGAACGATGTGACGTCGAGCCGTACCCGCGCGACCTCACGGCCGGCAACCACTGGTGGGTCACCAGCGACGTCGAGGGTCACATTCGCACCGATCCCGGCGCCTTCCTCGCCTCCGGCCTTCACATTGTCGAACCGCAAAATTGGCACGTCGACCTCGACCAGATCCTCGAGCTGTGAGGTCCACGACACCTCCGTCGAACGCTGCGGCCGAACCGAGTCGGGGACCCAGTGATGGTCGACCCACACGGCACGACCGCGCGCATCAAGATACGTCACACTCACTCGCGCAATAGTCGCTGAGATCGTGCCGGTGTTGCGCAGCCGGATGTCGAAGTCGATGCCGTTCGCTCCGTCACCGACTGTCGACACAATTCGCGCCTCAGCGATGTCGAGTACTCGCTCCAGCTGTCCACCGGTGATGACCGCACGCGACGCGACCTCGACGCTGGCGACCTCAGCTTCGAACACCGGAGCGGCATAGGCCAGCGGGTCGAAGTCGCCAGCCGCCGGATCATCGCGATTGAACGCACCGGCTCGTTCTTCGAAGTCGATCCGGTACGGCACGGTCTCACCAGGCAACACCTGGTGCACCGACGACTGATTGGCGTCGTAGCTGGCCAGTTGGCGGCCATCGGCGTCTCGCAGTACGCCACTCACCGTCACATCGGCAGGATCGACGTCGATGTTCGTCACGGTTCCGACCACGACCCAACGGTCTCCCTGCCGATAGGTCCGGCTGTCGCCGAGCGTCAGACGTGGCCGATCCAAAATATCTTCGAAGCTCGTGCGGGCCGTGGTCCCGACGCTGCGACCAAGCGTGCTCACTGCCACTTCAGGACGGACCACCAGCTGATCAACCGGCGGTTCGACGAGCGTCGGGTCAGGTTCGATGAACCATTCGCCGAATCGCTGCACCAGCCGATGCGATCGCTGGACGCGATACTCCTCGACTGAGGTGACGAAGACAAGTTCGACCTCGGCCACAGCGACGTCACCCGTCTGCACGATCGTGCTGCGCACTGCGTCCAGTTCGGAATAGCCACCGACAAGACCGTCTCGAAGGCTGATCCCGAGCAGATACTCGGAGAGCTCGGGTCGATCGTCAGGGTCCAGCAGCGCGTGGGCTGCGTCGAACTGTTGGAAGTCCAACGACGAGTAGAACGCCTCGATCGTTTCGCTCGGTGTTCGCGGATCGGTTCGATCGACAAAAAGTGTCGCGAGCGGAGCAACAACCAGTCCGATGAGCGTCACCTGCAACAGACGCCGGCGGCGAGTGGAGTTCGGGGCCTCCGCTCGCCAGAGCGCGCGTTCGACGTGGGGTCGCAGCGGTGACCACGGCAATCGGATGATCGAACCCGCCTCGCGCATCGGTTCGGCCCACCGTTCGAGTCGACGATCGACACGGCGCAGCAGGCGGCCCGCCCCGGGGATCGGCGACCCAAGCCCGCGCAGCCGCAGTGGGAGGCGCCGCCGCGAACTGATCCACATCAACACGACCACACCTGAGCAGACGGACAGAAGTGGGAGCACGCCCCACATGACCCGTTGCCAATCCGGGATCTCCCGGATCGGCAAGACGTCGGGGAGCGGCGCCACGTCGGCGCGTTCCCAGACTTCGACATCATTGTCGAGCAGCCCGATTCGCTGCCATCCACTCGACCACAGCAGCGGGTCGTAGAAGTTGTCGATCGAGAACACGAACTTGAGGTGGTACGGCGACGGGTTGATCAGAAACTGCTGAAGTGAACCGATGCCCGCGACGCCTCGATACTTGGCCCCTTCCAGGCGCTCGACCGCCCGGCTTGTCAATTCTGGGAGGCGTCGTGCCGAGTGGTAGTTGCCGTCGACCGTCAGCGCGGTCGTGTTGGCAGCCACCCATGCCATCTGGTCGCCAAAGCCGAGCGTCAAATAGCGCCAACGATCGTGCTGGTCTTTCTCCATGAAGGCAGTGATCGGTTCCGGGTCGACCGCACGCGGCTGGAACGGACGGTGGCTCGGCAACGTGGCAGCAAACATCGAGGTCCCGATCGCCACCATGATCGCAACGAAGAGAAAACCCTGCGGGACCCACTGCCCGATACGTGCTTGCCCGATTCGAGCAAGCACGCCCCCGCGCAGACTGGCGACCACCCAGCCAGCGAAGGGCAACAACGCAATGGTCGCCCAGATTGTGAAGCGATCCAGCGTCAAGATGTCGAACGCCCCACCGAGCAGCAGGCGCGGGATCGGTGTGGTCCCACCAGTTCCGAGCAGCGCAAGAAGTGCGACCGATGCAGCGAGTGGCCAGCCGCGCCCGATGGCAGCTCTGACGATTGCAAACGGGGCAAGCAACAGGAGGCTGGCCCACGGCACCAACCAGAAGACGAGGCCCGCTGCGGTGTCGTCGATGAAGCTATTCCGGCTCGCGTGCGGGATGGGCACCTGGGTGATGGGGTCTGAACTCGACCACAGCCAATACGGAAGCACCACCGTGATCAAGGTCGCGACGATGAGCACGCCCAACACACCTGCGCGCATCGTGGCCGGAAGGACACGACGAAGACGGCGCGCGACCTGCGGACGCAGCATCGCAAACCGAAAACGCGAGAGATGGCCGACCGGCTCGTTGTCGATCGGCGTCGCCCACCGATCGAGCACTGCGCGCACAGCTACTGGGCCGGTAAAGAACACCGTGCCGAAAAGCGTGGTGACGTGATGGCCCGCCGTCGTTGCCGCGAGTAGGGCGATCGCGGCAACCAGATCGACACGCACGCCCTGGTGGATCCACCGCCGAATCGACGGTTGTGCGTTGAGAAGGAAGCCGAGGGCAAAAGTGGTCGGCAACTGGCCGAAGGCGTGCACCACTTCGGCCAACGATGACGACACGACAGCAAGCAGCGCCGCCCAACCTGCTGCCTCCCTCGAAACCCAGAGCATCGAGAATCGATAGACGCCGACCACGATGTTCAACACCGCTGCCATCTGCAGCACAACGAACGCTGCTTCGAGCCCGATCAGGCGCGAGAACAGCCCGATCGCCTGGTGGGATGCTGGCGGATAACTCGTGACCGTAAACCCCGTGTACCAGCGCGGCTCCCAGGTACTGAACCAGTCACGGGCGTAGTGGTCGCCAAAAAAGATGTGGACCCACGCGTCATAGGTCCCCCGGTAGCTGCCAGCGACGAGCAACGTCCCGTGCAGAAGAAGTGCCAGCCCGAGCGCCCAGCGCAGCCGCGGATCCCGCCAGGTGGTCAGGACCGCACTCACCGTCTGATCTTCGGCGTGGCAGATCGAGAATGAGTCTGCACGAGATCAGGCTCCGGTCAAGACGAGCGACCGCTCAGTGGTTGATCGCATAGCCGACACCGCGCACGGTTCTGACACGGCTGGGCTTGCCGGTATCGATCTTCTTGCGCAGGTTGGCGATGTGGACGTCGACGACATGGTCGTCACCGATGTAGTTGTCGCCCCAGACCGCCATGAGGAGCTGCGACCTGGTCAGCACGCTGCCCGGCCGGTCGGTCAGCGCATTGAGGAGGTCGAATTCGATCTTGGTCAACTCGACGACGTTTCCCTCGACAGTGACGTACCTCGTCTCGGTATCGATCGTGAGGTCGCCAACGTGTTGGCTCGTGGATCGGGCAGCACTCGCTGATCCGCGCGTGCGCGCTAGGAGTGCCCCGACTCGAGCTGCCAGCTCGCGGGGCGAGAACGGTTTGGTCACGTAGTCATCAGCCCCTAGCCGGAAGCCGACCAACTTGTCGACTTCATCGTCGCGCCCGGTCAGCACGATCACGAAAGCGTCAGAATTCTGCCGGATTTCCTGGCACAGGTCGAGACCATCCCCGTCGGGAAGTGTCAGGTCGAGAATGACGAGGTCAGGCGGCGTCGAGCGCATTCGGTCCCGAGCATCGCTCAGCGTCGTCGCCGTCATCACCTCGTAGTGCTCGGCACGCAAAGCAGCGGTAACGAGCTGTGCGTACTCGGGGGCATCTTCGACAACGAGTACTCGGGCGGCCACTCAGTGATGTTCTCACAGCGGCAACCCCGGTGACGGCTTATCCAACTGAACCATCTCGATCGCTCGGTGCGTCCCACCGCACTACATGCTCGCGTCAGGGCGACCGGTCTACTTGGCCGGCGTCTTCGTTCGGCCCGGCGGCATCGCGACTGGGGCTGAGGGTGGCCCGCCATTGGTGCGCAGCAGCGGGCCAGTCGAGCTCGTGCGGAGCGCCGGTCGCGTTGGCGGCAACATGATCGAACCGGGCGCCTCGGCATTGCCGCCGACCACGCTGAGCCGACGCGGTGGGGCTTGGGGCTCGCTTGTCGCCAACGGGGTCGCCTCGGTCGGCGTCTCCCCGGCATACACGTCGACATATGTCTGGCCGGACAGCTCAGCGATTTCGTACATCACTGCATCGGTAAAGCGGCGCAACGTTCGCGGATCGGATGGGTCTCCGTGCTCGTGCACCCACATTGGCTTGCCGAACCGAACGGTGACTTTTTTGAACGGCTTCATCGCCACGGTGTCGGGCGGCTGCACTTCAATCGTGCCCGAGTGTCCGACCGGAATGATCGGCGCGTTGCACTTTGCTGCAAGACGGGCAACGCCCGTGCGACCCTTGTGGAGATTGCCGCTGCGCGAACGAGTCCCCTCGGGATAGATCATGAAGAGGTGACCGGCATCGAGCACGCGGGCTGCGGTGTCGAGTGCGACCTGCGCGGCGTCGCCACCCGTCCGGTCAACCGGAATCATGCCCATAGCCGGGAAGATGTGCTTGGTCTTCCAGCTGTCCATGTACTCGCCCTTACCAATCGCCCACATCCGACGCGGGAGCGCAGCCGGAATGAACAACGAATCACAGAACGACAGGTGATTCGGAGCGATCAACGCTGGGCCCGTACGCGGGATGTGCTCACGGCCCTCGATCTCGAAGTCCCACAGACGATGCGTCAACTGCCTAATTGCACCCAATGAGTATTTGGCCAGGCGGTCAGCACCGGGCAGTTCGGCTGCGGCCTCGAACTCAAATTCGGCTGGCTTGCTCATGAGTGCAGCGCCCGTCGGATCGGCTTGCCGTTCGGAGCGATCGGGAGCTCATCGAGGAAGTGATACTCACGGGGACACTTATGTCGACTCAAGTGTCGTGCGACGTGGGCTCGGAGGTCGGCTTCGTCGACGGCGCCAGCGATGTGCGCGACCACCCTTTCGCCTGTGCGCTCGTCGAAACTGCCGGTGACAATCGCGCCCGTGACGTCCGGGTGGCCCACCAGCACCGTCTCGACCTCGGCCGGGAACACGTTAAATCCGGAGACGATGACAACGTCCTTAATGCGGTCGACGAGATAGAGGTAGCCGTCCTCGTCGAAGATGCCGATGTCGCCCGTCCAGAACCAGCCGTCGGCGGTGAGCACCGAATCGGTCATTTCGGCATCGTTCAGGTAGCCCTGGAACACACCGGGGCTCCGCACGACCACTTCGCCTTCGTCACCGATGTCGACGGGCACACCGTGGCCGTCGACAAGCGCTACTTCAACGCCTTCGAGCACCTTGCCCACCGATGACGGTCTGATTGGGTGACCGCGACCAAGCGTGACGATCGGCGAGGTTTCGGTGAGGCCATAGCCCTGTGCGATCTCGATGCCGTAGCGATCGCGAACTGCCTCGAACACACCGAGCGGTAACGCTGCTGCACCTGACGCGGCATGTCGAACTGTCGCGAGACTGTCGTTGGGGGCGTCGGCCTTCGCCCAGCGCTGCCACATCGGCGGCGCAGCAGTGAGCATCGTGATCCGATGCTCACGTACCAGTCGCAGGCTCTCGTCGACGTCGAACCGTCGCTGCAGCACGATGCTCGACCCGGCACGCAACGACGCCAGCAACACGACGTTGAGCCCAAAGATGTGCGCAAACGGCAAGCAGCCGAGCGTGACGTCAGCCGCCGACATCGGCTCGGGATTGCCATCGAGAGCCTCGTGGATCCACGCCAGATTCGCATGGGTGAGCACGGCGACCTTTGGCTCGCCGGACACGCCACTGGTCAGCATGTAGAACGCCGTTGCATCCGGCGACTGGTCGGTAACACCCGGGTCGTCGGGCAAGCCATCTGGCAGAGGACCAGTCGCGTCAATCGAGGTGGCCCCGAAGTCATGCTCGAGGAGCACTGCGCCGACGGCACCGATCAGCATGACCTTGGACTGCACGAGGTCGATGCGGAGTTGCAGTTCGGGCGGAGGGCTCAACGGGTTGACCGGCATCACGATGCCGCCCAGGCCAAGCACGGCCAGTGCGCTGACTGCGAAGCTCACTTCGTTGCCCGCCGCCACCGTGACCACGCTGCCGAAGCCGACGCCGAGTTGATCCAGATGGCGCCGACGCTGCGCGACTGACTCACGCAGCTCGCCGAACGTGACTGTGCGATCCCCATCGACTAACGCGACCGAATCAGCAGGATGTCCCTCAATCACATTCGCCAGGTTCACGTGTGCCTTACCTCCAGCTGCCAAGCAGCACCTTGATAATCCTGTCAGATGACCTGACTGAGGTCAGTATGGCATCTGAGATGTGACGCAGTTCACTCGACTGGAACTTCTTTGCTGAGCGAATCGGACTGTTTCCAGGAGTCGATTTCGCCCGCGTTGTGGCATCGTGTTCTATGGCCTCATCTTCGACTGCCGCGATTTTCGACCTCGACCGCACGCTGATCAGTGGCTCGTCGTCGGCGGTCTTCATGCGTCACCTCACCGAAGCGGGCGTGGCGGACATTGCGAGCAATCCCGTGCTCGAGCCGATTGTGGCGGTCGCCCAGTTTGCGATCAAGACCACCTACGACCTCATCGGCGAGTCACGGCTGCTCATGCAGCCGGCCAAACTCGCCGTGCGCGCGTCATCGGGATGGCCGCTGGTCGACGTCGAAGAGGCATGTCGCCGTGCCGCGGCCGAAATCGTCGACATGGTGCAGCCCTTCGCCCGTCCGTTGATCGAGGAACACCGCGCGGCCGGTCGATTGCTCGTGCTGGCCTCGACCTCGCCGCTGCCGTTCACCGAGCCACTCGCCAAAGCGCTCGGCTTCGACCATGTCATCGGCACCTCGTGGAGCCACGACGGCACGACCTACACCGGCGAACTCGACGGTCCCTTTGTCTGGGGCCCCGACAAGGCCGCCGCTGTCGAAGCGTGGGCCGCTGCCAACAATGTCCAACTCGGCCGAAGCTACGCCTACAGCGACAGCTACTTCGATGCCCCGCTGCTTGATCTCGTCGGCCACCCTGTCGCCATTAACCCTGACGTTCGCTTGGCTGCCACTGCAGCGATCAAGGGCTGGCCAACTCGTCACCTCGACGTCTCCGATGGCGTCATCAAGGTCGCCGGACGCGAGTTGCAGGAATGGTCGCGGCCACTGATGCGGCCCGAGTTGGTCGCCCCGAACGCCGCCATCACCTTCAGCGGTCTCGAGAACATCCCAGCCGAGGGGCCAGCGATCGTCGTGTTCAACCATCGCTCGTACTTTGATCCGACGGTGATGGGCCTCTTGTTCGCCAAGGCCGGACGCAACGTTCGCGGTCTCGGCAAGAAGGAAGTATTCGACGTCCCGATCATCGGCCGGCTACTTCGCGGAATGGGTGGTGTCCGCGTTGAACGCGCCTCGGGTTCCAACGAGCCGCTGGAGGCCGCCGCTGCTGCACTGCGTGGCGGCGAGGTCGTGATGCTTGCACCCGAGGGCACCATCCCGCGCGGCCCAGCCTTCTTCGACCCAGTGTTGAAAGGCCGTTGGGGCGCCGCAAAACTTGCTGCCGACACCCGGGTCCCGGTGATTCCCGTCGGGCTGTGGGGCACCGAGCTGGTCTGGCCGAGAAGCAGCAAGCTTCCCCACCTCAACCCGTTCAACCGGCCCGCCGTCACTGCAACCGTCGGGCTGCCCGTCGACCTCAAGTACCGCAGTGCCGACACCGACACCGCACGAATCATGACCGCCATCTCGGCGCTCTTGCCGCCCGAGGCGCGCGAGCCATACGAGCCGACGACCGAAGAACTCATGGCCACCTTCCCACCGGGCTACTCCGGTGATCCAACCGCTGAGGCCGAGCGCCGCCCCGGCACCGACACCGCGGCCCACTGAGACGACCCAGGCAGACACGGAGCAGACGAGATGGCAACACGCGAACGCGAAAACGACCAGTCAGAACGCATGAGCGAGCACGAAGCGCTCATGTGGAACATCGAGAAAGACCCGTGGCTCAACCCCAGCGGGGCTTCGGTGATGCTCCTCGATCAGCCCATCGACATGGAGCAATTCCATCGCCAGATGCGCAACGGCATCGCCAAGACGCCGCGCCTCTACCAGCGTGCCGTTCCCGGGTTCGGGCGCTTGTCGACGCCAGCGTGGGTGCCCGACCTCGAGTTCGATCTCGACGCGCATCTCCGCGAGGTCACGCTGCCGGCACCAGGCACCGACCGGCAGCTCCTCGACCTGTGCGCCCGCCTCTACAGCGAGCCGCTCGACCGCACCCGACCCCTCTGGCGCTTCGTGATTATCAACGGGCTCAGCGAGGGGCGCAGCGCACTGTGGGCCATCATCCACCACTCGGTCAGCGACGGCATCGGGCAAATGCGGATGGCCGAGCTATATCAGCAAACGACGCGCGATGAGCAAGCCCCGCCAGACATCGACCTCGAAGCGATCATCGCCGAGGCAGTTGCGCAGCACGATGCGAAGGAGTCGGGTGGCAACCTCGCCACCGGCTTGATCTCAACGATCAGCAACTCGGCGAGCCACGCCGTTCGGCGCCAGGTCGGCATCGGGCGACGGCTACTCGGCGAGGTCGCCATGTGGCCGGCCGACCCGAGCCGGGTCGGCGACAGCGCTGGCACTGCCGTCGACACCGTCCGAACAATCACCGCCCAGCTCGCCCCCTCGTCCGACGCTGAGAACTCGGGCTCGCCGCTGTGGACCGAGCGGTCACGCGGCCGGCACCTCGAATGGGTGCGCCTCGATGTCGACGACCTCAAGCGCACGGGCAAGGCGCTCGGCGCCACGATGAACGATGTGTTCCTCGCCGGGCTCGCCGAAGCAACGCATCGCTACCACCAGCGCCACCGCAGCACAATCGAGACCACTAACTCGAGCTTCGTGCTCAGCACCCGTACCGACGGCAAGGCCGGCGGCAACGCATTCACTCCGGTCCCGGTCCGTCTGCCGGCGGGCAAGATGAAGCCAAAGAAGCGGCTCGCTGCAGTGTCGGCAATGTTGGCCGAGGCCAAGGAAGAAGCCCAGCGGACCGGCGGCCTGACCGGCATGTCGGGCATCGCCAACCTGCTGCCAATCTCGGTGGTCACGCGTGCGGCTCGTTCCGCAGCCAGTCGGATCGACTTCGCCACGTCGAATCTGCGTGGCGCTCCGTTCGAGCTGTACGTGTCGGGAGCAAAGGTCCTCGCGACGATCGCCATGGGGCCCGTGGCTGGCACCGGTGCCAACATCACGGCGATGTCGTACGACGGTGCTTTCGACATCGGCATCTTCTGCGACCCGGCGGCGATTACCGACCCTGCCGGATTCCGCGATGACATCATCGAGTCGTTCGCTGACTTGGTTGCCCTTGCCTGACGCGACCTGATGAGTGAAACGGTCACTGATGAGTGAAACGGTCGACGTCGTCGTCATCGGGGCCGGAGTTGCGGGCCTGTCAGCAGCTGCCCAGATCGCCCACTCCGCATCGGTGCTCGTCGTCGAGATGGAGTCGATGCCGTCGCATCATTCCACTGGCCGTTCCGCTGCTATCTACTTGCCGACATACGGGCCGCCGAACGTCCGCCGACTCACGGCTGCGAGCGCCCACTTCTTCCACACTGCCAACGACGGGCGATCACCCACGCCACTCGTCAGCCCGCGCGGCGTGCTCTACGTCGCCGATACCGCGGGCGAACCGAGCCTCCGGGCACTTGCTGCCAGCATGGGCGAGGCCGGCGGCCAACTCGAACTCGTCGGCCCCGACGAGGCACGCCGCCGGTGCCCGGCGTTGCGACCCGACTGGGTCGCCGCCGCGGGTGTCGACCATGAGGCCCTCGACATCGATGTCGCCGCGACCGTTGCCACGTACCGCTCGGACCTCGTTGCCTGTGGCGGGAAGATCCGCACCGATCATCGAGTGACCGGCCTCGATCGCCAGCAACACGGATGGACCGTCACGACGACTGCCGGCACGATCTCGGCCGGTGTGATCGTCAACGCCGCCGGTGCCTGGGTCGACGAGATCGCTGACCTCGCCGGCATCGACCGCGTCGGGTTCGTACCGAAGCGACGCACGATGGGGATCGGCCCCGCCCATTCCGACGACGACGTCGGCCCACACTTCGTTGCCCACGTCGACATGGACTTCTATTTCGGCAGTGAGCACGGCGACGTGATGTTTTCACCCGCCGACGAGACACCCAGCGAGCCGACCGACTCGCGGCCCGAAGAGATCGACCTGGCACTTGCGATCGAGCGGATCAACGATGCCACCACGCTCGGCCTTCGGTCGGTGCGCCAGAGCTGGGCCGGGCTCCGCACGTTCAGCCCGGATGGCGACCTCGTCATCGGCCCCGACCCGACCGATGCCGCGTTCATCTGGTGTGGCGGTCAGGGCGGCTACGGCATCCACACCTCCGCCGGCGCAGGCATGGCCACTGCCGCCCTCGCTCTCGGCAACCCACTTCCGCAAGAACTCCTCAGCGTCGGCCTCCACCCACCCGACTTGCTTCCCCGTTCTCCCGCAACCTGAGAACCGCATCTCGCTGGGCCACGTGCCAGATCGCCGCGCCAAGTCGATGTGCCGGACCGCCGTGCCAGGGCGTTGTGCCAGGTCGCTGGGATTCGTTGCGGGACGCGAGACTTGGACCCATGACCGAACCTTCAAACGACCTGGTGCTGCGGAGTGATGTCGACGGGCTGACCACGCTCACGTTGAACCGCCCGGACAAATTGAATGCCCTCTCACCGGCGTCGTTCATCGCGCTGCGCGCACATATCGACGCGATCGCGGTCGATAACTCAGTCGGGTGCGTCGTGCTGACAGGCGCCGGTCGTGCGTTCTGCGCCGGCCACGACCTCGCCTCAATCGCCTCGGAAGAAAAGGCGCCCAGCCGGCACTTCGAGACCGAGACGGTCGACGCACTCGAAGCACTGCCCCAACCGACCATCGCCCGCATCAACGGCCACTGCTACACCGGCGGCCTCGAATTGGCGTTGGGCTGTGATCTGTTGATCGCTGGCGAATCAGCCAAGCTCGGCGACACCCACGGCCAATGGGGCCTCGTCCCCATCTGGGGGATGTCGGTGCGGCTTCCCGAACGCGTCGGCCGGTCAACCGCGAAGGAACTGATGTTCACGAGCCGTCGCGTCTCGGGCACCGACGCCGCTTCGATCGGGCTGGTTGATCGTTGTGTGGCCGACGCTCAGTTGGACGACACCGTTGCGGCGCTTGCTGCCGAGGTGCTCGCCAACTCGCGAGGTACAAACCGCATCGTGAAACAGCTCATCGACGATCACGCCCAGCGCAGTCGCGTCGACGCACTCCTGCACGAGCGGGCCCTGCCGCACGGCGTTCCCGACGACATGCAGGAGCGCCTCCGCGCCGGCGGCCGATAGTTGGTCGAGCCAGCATCTGCGCCGCCCAGGGCAGCGCTGGTCCAGAGGGGACCTGAACGTATGCTCGGGGGCGTGAGCGCAACTGGGTACGACGCATTGACCGCTTTGATCGTGGTCGACATGCAAAACGACTTCGGACACCCCGACGGATCGCTGTTCGTTGAGGACGGCGATCAGCTCGTCGAGCTGATCAACGACGAGATTGCCGCAGCCGCTCAGGCAAGCGCTGTCATCGTCGTCACACAGGATTGGCACCCAGCCACGACACCACATTTCATCGACGACGGCGGCGTCTGGCCGACCCACTGCGTTGCCGGCACCTGGGGTGCTGAACTGATCGACGGCCTCGACCCTGACTCCCGAGCGAGTGCAGTCATCCGCAAAGGCACCAACGGTGAGGACGGCTACTCGGCATTCTCCATGCGCGAGCCCGGCGGTGACGCCGACATCCCGACCGGCCTCGCTGGCTTGCTGCGTGAACGCGGTATCGAGCGTGTTGTCGTGTGCGGTATCGCCACCGACGTCTGCGTCTCGGCGACTGCGCTGAGCGCCACGAAGGCGGGTTTCGAC
>JBNMOS010000042.1:0-23981 GCA_051275435.1 Ilumatobacter sp.
ACCGCACGGATATCTACCAGTTCCCGAACCCATTCCGGGTCGACCTCTATGGCGCCGACAAAGCCATTGCCGGAACCCGGCTTGCTGATCGAGCCGATCGAATCGAATTTGTGGTGCTTCCGACGAGCGAAGACGAGAATCTTGCCGACGATTGGGCGCTCGTGTCGAGCGCCTTCGATGAAGTCGACCGCAACGACATCTGGATCCTGTACCGGCGCGATCGATCGGTTGCGCTCCCCGGAAACCCCGCCCTCCCTGGCTGAGCGCGGTCGCTGATGTCAGAGAATTTCACTGCTGTGTTTCCAGTCGGTCGACGGCGGTGGTAACTTCCAACTCCGAACCGTGAAGTGAGTCCAGTGAGGCTCACACGGAAAGGACAACATGACGAACACCCCCGACGAGAAGTCGCCCGAGCCCGCTGGCAAGCAAGTGCTTGGTCCGGACGACGTGCGCCGAGCAATCACTCGGATGGCACACGAGATCATCGAGCGCAACCGTGGCCTTGCCGGTGTTGCCCTGGTCGGCATCCAAACCGGAGGCGTCTGGGTCGCTGAACTTCTCGCTGCCGAGATCGCTCGCATCGAGCCGGGCGCGGCTGGCGTGCTCCTCGGCTCGGTCGACGCCTCGCTCTACCGAGACGACATCGGGCTGCGCCCGGTCACGCCCGGCACGGTCAGTGATCTGACCTTCACGGTCGAAGGCGCCACCGTCGTCCTCGTCGACGATGTGCTCTATACCGGTCGAACGGTGCGCTCAGCGCTTGACGCGATCGGCGACTACGGCCGTCCGAAATCTGTTCAGCTCGCCGTGATCGTCGACCGCGGCCACCGCGAGTTACCGATCCGCCCCGATTACGTGGGCAAGAATCTGCCGACCAGCTCCGAGGAGAATGTCAGCGTTACCGCGGAGGGCGTCGTGATCTCTGGCGGCGGCTCCTGATGAGTCGTTCGCTGCTGTCGATCAGCGAACTGGGTGAGCCTGGCCTGCGCCGCCTGCTTTCGATTGCCGATCACATGGCTGAGGTCAACCGTCGCCCCAATCCGAAGGTGCCGGCGCTGCGTGGCAAGACGGTTTGCAACCTGTTCTTCGAAGACTCGACGCGCACCCGATTGAGCTTCGAGACCGCCGCCAAGCGGCTCTCGGCCGACACCATGAACTTCGCCGTGAGCCAGTCGAGCCTGAACAAGGGCGAGAGTTTGCGTGACACGGTCGAGACGATTGCTGCGATGGGCGTCGATGCGTTCGTCATTCGTCACGGATCGAGCGGAGCCCCCTGGCAACTCGGCAGCTGGACAACTGCCAGCGTGATTAACGCCGGCGATGGCTGGCATGCACACCCGACGCAGGCGCTGCTCGACATGTACACGGTGCGCACGACACTCAACCGGCTTGAAGGCTTCGACGGACTGCGTGTTGCGATGGTCGGCGATATCAAGCACAGCCGTGTTGCGCGCAGCACGACCGAAGCGTTCAAGATGCTCGGTGCCGACGTCACTTGGGTAGCCCCGCGCACGCTGCTGCCGCCGTCGCACAAAGAACACGTCGCGTCTCATCTCGACGAGGTCCTCGATGACATTGACATCCTCTACCTCCTGCGGATGCAGAAGGAACGAATGAACGAAGCACTCGTGCCGCATCTGCGTGAGTACACGACTCGGTTCGGCCTCACCCCGGAGCGGGCGGCTCGCCTCGGCGATCACGTCCTCGTCATGCACCCCGGTCCAATGAACCGCGGTGTCGAGATGGCGGTCGACCCCAGCGAACTCCCGGGCAACGTCATTAACCAACAGGTCACCAACGGCATCAACGTCCGCATGGCCGTGCTCTTCGATCTTCTCGGGAGCGGATCCGAGAACTCACTCGCAGGAAGCCCAGAAGCATGAAACCAACACCCAGCAAGCTGTTGATCACCAATGGTCGGCTGATCGACGCCGGTGGCGAACGCAGTGCCGATGTCCGAATTGCCGATGGAGTCGTCGCAGAAGTCGGTTTCGGTCTGCTGTCGAGCGATGGCGAGCAGGTCGTCGATGCGACCGGCATGGTCGTTTCCCCGGGCTTTGTCGATCTCCATGTCCACCTTCGCGAGCCCGGTCGGGAAGAGGCGGAAACGATCGAGACCGGGAGCAGAGGAGCGGCGCTTGGCGGATTCACGGCGATCGTCGCCATGCCGAACACGGATCCGACACAAGATTCAGTCGGGGTTATCGAATTCGTCCGCCAACAGGGCGAACGTGCCGGTCTGTGCGAAGTGCTTCCGTCGGGCTCGATCACGATTGGCCGCAAGGGCGAGACACTCACCCCCTTTGCCGAACTCGCCGCTGCTGGCGTTCGCCTCTTCACCGACGACGGCAACGGGGTTCAAGATCCGCAACTGATGCGCAGGGCCTACGAGTACGCCAGCGACCTCGGGATCACGATGGCGCAGCACTGCGAAGTCGAGCGGTTAACCGAAGGCGCTGTCATGCACGAGGGTTCGTGCTGCAGTCATCTCGGCCTGCCAGGCTGGCCGTCGCTCGCCGAAGAACTGATGGTCCACCGAGATATCGAGTTGGTGCGCCTCACTGGTGCGCCCGCCCACTTCCTCCACCTGTCAACGGCTGGTTCGGTCGAGTTGGTTCGCAAGGCCAAGGCAGACGGCCTCGCCGTGACTGCTGAGGCGACCCCGCATCACATCAGCCTCACCGACGAACTCCTCACGTCGTACAGCGCGCTCTACAAGGTGACCCCTCCACTGCGCACGATGGGCGATATCGAAGCAATCCGCGAGGGGCTCCGTGACGGCACGATCGATGCAATCGCGACGGACCACGCGCCACACGTTTCGGAGAGCAAAGAGCTGCCGCTCGATCAGGCCCCACCCGGCATGCTCGGGCTGGAGACTGCGCTGGGTGTGTCGATTGCCCACCTCGACATGCCGCTTGTCGACATCGTCGCAGCATTGTCGTGGAAGCCGGCCGAGATCGCCGGCGTCGCCGATCGGCACGGCCGACCGATCGAAGTTGGAGAGCCAGCGAACCTCACCGTGTTCGATCCCGCAGAGACGTGGGAAGTGGTGCCGGCGCAGCTGGCCAGCAAGAGCCGCAATACGCCCTTCGTCGGCGTTGCGCTGACTGGGCGAGTCAAGCACACGATCTTCAATGGCGAGGTCGTCGTGTTGGACGGAGTCGCGCAGAAATGAATGATCATCCAGTACAATGCATGAACATGCAGCCGAATCAATTGATTCAGAATGACGCAAACGGAGCGCAGAACAATGCCTGAGACGATTCGAGAAGGGGCGCTCGTTCTTGCCGACGGCAGCGTCTTCGAAGGCGAGTTGATCGGCGCGGGTTCTGACGGCAGCATTGCCACCGGTGAGGTCGTGTTCAACACGGTCATGAGCGGATACCAAGAAGTGATCACCGACCCGAGCTATGCCGGGCAGATCATCACGTTCACGTACCCGCACATCGGCAACTACGGCATCAACGCTGCCGACTTCGAGTCGCGGGGAACGTTCTGTCGAGGCATCGTCGTGCGCGACCTTGCTCGTCGTCACAGCAACTTCCGCGCCGAGAGCGATCTCGGTTCCATGCTCGTGCAGCAGGGTGTGCCGGGCATCGCAGGAATCGACACTCGTCGCCTGACACGCCTCATCCGCGGCACCGGTGCGTTGCCGGGGGCATTCGGCAGTGCACCCGAAGCCGAGCTCCTCGCGGCCGCGAAAGCCGAGCCCGGCACCGACGGCATCGACCTGGTCTCGACCGTCACGACGCCGGAGAACTACACGGTCGAAGCAGCCGACTCGAACAGCCGCCTGCAGATCGTGGCGATGGACTTCGGCATGAAGACCAACATCGTCAACAACCTGGCACAGCTTGGCCGAGTCGACGTCGTCCGCTCCGACACCTCTGCTGCCGACATTCTCGCGCGTAGCCCCCACGGCGTGTTCCTCAGCAACGGGCCAGGTGACCCGACGATGTCGCCGTATGCCATCGAGGCCATTCGAGGTTTGATCGGCAACGTGCCGATCTTTGGTATCTGCCTCGGCCATCAGCTGCTCGGCCATGCCATTGGTGCGACAACCTTAAAGTTGCCGTTCGGCCATCACGGTGGCAACCATCCGGTACAGAACTTGCTGACCAGCAAGGTCGAGATCACCAGCCAGAATCACAATTTCGCTGTCGACCCCGACTCACTCAGCGGCATCGCTGAAATGACGCACGTCAACCTGAACGACGGAGTCTGCGAAGGGCTGCAGGTCAACGGCGAGCAGGCGTTCAGCGTCCAGCATCACCCCGAAGCCAACCCCGGCCCGCACGATGCGAACTACCTGTTCGGCCAATTCGCCGACATGATCGCGGCCAATGCCGCCCCCACCAACCGGAAGGCTGGCGTCTGATGCCCCGGCGTAACGACATCGAATCGATTCTTATCATTGGCTCCGGCCCGATCGTGATCGGCCAGGCCTGCGAATTCGACTACTCGGGCACCCAGGCCTGCCGTGTACTTAAGGAAGAGGGCTATCGCGTCATTCTGGCAAACTCGAACCCGGCCACGATCATGACCGATCCGGACTTCGCTGACGCGACCTATATCGAACCGCTCACGTGGGAAGTGCTTTCGGCGATCATCGATCGGGAACAGCCCGATGCGGTACTCCCGACGCTCGGCGGTCAGACCGGCCTGAACATCGCAATGGAGCTCTTCGAGCGCGGCCTGATCGGTGTCCCGGGCAAGCCGGAGATGATTGGAGCGAACGCCGAGGCGATCGCGACCGCTGAAGACCGCGGGAACTTCAAGGTCGCGATGACCGAGATCGGCCTCGAATCGTGCCGCTCACGGATCGCTCACAACATGGACGAGGCCCGCGTCGCCATGGCTGAGATCGGCCTGCCGACCATGATTCGCCCCGCCTACATCCTTGGCGGACGCGGAACCGGCATCGCCTACTCGGTCGAAGAGTTCGAGAAGCTGGCGGCATCCGGTATCGAAGCCAGCCCGATCAACGAAATTCTCGTCGAGGAATCGATCGTCGGTTGGAAAGAATACGAGCTCGAAGTGATGCGCGACCACGCTGACAACTGCGTGATCATCTGTGGCATCGAGAACTTTGACCCAATGGGTGTCCACACGGGTGATTCGATCACCGTGGCGCCGATTCAGACCCTCACTGATGTCGAGTATCAGAAGATGCGCGATGCAGCCATTGCGTGTATCCGTCGTGTCGGCGTCGAAACGGGTGGCTCGAACGTGCAGTTCGCCGTGAACCCCGTTGACGGTCGACAGGTCGTCATCGAGATGAACCCGCGCGTTTCGCGTTCTTCAGCTCTGGCCTCGAAGGCAACCGGTTTCCCGATCGCCAAGATTGCTGCCAAGCTGGCCGTCGGGTACACCCTCGACGAGATCCCAAACGACATCACCCGGGCAACGCCGGCCAGTTTCGAGCCGGTCATCGATTACGTCGTCACCAAAATCCCGCGCTGGGCCTTTGAGAAGCTTCCCGGCGCGTCCGGCATCCTCGGCACGCAAATGCAGGCCGTCGGCGAAGTGATGGCAATCGGCCGCACATTCCCCGAGAGCCTGCAGAAGGCGATTCGCTCTCTCGAACTTGGCTACGACGGGCTCGGTTGTCATGCCGGCGAAGATCACCTGATCGCCGAGTTCGCTGACGACGAATCACTCCTCGTCCAAGCTGCCATCCCGACACCCGACCGGGTCCTCCACGTTGGCGAGGCGCTGCGCCGCGGGATCTCGATCGACGTCATTAACGAACGCACGGGGATCGACCCGTGGTTCCTCGATCAAATGTCGCTGATCACCGAAGAGCGCGTCCACCTCGCGGCGACAGGGTTTGAGGCGATGTCGGCACGCGACTGGAAGCGGGCGAAGCAGCTCGGCTTCTCCGACGCTCAGCTGTCTTACCAGTGGGGCGTTGTCGAGGCCGACGTCCGAACTGCACGCGAGGCTGCTGGTGTGGTGCCGACGTACAAGACGGTCGACACCTGCGCTGCCGAGTTCGACGCCGAGACGCCGTACCACTACTCCACCTACGAAGACGAGTCTGAAGTTCGCCCTTCGGAGGGCAAGAAGGTCATCATCCTCGGATCGGGTCCGAACCGGATCGGCCAGGGCATCGAGTTCGACTACTGCTGCGTGCATGCATCGTTCGCGCTTCGTGACGCTGGGTTCGAGACCATCATGGTCAACTGCAACCCGGAGACGGTCTCGACCGACTACGACACGTCCGATCGCCTGTACTTCGAACCGCTGACGAAGGAAGACGTTCTGAACATCATCGACGCCGAGCAGCCGTACAAGGTGATCGTGTCGCTCGGTGGGCAGACGCCGCTCAAGCTTGCGGGCGAGATTCCGCTCGACCTGGTCGCGGGGACGTCACCCGATTCGATCGACGCAGCCGAAGACCGCGAACGGTGGAACAAAATCTGCGACGAGCTGCACATCCCGCAGCCTCCAGGCGGCACCGCTGTCACGGTCGAGCAGGCGTTGGTGATCACCGAGACCATCGGCTTTCCGGTGCTTGTGCGCCCGAGCTACGTGCTTGGTGGCCGAGCAATGCAGATTGTTCACGACCGCGAGCATCTTGCCGCGGCCATGGCCGAACTCGCCGGTTTCGGCAGCCTCGGCAGGGAAGGCGGCCTTTCGGCCGAACGTCCCGTACTGATCGACCGGTTCCTCGCCGATGCGACTGAGGTCGACGTCGACGCAATTCGCGATCACACGGGCGAGGTACTGATTGGCGGCGTGATGGAACACGTCGAAGAAGCCGGAGTGCACTCCGGTGACTCGGCGTGTGCGATTCCGCCGCAGACACTTCCGTCATGGGTCATCGAGGTCATGGAGGCGTACACAGCGTCAATCGCGAAGCGACTCGACGTTCGTGGGCTGATCAACGTGCAGTTCGCCGTTGCCGGCACGACCGTCTATGTGATTGAGGCGAACCCGCGTGCGAGCCGCACGGTGCCATTCGTTGCCAAGGCAACCGGCGTCCCACTGGCCAAGGTCGCGACACGAGTGATGCTCGGAGCGACGCTTGCCGAGTTGCGTGAGGAAGGACTGCTGCGGCCGCCGATCACCGGCCATGTTTCGGTCAAGGAAGCAGTTTTGCCGTTCGCGCGATTCCCCGAAGTCGACCCGGCGCTTGGCCCAGAAATGCGCTCGACCGGCGAAGTGATGGGCATCGCCGACACGTTTGGAAAGGCCTTCTATAAGGCCGAGCTCTCCGCTGGCACCATGCTCCCTGAAGAGGGCACCGTGTTTTTGTCGCTCGCCGATCACGACAAGCCTGCAGGTCTTGTCGTTGCGCAGCGCATGCAAGCCCTCGGCTTCGGTGTTGTTGCGACCGAAGGCACAGCGAGGTACCTCGCCCGATTCGGTGTTGAGGTCGATCAAGTGCTGGCCAAGGTGCAAGACGGCGAAGGCGTGACGGCCGTCGACCTCATTGCCAACGGCGAGATCGACTTCGTGGTGAACACGCCACGAGGCCGTATCGGTCGTGCCGACGGCGCACACATCCGTAAGGCTGCGAGCCTGCACCACGTTGCCTGCGTCACCACCGTCGATGCTGCCATCGCGGCAGCGCAGGGGTTGTCCGAGCGGCACGGAGTTTTGCTCGGCGTCAAATCCCTGCAGGAGTATCACGCCACAGGAACCACGGTTGGGTGAAGGCCGAGTGAACATCGACACCAGCGTTCAGATCGGATCGATCACCCTTGACGCGCCGGTAATGATGGCATCCGGTACCGCTGGCTACGGCACCGAGATGGCGCCGTTCGTCGACTTGTCGACCATTGGCGCGATCGTCACCAAGTCGCTGGCGCCGTACGAGTGGGCCGGCAATCCCGCGCCACGTATCCACCCCACCCCGCAGGGGATGATGAACGCAGTCGGTCTGCAGGGCCCGGGCATCGAATACTGGCTCGACAAGGTGCTTCCGCCGTTGATTGACACCGGCGCCACCGTGATCTGCAGCATCTGGGGACGGTCACTCGAGGATTACCAGTTGGCTGCCGAGATGCTGGCCGATGCGCCGCCCGAGGTGGTCGCCGTCGAAGTCAATCTGTCGTGTCCCAATCTCGAAGGACGCGGGTCGATCTTCGCGCACGACATCGAATTGTCGAGCAACGTCATTGCCGCGACAGCAGCGTGCGGTCGTCCGCGGTGGGCAAAGCTCAGTGCAAACACCGACCGGATCATCGACGTCGCACGAGCCTGCCAGGAAGCAGGTGCCGAGGCGGTCACGTGTGTTAACACATTGCTTGGACTGGCCTATGACCCGGTCACGCTGGCCACGACACTTGGAGCCGGAGGCGGTGGCTACTCGGGCCGTGCGATGCATCCTGTTGCCGTTCGCGCCGTCCATGATGTGCACGCAGCCCTTCCCGATCTGCCGATCATCGGCGTCGGGGGCGTGGCTTCCGGATGGGATGCCGTCGAGATGTTTCTTGCAGGCGCATGCGCCGTACAGGTCGGCACTGCCACGTTCGCTGATCCTCGGGCCGCTGCAAACGTCCAGCGTGAGCTTGTGGAATGGGCCACAGAACGCCAGATCGCCTGCATCGCGGATCTGACCGCGTTAGTGTGAGTTAATGGCCACACCTCCACAATTGACACCAGAGCAGCGGGCTGCAGCTCTCGTCAAAGCGGGCGAAGCTCGCGCCGCCCGAGCTGAAATCAAAGCCCGCCTTAAGATGGGGTCGATGTCGCTCGTCGAAGCACTCGATTCTGACGATGTAAACGTCGGCAAGCTGAAGGTCGTCTCGATGCTGGAGTCGCTCCCCGGCGTTGGCAAAGTCAAAGCCCGTCGGCTGATGGAAGAGATCGGTATCGCCGACAACCGTCGGGTGCAAGGGCTCGGAGCGCAACAACGCGCGTCCCTGCTCAGCCAACTCGGCTGAGGCAATTCGTGAAGCTGTATTCCGCATGATCGTCGTCATCAGCGGCCCCGGTGGGGTGGGCAAAGGCACGATCGTCGACGCCGCGGTCAAACGCGACAGCGGGCTGTGGCTGAGCCGTTCCTGGACCACCCGTGAACAACGTCCGGGTGAAGCTGACAATGCCTACGTCTTCGTCACACCTGCGGAGTTCGAGGCGCACATTGGGTCAGGCGGTTTTCTCGAATGGACCGAGTTTCTCGGCAACTACTACGGAACGCCCGTCCCTGATGAGTCGGCGCCCGACGTCAACGGTCGCGACATCGTCCTCGAAATCGAGGTCGATGGCGCCCAACAGGTAAAGCAGCTCCATCCGGACGTGATGCTCATCTTCGTGCTCCCTCCGAGCCGCGAAGAGCAAGAGCGACGGCTCCGCGGCCGCGGTGATGTTGACCACAAAGTTTTGGCACGCTTGAAGAAGGCCGAACAGGAAGAGCCGATCGGGCGAGCACTGGCCGATCACGTTGTGGTCAACGACGACCTCGAAGACACGATCGTCGAGTTGCTGACGATCATCGACGCCGCCCGCTGACACGCGAAGCGTCGCCTGGGGTGCGATGTCCGCTAGTATGGTCGGTCTTATGGCGCTTGATCACGACACGATGATTGATCCTCCTATCGAGACTCTCCTCGGCAAGGTCGATTCGAAGTTCACCCTCGTCACGCTTGCGGCGCGCCGGGCGCGGAACATCAATTCGTACTTCAACCAGTTGGGTGAGGGCCTCGGCCACATGATCCCACCGCAGGTGTCGTCGACGGCCCACAAGCCGCTTTCGATGGCGTTCGAAGAGATCGCTGCCGACAAGATCATCTGGACCGAAGCCCCGAAACCGGTTGAAGAAGTCGTGGTCGAAGAAGACCCCGACGCCGAAGCGCAGGCCGCTGCTGACGCAGCAGTCGACGCCAAGGGCTGAGCACCGCTCCATCGTCCCGATGAGTGCGTCGCCCCTCGCTGGCAAGCGCATTGTCCTCGGAGTCACGGGTGGCATTGCTGCCTACAAGGCCATCGAGGTCTCGCGTCGTCTCGTTGACGCTGGAGCCCACGTCGTGCCGATCATGACCGAAGCGGCACAGCACTTCGTCGGCACGACCACGCTGAGCGCCCTCGCCTCCGAGCCGGTACAGACAGAGCTGTGGCACAACGCCACGACGCCGATCCCGCACACGGTGGTCGGCCAGGGTGCCGACCTGATTATCGTTGCTCCGGCAACGGCCAAGTCGATTGCTGCGTATCGGATGGGCTATAGCCACGATCTGCTGCAGAACACGCTGATTGCCACGCGTGCCCCGGTCATCATCTGCCCTGCCATGCACACCGAAATGTGGGAGCACCCCAGCGTTGTCGACAACATCGCCGTACTTCGTGCGCGCGGCGTGTACATCGTTGGACCCGAATCCGGGCGCCTCGCCGGTGGCGACGAAGGTGCCGGCCGGCTGGCCTCGCCAGAATCGATCGTTGCCGCCGCTGAACGTGTGCTCGGCCCAGCCGATCTGGCTGGCGTCAGCGTCGTGGTCTCGGCAGGCGGCACCCGAGAGCCCATCGACGCGGTCAGGGTCATCGCTAATCGCAGCTCCGGCAAGCAGGGGTACGCCGTCGCTGCCGAAGCCGCAGCCCGAGGGGCTTCGGTCACGCTGGTCACCACCGTTACTTTGCCGACACCGCAGGGCTGCAGCATTGTTGCGGTCGAAACCGCTGCACAGATGCAAGCCGCCATGGAACAAGCCGCTGCGACACACGACGTGGTCGTGATGGCAGCCGCGGTTGCTGACTTCCGGCCCGCCCAGGCCGCTGAGGGCAAGCTCAAGAAACGCGACGGCGCCCCGGAGATCATTCTGGAACCGACGCCCGACATCCTTTCCAGCCTTGGTGCGAAGAAGCGTGCCGGTCAGGTGCTGGTTGGTTTCGCTGCCGAGACGGATGACCTTCTCGCCAACGCCAAGTCGAAGCTCGAAACGAAGCGTCTCGATCTGATCGTTGCCAACGATGTCAGTGCACCCGGGGTTGGGTTCGCTCACGACACGAACGCGGTTACGCTACTGAGGCCTGACGCGGAGCCTGTCGAGATCGACCTTGCTTCCAAGCAAGATGTCGCCCGGGCGGTGATCGACGCTGTCGTCGCTCTGCGCGGCGCTCGCTGACATCATCAACGATCCCACTCTTCAGCCACACTTCTGACAGGACGCAACGGACCAAAACATGGCCAATTACACTTTCACCTCCGAATCAGTCACCGAGGGGCACCCCGACAAGATCGCCGATCAGATCTCCGACGCGGTGCTCGATGCGATCCTCACCGAGGATCCACACGCCCGCGTTGCCTGCGAAACCATGGTCACCACCGGCCTCTGCATTGTTGCTGGCGAGATCACCACCAAGGCGTACGTTGACATCCAACGCATCGCACGCGACACGATCAATAGCATTGGTTACGACGACGCTGAGAAGGGGTTCGACGGTCACACCTGTGGCGTCATGGTGACCCTCGACGAGCAGAGCTCCGACATTGCCCAAGGCGTCAACACGAGCGAAGAAGTTCGTGGCGGTTCTGCCGGCGAAGACCTGCTCAACCTGCAAGGCGCAGGCGACCAGGGAATGATGTTCGGGTACGCCTGCAACGAGACCGACGTACTGATGCCGCTGCCGATCAACACGGCGCATCGCCTTGCGGAGCGCCTGGCCGAGGTCCGCAAGAGCGGTCAGGTTCCATACCTGCGGCCTGACGGCAAGACCCAAGTCACGTTCGACTACGAAGATGGCGTCCCTGTCGCGCTCAAAGCTGTGCTCATTTCGACGCAGCACCAGGCCGGCATCGATCGTGACACAGTGATCCGCCCGGATCTCATCGACCAGGTCATCCGGCCGGTCATCCCTGAGCAGTTCGCTGATGATGACTACGAAGTGTTCATCAACCCGACGGGCAACTTCGTGATCGGTGGCCCGCAGGGCGACTGTGGTCTGACTGGCCGCAAGATCATCGTCGACACCTATGGCGGCATGGGTCGTCACGGTGGCGGCGCCTTCTCGGGCAAGGACCCGTCCAAGGTCGACCGCTCTGGTGCCTACGCAGGCCGCTGGGTTGCCAAGCACGTCGTCGCATCTGGCGCCGCCGATCGCTGCGAAGTCCAACTCGCCTATGCCATCGGGATGGCGCAGCCGATGAGCATCCTCGTCGAGACCTTCGGCACCGCCAAAGAAGATCCAGCCAAGATCGAAGCCGCCGTTCGGGCGACCTTCGACCTGCGTCCGGGAGCGATTGTCCGCGACCTCGACCTCTTGCGTCCGATCTACAAGGACTCGGCGGCGTACGGCCACTTCGGCCGTGAGCAGTTCCCATGGGAGCAGCTCGGTCGCCTCGACGAGTTCAAGGCTGCTGTCGGAGCCTGAGAGCGATGACCGGTCACACTGTGCCAGGCACAGTATGACCGGCCGCGTCGCTCGCGTCCTGCCCAACGTCACCGGGCTCGACAAAAGCTTCGACTACCTCATTCCTGACGATCTGCATGTCCCTGCGCGCTTCGGCCCGGTTCGGGTCGGAACCATTGTTCGAGTCGAACTGCACGGGCGCCGGATCGGCGGATGGGTCAGTGACATCGTCGATGTCGACGATGCTGCCGTCGATCGAATATCGCTGAAGCCGATCGCGAAGGTCACGGGGCACGGCCCCGACGTCGAGTTATTCGAGCTCGCCGAGTGGGCGTCGGTTCGCTGGGCTGCCCGACGATCTCGACCTTTTCTGGTTGCGGCGTCGCCGTCTCGGGCAATCACGTCGCTTCCACCTCGACGGCGCACGGCCCACGTACTTTCACCATCGTCGCCGGCGACCACTGAGCTGTTGGCCGTCGGCGGGGGTGTGCTGAGGCTGCCGCCGCGGAGCGATGTTCTCCCCGCGCTTCGCTCGGTCATTGCCCACGGGCCGACGCTCGTCGTGACGCCGACGACCAGCGATGCACGGATATTGGCGACGCGTGTCCGGCAATTGGGTGTGTCTGTGGCATTGATGCCCGATGACTGGGCAGCAGCGATGGGCGGGGTCGACGTAGTGATTGGCCCGAGATCCGCCGCCTGGGCGCCGTGCCCCGACATGGCATCAGCTGTCGTTATTGATGAGCATGACGAGGCCTTGCAGGAGGAACGAGCACCGACGTGGCACGCGCGCGACGTCCTGGTCGAACGATGCCGTCGAAGCGGCATTCCGCACTTGCTGATCTCGCCGGCGCCATCGCTCACCGCCGTCGTGACGGCAGCAGGGGAGTCGGGCGTCGTCCACCCGCCGTTCACGCGCGAGCGGGCCGCCTGGCCGAAGATCACCATCGTCGATCGAACGAATGAGGAGCCGTGGAAAAAGTCGCTCGTCACGTCGACGTTGATCGACCGGATACGGAACCCCGACCTCACGGTGGTCTGTATCAGCAACATCACCGGGCGAGCCCGTGTCTTGGCATGTCGGTCGTGCGAGGCGCTGATCCGCTGTGAAACCTGCGACGCCGCAGTCGGGCTGACGTCCGACAACGTGCTGTCGTGCATCCGTTGCGGCACTGACCGGCCAGCTGTGTGTCAGGCCTGCGGAGGTTCGAACTTCGCAAACCTCCGCCCTGGCGTCAGCAGGTTGCGCGAGGAACTCGAAGGCGCAGCCGCCCGACCGGTCGCGGAGATCACTGGTGCCGACACCGAGCCGCCGCCTGCAGCTGGTGTCTACGTCGGTACAGAAGCAGCGCTCTATCGGGTGCCGTCTGCTGATGTCGTGGCGTTCCTTGAATTTGACTCCGAGATGCTCGCCCCGCGATTCCGGGCCGCCGAGCAGGCGCTGGCTCTCATCATCAGGGCCGGCCGGTTAGCGCCCGAGGTGCTGGTCCAGACCTTTATGCCGGACCATGTCGTGTTGCAAGCAGCGGCTGCAGGCAACCCTGACGAAGTGATCAAAGTCGAACGCGAACGGCGCGCGATGCTCGGCTTCCCGCCGTTTGGTGCACTTGCCAGCATCACGGGGACCGGATCGTCGGAGACGGTTAAACAGCTGAAGTCGGACGTGCAAGTCGGTGGCGACGAGTCGACCGGCTACGTCGTGCGAGCGGACGACTGGATGACGCTTGGTACGGCGCTCAATGCGACCGAGCGTCCAAAAGGTAGCCGCCTTCGTATCGAGATCGACCCGCCTCGCCTCTGATTAGGAGGTCACCTCGACCTGCCCGACCATCCATGGGTGCGGCGTGCAGAAGTAGTCGAAGGTGCCAGCGACGTCGAATGTGCTCTCGTACGTTTCGCCTGGTTGGACCTCGCCGGAATCAAAATCACCATCGGGGCTGCCGATAGTGCCGTTACTGGTGCCGGATGTGATCGTGTGGAAGACGGAGTCGTTGTTGATCCAGGTGACGGTCGTGCCGACAGCCACCGTGAGGAGTTGAGGTGTGTAGGCGGTGCTTGCATTTGCCGGGTCGTAAGCGCCGCTGGGGATGAGAATGGTGTTGGGGTCGCCAGCGGCGGCGGGTGCCTCGGGCTCGTTGTCGGCAGCGGCAGACAATCCGTCGTCGCCGACGGAAATGATCGCGTTTTCCTCGCCGGTGATGACCACCTTGCCGATGCATCCCTTGTAGAAAGTTCGTACGAGTGCGTGGTCGACAAGAATGACGGTGCTCGGTACCTGACCGACGAGTTCGGTGACCGTCGCTCCGCCAGCAACGACGAGCGTGGACTGCGACCCACGAATCGGTCGGTTTACCGGGTGCGTGGCAGCTTCGGGGTACACGACGTCCCAGTGCGAGCCAATCGGGTGGAAGCTGGACACCAGGTTGAGACCCTCGTTCACCATGTAGAAACGGGCACGTTCGCCGACGTTCATCTTGAGCGAGTTGTCGTCGACAAGTGCGTCCGTTCGGCCATTGAACGTCACATACGTCGGGTGTTCGAGTTCGAGGCGCTCACGATCGAATTCGGCCAGGCCATCTGAGTTTGGTTCGCCGAGATACCACTCCGACTGCATGATGGCCCACTCGTGATCGACGTCGGGAAGTGGGGTTTCCGGGTCGACGATGAACATTCCGTACATGCCGTGCACGATGTGTTCGGGGACATCGCCGAACGCGCAGTGATACATGAATGCGCCGGGATAGAGCAGACGACTGTTGATCGTTGCCGACTCGCCCGGGGCGACGGTCGTGCCCTCGGCCCCACCTCCCTGGCCGGTAACCGCGTGGAAGTCGATGTTGTGCGGGTGGACGTTGCCTTCCAGGTTGTTCACCGTGATCCGGGCGAGGTCGCCAACGCGCGCTCGTAGCGTCGGGCCGGGGCTGCCGCAGGTGGTGTTGTCGTCGCCGCCGATGCGAAAACCCCACATAAGTGTGGACACATTGTTGGCGGGATCAACGAGGCACTCGCCCTCAATGACATCGAGGTTGAACTCGACGATGCGCTGGTCGCTCCGCAGTGCGCGCATTGGAACCAACGGGGCGTAGGCCATCCGTTCCTCGGAGTCGCCGGCTGATTGCAGGTCGTCGATGCGGGTCAGCATGGGCAGGATCGAGCCCGCACGGTCATCGAAGCTGGGCTCTATTGCCTGAGTCACCTCGACTCGATCCACCGCTCCGGTGGAGAGGTCAGTGGGAAAATCCTTGTCAAAGAATGCCGTGCCGGGCCCGTCGGGTCCGTCGGCGTCGCATGCCGCGAGGCTGACCATGGCAGCGCCGCCGCCGATACTGGCAAGGAAGCCGCGTCGTCCCACGGTGTGGTCGAGTGTGCCGGACCTTTGTTTGGCCATGACGGTGCTTCTCTCAGTTGTCGGGTATCACCACCACACACCCGGCATCACCGATCCGATAGGGCCGAAGGTCCTGCGCCTCGTCGGTGCCGCCGCCGATCGGGACAAACTTGACCGTCAGCGCTCCGGCAGTGGCGGCCCGTCAATCGACTTGGGGCCGACGCTGAGGAGCCGGAACCCGGCCTTGGAAGTGATTCGCTCGGTCGGGTGCCCTTCTGACTGCAGCCAACGCTGCAGGGAGTCGGCACCCAGGTGCTTCTGGACCACGAGTGCAGCGAGGCCGTCGTTGTCGAGCCGGGCAAGCCAATCGAGCAGGAGCGCACGCATCGCTGTCTTGCCGATTCGTACCGGCGGGTTCGACCACAGTGTTGCAAATCGGATGTCGCTTGGAACGTCGTCCGGCGCGACCACACGCAGGTTAGTGATGCCGTTTTGTTTGGCGTTGCGGACGCACAGGTGGCGAGCGCGGCTGTTCACATCGACGGCCCATACGGTGGCGTTGGGTGAGCGGCGGGCCATGGCCAGGGCGATCGGCCCGGCCCCAGCCCCAAGGTCGAGCAGGTGGCCCGTGGACGCGATTGGAAGCTCAGTTCGCAACAGCAAACTCGTGCCGGTGTCGACGTGGCCGCGGCTGAACACGCCTCGATCTGTCTCCAATGTGAACGCCGTGTCCGGAAGCATGACGTCGATGGTCACCGGGTCAGACGCCACCGTTGGGTCGTCGTCGAAGTAGTGGGCGTCGGGGCTCGTGGAGCCAGCGGGTTCGGCTCCGGTCTGGGCATCGGTATCGGGATCAGAGCTCACGGCCCGTAGCCTGGCAGGTATGTCGTACAAGATCAGGACATACGGCGATCCAGTGCTGAAGACCAAGGCCGCAGCCATCGAGAACGTCGACGGCAGGGTTATCCGCCTCGTCGACGAAATGTTCGACACGCTCGTCGATTCCGGCAACGGTCTGGCGCTCGCTGCACCCCAGGTGGGCGTGCAGAAGCAAGTGGTCGTTTGGGACTTTGGTGAAGATCCATTGGCGATCGTGAACCCCGAGATCATCGAATCCGATGGTGAGTGGCTGTTTGACGAGGGTTGTCTCTCGATTCCTGGGCTCTACGTCGAAATGTTGCGTCCCAAACGAGTCTTGGTGCGCGGTGTCAGCCTCGACGGTGAGATCATTGAAATCGAAGCAGACGAGCTCGAAGCCCGGATGTTCCAACACGAGATCGATCATCTCAACGGCGTTCTCATGTTTGATCGCCTCGAAGGTGACCAGCGCAAGGAAGCTATGCGCGAGTACCGGCGCATGGAAGAACAAGCTGCCGCTGGCGTTCAGCCACGTCAGCCACTCCGCAAGCGTCTTGGCCTCTCCTGAGCTGGTTGAACTGATGAAGATCGTCTACCTCGGGACGCCCGAGATGGCGGTTCGGCCGCTCCAGGCGTTGCATGCAGCGGGCCACGAAATCCTGCTCGTCGTCACCCGAGTCGATAAGAAGCGCGGGCGAGGCTCGGCGCTGTCGCCGAGCCCGGTCAAAGCTGCAGCTCTCGAACTCGGCATCCCCGTGTCACACGAACCCGATGATGTGCTTGGTGCAGTAGCTGAGGGTGCTGAGCTGGGTGTCGTCGTTGCCTACGGGCGCCTGATCAAGCCGCACATCCTCGACGAGATCCCGATGATCAATGCTCACTTCTCACTGTTGCCGCGCTGGCGAGGTGCGGCACCGGTGGAGCGGGCGATCTTGGCCGGCGACGGTCTGACCGGAGTCGACATCATGCGACTCGAAGAAGGTCTCGACACGGGCGGAATCTATGTCGAGACCGTCGTGCCGATCAGGGCGACATCAACAGCTACTGAGCTGCGCGCTGAGTTGGTCGATGCGGCGTGTGAGTTGCTCGTCAAAACGCTGTCTGAACCGCTCGATGTCTGGATCGACAGCGCAGCGACCCAAATTGGCAACACCGTCTACGCGGCCAAGTTCACCAAGGAAGAGTTCGAGATCGACTGGACGCAACCAGTCGTGCAGATCCATCGTCTGATCCGAGTTGGCGGTGCATGGACGATGTTCCGTGGCAAACGCCTCAAGATCCAGGCAGCTGATCTCGTCGATGGAAAGTTGGCCCCAGTGACCGTGCAGCCCGAAGGAAAAGGCCCGATGGATTTCGCAGCGTGGCGTAACGGCGCCCAGCCCACTGAAGACGAATTGTTTGGTGCGCTGTGAGCGGCTGGGAAGCACCCACCGGGCCAGCGACTGATTCGTCGAAGCCGTTGAACCGCAAACAGCGTCGGGCTGCGCTGCAGAACAAAGACTGGAATAACAAGGGCCGAACTGACCCGGAGGCTCGCCGCAACGCCGAGCACGAGCCACGGACCTCCGCCGGCCGACTCGAGAACGACAAGATCCCTACCGGACATACCAATGCCCGCCAACTGGCGCTCGACGTCTTGCAACGGATCGAACACGATGGGGCCTACGCAAACCTGGTGCTCGGCCCGACGCTCACTGCATCGAATCTGAGTGACCAAGACCGTCGATTCGCGACCGAACTTGTCTACGGCTCGACCCGGATGCGCCGCGCCTGCGATGCGATCGTCGACCGGTTCGTCAGCCAACCACCCGATGACGAGACCCGTTCGATTCTTCGGCTCGGTGCGTATCAGCTCGCGTATGCGGGTGTTCCTGCTCATGCAGCCGTGAGTGCAACGGTCGACCTGGCGCCCGGCAAGACGCGCGGTTTCATTAACGCAGTGCTGCGGCGCGTCGCCGACAACCCGATCTACTCGATGACCTGGCCCTCGGAGGCTGCTCGGCTGAGCTATCCGAACTGGTTAGCCGATCGTCTGACTGCCGAACTCGGCGACGAGGCCGTTGCCACGATGCTGCAGATGAACGAGCCGCCCTCGGTCACAACTCGCGCTGACGGCTACGTGCAAGACGAGTCGTCACAGTGGGTTGCAGCGTCTGTTGAGGCCGCGGCGGGGGAGCGGGTGCTCGACATGTGCGCCGCGCCCGGTGGCAAGGCCACCGCAATCGCTGGTGACGGGGCCATCGTCGTCGCTGCCGATATGCGACATCGGCGTTCTGAACTCGTGCGCGAGAACGCTGAGAGGCTCGATCTTGATATCGCTGTGGTAACTGGCGATGGCACGACTCCGCCGTTCCGACCTGGCGCTTTCGATGCAGTCCTCCTCGACGCACCGTGTTCGGGCCTGGGTGCACTCCGCCGCCGGCCGGACGCTCGCTGGCGCATCGAGGCGTCAGACATTACCGAACTTGCCGTACTGCAGCGTTCGTTGCTGTTGGCCGCTGCTTCGCTCGTCAAGCCCGGCGGCCGACTGATTTACAGCGTCTGCACCCTTACTGCTGAGGAATCCATCGATCACCCGACGCCCGACGGTTTCGAAGTCGACAATTCAACCCCGCCGGTGGGTGAGTGGCGATCGTACGGTCAAGGCTGGCGTGTGCTGCCGCATGATGCCGACACCGATGGCATGGTGCTGATTCGCTACCGTCGAATCGCATGAGCGAAGCACTGCCCCGGCTGCAGGCCAAGGTATTGACCTGCAGCGATGGTGTCATCCATGGCACGCGTGACGACAAGAGTGGCGCGGCATTGGTCGAGCATCTGACGAATGCCGGTTTCGACGTCGTCGAGCAACGCGTCACCGCCGATGGCACTGACAACGTGGCTGCAGCACTGACCGAGATGACTGACCAGTTCGCTGGTCTCGTCGTGTCGACGGGTGGCACCGGGTTTGCGCCGCGCGACCAGACCCCTGAGGGCACGCGGTCCGTGATCGAACGAGAAGCGCCAGGCCTCGCTGAAGCAATGCGACTCTGCAATCCGCTCGGCCGCCTGTCGCGCGGTCTTGCCGGCATCAGGGGCAACGCGATCATCGTCAACACTCCAGGAAGTACGAAGGGCTGCGTCGAACAACTCGATGCGATCCTTGACGTGTTGCCGCATGCCCTCCGGCTGCTGCACGACGCCGATAACTCGCACTGACCAACCCCCGTTAAACCTTCAGGTCTCTCGCGAGCCGCCGCCGGTAACCTCTCGGCGTGCTTCGCGTTGTACTCCCCAAGGGATCCCTCGAAAAGGCCACACTCGAACTCTTCGAGGCCGCCGACCTGCCCGTCAACCGATCGTCGTCCGTCGACTATCAGGCGACAATCGACGATCCCCGGATCGAATCGGTGCGGATTCTTCGGCCGCAAGAAATTCCCACCTACGTGGCCGAGGGGTTGTTTGATATCGGCATCACCGGACGTGACTGGGTGAATGAAACGGGCGCGGTTGTCGAGAGCCTCGGTGAGTTGAAGTACTCGAAGAACACGTCGAAGCCAATCCGCATGGTCGTTGCAGTGGCAGGCGACTCGCCGGCTGAGTCGGTCAAGGACCTACCGAACGGCGTCCGCGTGCAGACCGAGTACCTCGAGTCGACCCGGCGCTACTTCGAGGCGAACGGCATCGACGCCAACATTCGGCTGTCGTACGGAGCGACCGAGGCAAAAATTCCCGACATCGCCGATTGCGTGGTCGAGATCACCGAAACCGGCCGAGCGCTCAAGGCTGCCGGCCTCAAGGTGATCGACGTAATCCTCACCAGCTACACCGAAGTCATTGCCAACCCGGCCGCATATGCCGACCCGGAGAAGCGCAAGGCAATGGAGCAGGTCATGACGCTGCTCAATGGCGTGCTTGACGCTCGGGGTCGCGTGATGCTGAAGCTGAACGTCACCGCCGAAAACAAAGACGCTGTTCTTGCAGTGCTGCCGTCGATGAAGTCACCCACCATCAACGATCTGTCCGGTGGCGGATACGCCGTCGAGTCCGTGGTCGAGAAGAAGACGGTCAACCTCGTCATCCCGGCACTCCGTGAGGCGGGCGCAACCGATCTCGTCGAGATGCCGATCTCCAAGATCGTTCCGTAGCTCGAGACTGATCGAAGCACATGGCCGAGCTCGACCGCAGCCACCAACCGGCGGGTGTACTCGTCGGCGTCGTGAGTGAGTTTGACGGCGCTGTCGGGCTGGGCTCGATCATCAGTTCTAATGGTTCGTCGCACGCCTTCCACGTGATCGAGATCGCCGACGGAACCCGTTCGATCGACATCGGCGTTGACGTGTCGTTCGATCTGCTGGCCAAGTTTGGGCGATACGAGGCAGCGAACATTCGGGTGGTCGGCGAACGGTGACTGCTGATCTGGGCCTCGCTGTCGAACGCGAGCGTCGGATCATCGATGTCTTGGTGTCGCTTACCGAAGGTGAAGTCACTACGTACGGCGACGTCGCCGAGGTAGCCGGTTATCCGAAGATGTCTCGTCTCGTCGGACGAATCGTCGGGCACACCGATGTGGAGATCCCGTGGTGGCGGGTCGTGAACTCCACCGGCCACCTTCGGTCGAGCGACCCAAAAGAGCAGGCGATGATCCTTGCCGAGGAAGATGTCGTCTGCCGTAACGGCCGCGTCGTTGATGCACCGATTGGCCGTTTTGCGCGCGACTGCTGAACTGCGGTCGGCCGCCCCGTGCAGCGTGGGCCGACGCCGTGGGTGCACTCGATAGCCGTCCTCGATGTCGATGACCCGCAAGCCGCCGGCGTAGTACGAGATGTGCGCACGAGCTGGGGTCTGCAACGACACCGCCACCTCGTGTACCGACAGATCACCGGAATCGGTTGCACGGGCGGGGTTGTGTGCTTCGGGAATGGCGTACGTGTCGAGTTCGGTCATCTTGCCGGTAGTCGGATCGGGCGTGGCGTCGTAGAGGTGGACATAGCCCCAACCGTCGAACTCCGACTCGAACGTCACGCTGTCGCCGGGCGTGCCGAGTTCGATGTCGGCCTGCTCCGGTGTGAGGGGGTTAACCAACACGCACGCTGCGTTGGAATAAGCGGCACCGAACAGGGCCAGACCCTGCTCGCGGGCGTCACGCCGAAGGTGGGAATGTCGCCTTCGACGCTCATGCCGAGCTTGGCGTTGCAGGCGTCGGACCCTTCACGGTTGAAGATCAGCACCGCCTTGTACCCGCCTGCAGCGATGACGTTGGCGACCTTGCCCTGGCTGCGTGAGGCTGGCGTGTCGATCGAGGCGTTGCAAGCCCAGCCCGGTCATCTCAGCTAGTTGGCGTCAGCGCCCGCATCGGAGTTGGTGTCCGGGTCGGCAGCGCCCTTGATCTGGACGAACGCGAGGCGAATGTTGTTGAGGGCGTCGCGCATCGTTGGCGCGTCGGGGCCGATTCGGTCGCCGAGGCCGTCGACCAAGCAGGCAAGGGCATCGATGGCCAGGGCCGATTGGGCGAGTTCTGGGGGAGTGGCTGACAGGTGAATGGCGGCGAGCTCGTAGAGGCCCATGACGTGGTTGGTGATGACCACTTCAGCTGGCACGGATGCGAGTCGCTCACGTGACTCATCCATCGCACGCTGCGCCTCTTCCACCGCGTCGATGGTCTCCTGATCGAGCTCGGGCTCTCCCGCATCCATCTGATCGTCGGCGGCGAAGCCGGACAGGCCCTCTGCAAGATTGGCGTTGATATCGCTGAAATCGGTGTTCTGGTCAGGTGTGGAGGTTTCGTCAGTCACGCAGATACCCTACCTATCAACAATTGAGGCGAAGTGGGGGAAACTCCCACCTGGCCACCACCGCATGTTCTTCGGAACATCAACCGTGCGTCCAGGTCCCGGCTGTAACCAGCCATCTGCTCGAAGCCAGAGCGACACGGCACTCGCCGTGTCTTTCAGGCTCCGTGTCGGTGTTTTGGCCGCTCCGTGACATTTCGCGTTGAGCGCCATTACATACGATACATGGGGAGGCCCATTTGCACAGGAGAGCAGTCTCATAGCACCTCGAAACGACACCCGCGGCGAACAGCACCGCATCAACGATCGCATCCGCTCACGTGAAATCCGTTTAATCGGACCTACCGGTGACCAGCTTGGTATCAAGCCGGTTCCGGACGCGCTGCGCATGGCCCGTGGGTTTGACCTCGACCTCGTCGAAGTTGCCCCCGGTGCGAACCCTCCCGTCTGTCGAATCATGGACTACGGAAAGTTCAAATACGAGGAAGGCCAGAAGGCCAAAGAGGCTCGGAAGAAGTCGACGAACGTCACGGTGAAGGAAGTGAAGTACCGGCCGAAAATCGGTAAGGGCGACTTCGACACCAAGACGCGTAACGTCATCCGATTCATCGACGAGGGCCACAAGGTCAAAATCACGCTGCAGTTTCGCGGTCGTGAGATGGCTCACCCGGAACTCGGCTCGAAGATCCTCGACCAAGTTCTCGAATCAGTGGGACCGGCCGCAAAGGTCGACACCCAGGCACGTTTCGAGGGCCGCAGCATGACCATGGTGCTGTCCCCGGACAAGCAAGCCCAAGAAACAATGAAGAAAGCAGCAGCGGAGGCCGAAAAAGAAGCCGCCGTCGCAGCCTCCGCTGAAGCAGGCGAAACGCCTGCTGAAGCACCGGAAGTTGAAGCAGTCGAAATGCCTGCCGAAGCTCCCACTGCCGAAGTGGACGAAACGTCTGCTGAAGCATCGGAAGTTGAAGCAGTAGAAACGCCTGCCGAAGCTCCCGAAGCCGAAGCAGATGAAACATCTGCTGAAGCACCCGACACGGCCACTGCCGAGTCGGGCGACACGGAAAACCCCCAATAGTAAGGGAGCATTCGATGCCCAAGATGAAGACATCGAAGACCGCAGCAAAGCGGTTTAAGACAACCGGCACTGGCAAACTGCGCCACGAGCAGCAGAACAACCAGCATAAGTTCGAGGGCAAGTCGTCCTCGCGCAAGCATCGCCTCGACCGCGATGCCGATGTCCACAAGGGCGATGCCCGCAAGATCAAGCGCCTCCTGGCTAAGCGCTGAGTAGAAGGAAAAGACAATGGCACGAGTGAAACGTGGCGTCGCGTCCAAGAAGCGGCACAAGAAGATACTGAAGCAAGCCAAGGGCTACTACGGCAATAAGAGCCGTTCGTTCAAGGCTGCAAACGAGCAGGTCATGCGGTCGGGCAACTATGCCTTCCGTGACCGTCGCGCCCGTAAGGGCGAGATGCGTCGTCTGTGGATCCAGCGGATCAACGCAGCGACTCGTCAGCACGACATGAGCTACAGCCGGTTCATTGCCGGTCTGAACGCTGCGAACATCGAAGTCGACCGCAAGATCCTCGCGGATCTCGCTGTCACCGAGCCCGCAGCGTTTGCGAAGCTCGTCGAGAGCGCGAAAGCTGCCCTCTGATCAACTAGACCAAGGGATGCATGACATCTCTTGATTTTAAGAACTCACGAGTTCAGCAACTGCGGCGCCT
>JBNMOS010000043.1:0-23875 GCA_051275435.1 Ilumatobacter sp.
TCGAACAACACCGACATCACCTTTTGGGGCGTCCGCAACTCGGTGTGTGTCGCGGACAGGTCATTGGTCATCGTGTTCGAGAAGAGATCGAAATCCCGTCCTTGGCCAATGGTGTGATTCATTGCAAGGAGGTCCGCCGACGGCTTGCCGTCGATCAATAGCTTGATGCCAATCGCTGGCGTGTACGCCGTCGTGGCGAGCACCTTTGCGACGAGCGACATGCGAATCAGCCCGGTCGCACCACCGTGCGGGGGCGGGGAGAGCAGCCCGGTGAACGGTGAAGTCGACGATGGTTCGAACTCGATCATTGCGACCGCGCCACGTGCGTGAATCACCTTCGGGCGCCCCGGCTCCATCAGGTCGCTTGTTCGAGTGAGGGCCTTGTCGAGTTCGTGCTTCCGGACGACAACGCCAAGTTCGCGCAGCGGTTGAGTCTTGAATGGCAGGCGTAGCGGTGGGAGATCGGTCGCCTGATGGGCTGTTCGACTCATCAGTACATCCCACAACCATGCATGTTTGGTGTCGGCCGTCCACGTCTCGTAGCCGCGTGGAACTTCCATCTCGTTACTCAACGTTTGCCGTCCAGCGCGGCCTCATGCCGTCTCCTCGATCCGCGCGAGCGCAGCATCCAGTGCGGTCACGGCAATACGACCGGCTTGAGAAACGCTGAGCATCGACCCGGCAGCCTGGTAGGCATCAACTCCGTCGCCGAGCGCTGCAGCCAACGCACGACGGGCATTACTCCGTGGCCGATGGCCGTGCGCAATCATCGACCCGACCAACTTTGCTCCGGTCTGAGCGTCGCCGCAGCGCGCGAGCGCTATGGCCGTGACGCCAAACAGGTGGCTGACGCCGACGTAATAGTGCTGCTCGAGTGCGGCTTGCACGGCATCGCGGCAGTGCCGCAACGCATCGCTCAGCTCAGCGCGCTCGACGGTGAAGTGCAGGATCAACCCGTCAATGACCGGTGCAACAAGGTGGTAGCGCTGCATCGAGCGGGGCCATTCCAACCCGTCGGTCCAGACGTCGAGCGCAGCGTCGATATCGATCTGTGCCAGCACCAGGCCTTGCGTCCAAGCTGCTAGTGCCTTGGCGCTGATGCTTCCCGTCTCCTCAGCAATACGCGCCGTGGCTGCGGCATGCTTCGTTGCCTCCTCGGTCAAGCCATAAGTAGAGAGGTAGAAGGTGCGGAAACCCTCGGCCCACAGCCGGCTGCCGATCGTCTTCGGCGATTCGAGCCACGCCGACGTGAGTTCTTCGCTGGCCTCGCGAGTGAGGGTGTTGTTCAGAAACACCGCGGCAAGCGCGAGCCGGCAGAATCCACCGGGATCGGAGGGGTTCGCGGCGAGACCGGCCTCGGCCCGTTCGGTAACCCGCCCACTCACCGTCAAATACTCGCCCAACGCAGCAATGCCGCACAGGTCGGTGAACGCTGGGCGCGCCTCCATGCGATTGGAATCGAGCAACTCGCTGGCCCAGGTAAAGAGCTCGGATCGCATCGCGAAACTGGCGTACCAGGCAAGCGAGACCACAAGCTCGGCGCTCGCATCAGCGTCCTGGCCGTCCTGATAGGTGTCGAAGGCGACGCGCAGATTATCCCATTCTTGGTCGAGGACGCGCCAGGCGTCGGGCTCGGCGGGCGTAAACAGACGGTCGTTTTCTCGTCGGGCCAGCGCCAACATCTGATCGGCGTGTCGCCGTCGATACGCGGACCGTTCGTTCGCGGCGATCAACTCCTCGTCTCCGAAGCTGCGCATGGTTTCGAGAAGGCTGAAGCGTCGGACGCCGTCCTCGACAGAGCTCACCACCATTGACCTATCGACCAGCGCAAGCACGACATCAGGAATGTCGTCCGCGCTGATTCCTGCATCGTCGGTACAGACCGCCGCGATCGTCGGCAGCGAGGCACCGCCGGCGAACACCGACATCCGGATGAACACCGCAGCCTGTTCCGGCGTGAGCATCTGATACGACCACTGCACGGTCTCGCGCAGTGCGTCGCGTCCGTTCCCTTGCCCTGATCCGCCGAGGAGGCGAAAGCGGTCGTCGAGACCGCCGACCAGTTCCTCCGGCGTCATCAGCCTGATTCGGGCGGCGGCAAGTTCGATCGCCAACGGGATTCCGTCGAGCCGCTGTGCAATCTCGCGAACTGCTGCTTCGTTCGCGTCGGTGAGCTCGAAGGTCACATCGTGCTGCTTCGCGCGGCTGACAAACAACTCGACGCCGGCGGTCGCTGGTGCGAGCGGTTGCACATTCATGAGCTGTTCGCCTTGGACACCGAGCGCCGACCGACTTGTTGCCATGATGGCGACTCCATCTGCGTCGGCGAGTCGATCGACGATCGACGCAACGACATCAACGACGTGCTCGCAGTTGTCGAAGATCAGCAGGAGTTGGCGCTCGGATACATAGTCAGCAATCGAACCAAGCAGGTCCATCCCGGCTTGTTGCCGTGCGCCAACCTGGTCGGCAATCGAGGCAACAACGGCTTCGGCATCGCCGACCGGAGCCAAGTCGCAGAATTGCACCGCCTTCTGCTTTGCAGCAGCGATCGCCTCCCCGACTTCGATTGCAAGCCTCGTCTTACCAACGCCACCCGGGCCCAACATCGTGACCACGCTGGAATGGCCATCCAAGAGCGACACAGCCCGCTGTACATCGTCGTCCCGGCCGAGAAATGACGTGGGCACGCGCGGGAGGTTCGTCGGTCGGGCTACTCGGCGCAGCGGACGAAGATCGGGTTCCACTCCGTCGGCGTGCAACAGGAAAATCTCTTCAACCCCAATACCGCGCAGCAGATGTGCGCCCTCGCTGTGCAGCTCAAAGCCTGACAGCAGCCCAGCGGTCGCTGCCGAGCACACGATCTGGCCGCCATTGGCCAAATCCGAGACACGCGCCGATCGGTTCGGAACCGGCCCAAAATAGTCGCCGTCGGTGGGCTCGACAGTGCCGGTGTGTAGGCCGATTCGGACCCGCAGCAGGGCACGAACTTCGGTGGATTGGCGCTGCAATCGTTGCTGAATGTCCACCGCTGCACTCGCCGCAGCCGGAGCCGCATCGAATGCTGCCCAACAGCCGTCGCCCATGTGCTTGACAATCGTTCCGCCGCTGGCCGCGATTGCCTCGGCAACCAGCGAGTCGTGAAGGGCCAGCGCGTCACGCATCTCGCCCGGCGTTTGCTCCCACTTGGTCGAGCTGTCTTCGATATCGGTCAGCAAGAACGTCACCGTGCCCGACGGCAATGTTCCCATGAACTAAGTATCGCATGGCTGAACAAGAGCAGACAGGACGAACGCCAAATTTCCGGGACGAGTCCGAAACGTCAAGCAACCTCATCGGGCACGGCGGCCGAGTCAGCTCGATCGCTGCGTACCGACCATCCGCTCGAGTGCGTCGTCCCGATCGATGTTGCCAGCTATCCAGTCCTCGAGGACGGGAAGATGGGCTTCGATACCGACGAGCGCGTAGCCAGCCGTCCGCCGAATCTGCTCGCCAGAGGGGAGGGTCGAACCACATTGCAGACCGGTCCGGAACCGCAACTCTCCGTCGGCTGGGTCGACCATCCACGTACCGTCGTTCAGTTGAAAGTTGACGTCGTTCAGCAGGTGGACGATGTCCCTTCGGAGTTTTTCGGGCACTGCAAAAGGCGGCCGCGCAAAGAAAGAAATCACCCGCGCTACCTCGTCGGTGCTGGCCACGAGAGTGTTCTCGGCACCACTGGCAGTGCGTACGGTGACCCCGAGGATTGGTTCGCCCGGCACCGGGACGGCATCCCATCCGAGCTCGGCGAAGAACTCGGTGAGGTGCTCGAACAATGTCGTGGGTACAGATTCGGTGCTCATGTCATTTCACAAACTTCTCGACGTAGCTCTTCATGTCGTCCTGGCTCTTCTTGTCTTCTTGTTTCGTAAGGGGCGGCCCGCCGAGACGCTTACCGTATTCCTTAGCCCGGCCCTTGAGCCCCGTGGTCGACAGCATCACATCGTCGGTCAACGTGTTCAGCCGCGCCTCCTCACCAGGTCCGAGATCATCGTGGTCTTCAACAGTGAGCTCTTCCATCTGGGCAACATGCAGGCCGGTCTCGAACCTCGGGGGCTCGGATTGGAAGGTGTTGTAGGCAACGTGGTTGAGCACCTCGACCACCTCGCTCTTGGCTGCCGACCGAGCGTGCTTGCTTCTGGTCACGTCCCACTTGAAGACGTCATAAGCCTTACCGGTGCTCTTCTCCAACTCTCCGTTGTCGTCCTTGAGCCAGTACAGCGAATATTCCTTGGGCTTCAGATCACTCATTTTCTTGACGTTGCCGCCCTCAACGTCCCTCGGCTTACCAATCTCTTTCCACTTCATCGACCGGCCGAACTGGCGGACAGCATGTCCGAGCGCGGGATTTTTCGTCTTCAGACCACCGGCGTCGCGATCCAACGGCGCAGCGTAATACGCCTTCAGGAACCGGTCCTTCATCTCAGGAAAACCGATATCTTCGTCGGCCGGGCTGTCGAGCAACTCGCCTTTGTCGTTGAGATACTTCGCAAGCTTGATCCATTTCGACGTCTTCGAATTGCGCCTCATCTGGGCCCCAACGAAGCCGAGTTTGAGCAGCGCACCAGCCACAGCAATCGTTAAGACGATCGGAAGCCCGAGTCCGGTCAGTGTGGCCACACCGCCGACCGCCGTGGCGAGGCCGCCGACTGCCTGCTTCTTGCCCTGTGACGAGGCCTCGGTTTTCATGCCGATCAGATTGCCCACGATCGCGAGGTTGTCGGTGATAGCGGTATCCAAGCGCTCTATCTCAGAGATCTCAAGGGCTGATTTGCCGACGACGTCAATTGCCCGCACAGCCCGAAGACCGACGATCAATTCATCCCGAGCCACCTTGAGTTCCTTCGTTTGCGACCAGGCCTTTTTTGTGGCGTAGAGACCTGCTGCGATGTCGAAAGCGCCCGCGACGATGCTGAACACCGACGCAACTGCGGTAGCAACTGCAATTTCCTCCGCGAGCTTGAACGCATGCCCGCCACCCTCTTTGGCGTTGTAGCCCGCCACCTTCATGCCGCTTGCTGCCGAGGTCGATGCGTTCGATCCGGCACTGGCGGATTTCGAACCGACCTCCAGGACCTTTTCACCTGTGGTCAAGGCGTCGTTGTTGACAGCCCCGACTACATCTCTGACGTCGAGCACGGTCCCGCCGAGTTGACCGGCACTTAAGAAAGTGTCTGCGCCCTGTCCAATGATTCGGCCCGCTTCCCCAGCGTCGTTCGCCTTGCCTGAATCCTTGGGAAGCAACCCTTCGGTGGTTCCCGCAACACCACTGGCCGCTTTCAAGCCGAACCCGGCCGTGTTGGCACCGGCGACGACCCGCTCCTCCGTCGCAGCATCTTTATTCATCAGGGTCATCCCGGCCCCTGCCGCTCCGAGTCCGCCTTCGGCGATGTTGTGACCGCCAGCTAACGGGCCGTTGCCGTTCACGAGTACCGAATGCTCACCTTCAGGAGCCCCGACCCCCACGCTGCTCCCGCCCTCAGCCTGGTTCGCCAACAGCCCTCCGACAAGCGGGACCGTGCCCTCGTCGCCCAGAGCAAGATCTGAGGCGCCAGCCGTTAGACCGACGGTTGACGACACGGAATCAAGCACCGTTTGCTTGACACTGTCATCACTTTCTGGACTCGATGTCGCGCTGTTGAGTGCGTCGTGCCGGATCGCTGCCCGACCCGAGCGCTTCTCGTTAACAAGCCTGAGCTCGGCGCCTTGCGAGCGGGATTCATTGGCCTTGTCGTTGGCGGCCGCCAGTTCGATCGGGTACCACTTGCCGTCACTGGCCTGCCAGTCGTCAGGCTTGGTCTGGGTCTCGCTTCCGCCCTGTCGACGGAGTTCCTTTTGCGCGAGGTACTCCTCTTTTGCGATCTTCATCCGGTCATCCGTCGCCACCACGTCCACTGCGTTGACCGACGCCACCCGATCGTCGCGTTGGATGAGATCCATCGAGCGGTCAATCTGGCCAAGGATGCGGGCTCCCTCAGTCGGCCGGCGCCGCATCGGAGTGACCGCACCATCGAGCGTCTCTGTAGCCCCGCCATCGGCCAGGAGACGGGTGCTGCCAGCCGGAACACCTCGGGAGTTCGCGTCGCCCGATCTCAGCGCCCGCACCACGCGTTCGGCCATGACGTCGGCCTCACGTTCGTAGGGATCGTCGGCCGGGCCAACGGCCAATTTCGCCTGCACGATGTCAACGCCCAGGGCGATGCCTGGCTGCGCAGCTCGCCGTCGGCGCGCCACTTGACCAGAGTGAGACGACACCGGGGCCAGAGTCTCAGGCTTCGCTCGCAGCGGTTTGTTCTGGACCGTGGGAATCTGCAAACTTGCCTCGCTGCTCATCGGCTCACTTCGTCGCTCATCAAAACTATCTTTCGCTGCTCCGACTCGACCCGCCGAGATATTCTGGCACATCGTTTTGACCCGCGCCCGAATCGTTCGGCTGCACGCGTCAGCGAGAGGCCTCTTCTACGAGCTTTTCGCCAGCTATCTGGGGACGGGAAGGGAACGTTCTTCTGCGATCGAATTGCCGCCGTCGATCACAATGCACTGACCGGTCGTGTACGCCGCACCGGGCGTGGCCAGCCACGCAATAGCGCTTGCCACCTCATCGGGCGCGGCGCTGCGACCGACCGGCGTGACGAATCCCTCGGCTCGCTCGTTTGGTGTTTGTGAACCGGTTTCAATCCAACCCGGAGCAACGGCGTTGACCGTGATGCCGTCGACGGCGTGGTCGAGAGCGAGCGCCCTCGTCAGACCGACGAGCCCCGCCTTGGCCGCGGCGTAGGCGGGTTCGTGGCGCATCGCCATCACCGGCCCAGACACGCTCGCCACCGAAATGATTCGGCCCCAGCGCCTTGACCGCATGTGCGGTAGCACCGCGCGTGACATCAAGAACGCGGTATCGAGATTGCGTTCAAACGCCGCCCGCCAGTGCGCGTACGGCAGCTCGGTGGCGACGTCGGCTTCTTCACTGCCGGGTCGACTGACACTGGTCATGCCGGCGTTGTTCACCAGGATGTCAACAGTGCCGAGCGCAGCAACCGCCGCGGCGGTGACCCGCTGAACCGTCGACTCATCTGTCAGATCGCCGAACACCCCGTGCGCCTCCAACCCAGCCTGTGCGAGTTCGTCGACCCGCTCATGAATTCGGTCGGTCGTTGAGGTGACCATGATGCGAGCACCGAGTTCGGCAAGTACTCGTGCAGAGGCGAATCCGATGCCTGTCGGACTCCCTGCCCCGGTGATCAGTGCAGTTCTTCCCTCGAGGGAAAACAGACGTGGTATCACCAGCGCAGACTCGCGATTGCCCTGCTCAGTCATCGACGGGTCGGCGGTCGCGATATTCGGCCCATTCCCATTCGCTGCCGTACTCGTCGAGCAGGTCGAGGAAGGGTTTCGGTGGCAACGCCTCGGGGCCAACGATCCCCACACCGGCCCACTGACCGGTCGCCATCAACTCGATCGCCACGGCCGGCATCACGGCCGTCTGCCAGACGACCGCCTGATGGCCGAACTCGCGCATCGTCCAGGCGTTGTCGACCACGTGGTACACGTACACCTCGCGCGGCTCGCCGTCTTTGCCAAGGCCCTTCACCCACGTACCGGCGCAGGTGCGACCGGTCATCTTGTCGCCGAGTGTCGCCGGGTCAGGGAGCGCGGCAGCGACGACGTCGCGCGGGGAGACGTTGACCCCTTTTACCAACACCTGTTTGGTGCTGTCGAGGTCGAGCATGTGCAACGTCTTCAGGACATCTATGAACTCGTCGCCAAGCCCGTACTTGAACGTGACTCGCTCGCAGTCGATCCAGCGCGGGATCAGGATGACCTCTTCGTGTTCCACGTTGACGCACTGAATCTCGCCAATGCCCTCGGGGAACGTGAAGAGCTCAGGCTCGCTGAATGGTTCCGTGGTGAACCAGCCGCGTTCTCGCTCGTAGACCACCGGTGGGTTGAGGCACTCTTCGATGGTCGTCCAGATCGAGAACGTCGGAGCGAAGTCGTAGCCATCGACCACCAGGTCGGCACCGTCGCGCACGCCGATTTCGTCGACCTTGGAGAACAACTCATCGGCCGCGTACCGGGCAGCAACATCGGAGAAGCCGGGTTCGACGCCCATGCCGACCAATGCCATCATCCCGCGGTTTTTCCAGGTGGGGTGTTCGGCGAACTGGCCGTCACCGAGCCGGATCCCCGTCCTGTTGAACGGGTCGGTCGCGTGCGGCGTCGACAGGTTCATCGCCATGTCGACGTAGTTGCACCCGGCCTCGAATGCTCCGAAGAAAATGGGCGGGTTGAAGCGCGGGTCGCAGGCATTCAGGATCACGTCTGCCTGCATCTCGTTGGCCAGTGCAGTAACCGCCTCGCGCGATGACGCGTCGACCTTTGCTGCAACGATTCGACCACCGGCGCTGGCGTCACCCGCGCTTGCTACGGCAGCTTCGGCCTTGTCGAGATCGAGGTCGGCGACCGTGATGTGGGCAAATGCTTGGCGCGTCGCCGCGATGGCGACGAACGCCGAGCCAACACCACCGGAACCAACAACGAGTACACGCATCAACCAAATCTACTGCCGCTGCCAGCTCGACGGAGTGGCCGACGTCGCGCGGGCCAAGAGTTATATTCTGGCAACCGTGGCAACCCCGACCGAACAAACTGCATCGGGCCGTTCGCTCTGGGCTGACCAGGTCGGCGATGTGGCAACACGCTCCCCGCTCGCCGGCAATCGACGCGTCGATGTCGCCATCGTCGGCGCCGGGTACACCGGGCTCTGGACCGCTCACTCCCTGCTACAAGCGGACCCTGCGCTCCGTGTGATCGTCATCGAAGCAGACCACGTCGGTGCGGGAGCGTCAGGGCTGAACGGCGGCTGGTGTGTGGGCGAACTCGCCGGCGGCCTCGGCGCAGCCGTGGCGCTTGCGAAGCGGCGAACCGGCGGTGCCGATGGCGGTGCCCGACTCACCCGAGAGATCATGAGCACGGTCGACGAAGTCGGTCGGGTCGCCCACGACGAGGGCATCGAGTGCGACTTCACGAAGGGCGGCGTCATTCGACTGGCACGCACTGCCCCGCAACTCACCCGGCAACACGATGAGGTCACCGAACACCGTCATCACGGGTTCGGGTCCAATGACATCGAGATCCTTGACGCCGACGCGGCAACCGCTCGCCTCAACGCGACCGATGTGCTCGGCGGGATGTACTACTCGGCAGGGGCGCGCCTCCATCCCGCTCGGCTCGTTCATGGCTTGGCAGCTGCGGTCGAACGCCGCGGCGGCGAGATCGTCGAGCAGACGAGGGCAACCCAGATCTCTGCGGGCCAGCCGGCATCGGTGATCACCACGAACGGCACGGTGACTGCAGACGTCGTCGTGCGGGCAGTCGAAGGCTTCACCCCGACACTGTCGGGGCATCGCCGAACGCTGCTTCCCTTCTCGTCCTCGATGATTGCCACCGAACCGCTCCCGCCCGAGGTCTGGGAGTCGATCGGGTTGGCGGCGCGTGAAACGTTTGCTGACGACCGGAGGATGGTCATCTACGGACAGCGCACCGCCGACGATCGCATCGCGTTCGGCGGTCGCGGCGCTCCGTACCGCTACGGGTCGAAAATCGTCGAAGACGACGGCCGTCAGGCCATCCACGACCGCATCATTGCGACGCTCCATCAACTCGTTCCCGCAACCCGCGACGCGGCGATCACTCATCGTTGGGGCGGCGTGCTGGGCATCCCGCGCGATTGGCAACCCTCCGTCGGCATCGACCGTTCGAGCGGGCTCGCCTGGGCCGGGGGGTTCGTCGGCGAAGGTGTGGCCGCATCGAATCTGGCCGGGCGCACGGCAGCCGATCTGATTCTCGAACGCGACACCGACCTCGTCTCGCTCCCGTGGGTCGACCACGTGTCGCCCCGCTGGGAACCCGAACCGTTCCGCTGGCTGGGCGTCACGACCTTTCTTAGGCTCACCACGCAAGCCGATGCGGCCGAGCAGCGCACGGGTCGGGCATCGCGACGCGGCGCCCTCGCCGACTGGGTGCGCTAAACCAGCTCAGCCGGGGATCTGCTGGGTAATGCAGTGCACTCCGCCACCGCCGTACGCGAGGACTCTCGACGGCACGCCCACGACCTCGTGGTCTGGGAACGCGGCGCTGATGATCGCGAGCGCGGCTGCGTCGTTCGGATGGCCAGCGACTGGAACGACCACGCCTCCGTTGGCAATGTAGAAGTTCAGGTAGCTGTTGCGGTACGGCTCACCATCGATGTCGAAGTACGACGCCTGGGGCACTTCGATCACGTCGAGCGGCGCCCCAGCCGTGTCCAACGACGAACGCAGAACGGCCAGGTTGGCTGACATCCGCGCATAATTCGGATGCGACGGATTGTCCCCTGCTCCGTGCGCGAGGACCACGCCGGGGCGCACGAAGGTGCAGACGTTGTCGACATGGCCATCGGTGTCGAGATCCTCGATGAGACCCCATGGCAGCCAGATCACCATGTCGAGACCGAGCATCGAGGCGAGTTCGCTCTCGACCTCCTCACGACTCAAGGCAGGGTTCCTGTTCGGATGACGGTTGCACTGCACTGTGGTGATGGCAGTGCCGGCACCGTCGACGGTGATCGAACCACCTTCCAGGACCATGTTCGACGGGCGCCGCTGCACCCCGAAGTGTTCCAGGATGCGCCGTCCGACCAACGCGTCCTGGTCCCATGGCTCGAACTTCTCGCCCCACGAGTTGAAGGCGAAGTCGGCGCCGCTGGGCTCACCATCGCTGTCACCCGCGCCGTTGACCGTGAAGATCGGTCCGGAGTCACGAATCCACGAGTCGTCGATGGGGATCTCGATCACCTCGACCTCGGCGGGCAGCATCGACCGAGCCCCCACAGCATCGTCGGGCGCCGCGATCATGACCACGGGTTCGAATGAGGCGATTGCGACTGCCGTTGCGACGTACTCGCTACGGGCCGCATCGAGATGGTGGTTCCACAGGTCGCGCCGAGTCGGCCACGCCATCAGACACCCTCGGTGGTGCTCCCACTCAGCGGGCATTCGCCAGGTCATGAGCCGATGGCGCCCTGTGGGCGACCGAGGTCGGTGCGCTCTGTAAGTCGGCGATACGCATCGGGCCGACGCGTGTACATCAATCCGAAGTCGAGCCAGTCGGCGCGCTGGCCAAGGTCGAGTTGCGCAACGAGCACTGCCGGTCGGTCTCTCGGCGCCTCGATGATCACTCGGCCGTATGGGTCGGAGATGAACGACGAACCGTAAAACGAAATGGGCCCCTCGACGCCGATGCGGTTCACCGCCACCATGAACGTCGCGTTGGCGAGGCCGTTTGCCGCGATCATCTGACGCCACATGGGCTGCGAATCAAATCCGGGGCGATGCGGTTCGCTCCCGATCGCCGTCGGGTACACGATCACTTCCGCACCGTCCATCGACAGCTTTCGGGCGAGTTCGGGGAACCACTGGTCCCAACAGGTCGGGAAGCCAAAGCGAGCACCTGCTACGTCGACCACCGGGCACCCGTCGTCCCCGGGCTCGAAGTACACGTCCTCGTGGTAGTACTCGAACTCGGGGATGTGTGTCTTGCGAGTGCGCGCGACCAGGACGCCCGACGCATCGACGCAGATCGCGGTGTTGTACCCGCGCTCACTGCCAGCCTGCTCGTCGAGCGGCCGCTCGTACAACGATGCGTGCACCGCAATGTTGTGCTCGGTCGCGAGCGCCCGAGCCAGCGTCACCGTCGGCCCCGATTCGAGCGGTTCGCCGAACCTCACAAGTGCGTCAGGAACGTCGGGTGACACGCAGAAGTAGGGCGACCGGGTGAGCTCCTGGAGGAACACCATCTCGACACCCTCGGCAGCAGCGATCTCGACCCCGCTGCGCAGCGTCGCCTCCATCGCCGTCGGATCCGGATTCCACGCGCACTGGACCGCACCGATCCGCAACAGCCGGTCAGGAGCCCCAGCGCGCACGCCGTCATTGGGATCACGGAATGGCGAGTCGAGCGGCTCGTCGGCAACGATCACCTCGAAGCCGTATTCCGTCGTCACGAATCGAAGCCCAGCCCGAATCGGTCGAGCATCCGCAGCCATGCGTTGCGGTTTCCCGTCTGATCCTCGCGATTCATCGACCAGCGTGTCGCTTGGATCCCTGCGAACCGGAACGGCTCGGGTGGGAATGGAAGCGGCTTGGACTGCACGAAGTCGGTCCGCGTGGCAATCGACTTGCGACCAGCGAGCAGGTCAAGCATCGTCGCTGCAGCGAACCGAGTCGCCGCGACACCAAGCCCGGTGTATCCGACGGCGTACGCCACACGTTGGTTCATCGCGGTACCGAAGAACACCGAGAACCGCGTGCTGGTATCGATTGCTCCACCCCACACGTGGCTGAACTTGACGTCCATCAGCTGCGGGAAGGTTTGGAAGAAGTGCTCTGACAACTTCGCCCATGTTTCGGGACGGCTCTCAAGTTCGGCCGACATCTTCGAACCCCAGTAGTAGATGGCGTCGTAGCCACCCCAGAGGATCCGGTTGTCGTCGGTGAGCCGGTAGTAGTGGAACTGGTTCGTGATGTCAGACAGCCCCTGGCGCTTCACCCACCCGATGGACGCAATCTGTTCGTCCGTGAGCGGTTCGGTCACGAGGCAGTAGTCGTACACCGGAATCATGTACTGACGGACCCGCTTCAGTAGCGGACGGTCGGCATTCGTGCCAAGCGCAACCTGCGCGCAGTGCACCGAACCAAGCGGCGTCGTCACGACCACGCCCGACCCGTCGCGGCTGATGTCGGTCGCCTTGGAGTGTTCGTAGATCCGCACGCCGAGTTCTTCAGCGACGCGTTTGAGCCCCCATGCGAGCCGCGCCGGGTCGACGAGAGCAGCGCGTTCGCGACGAAAGAGGCCGGCGAGGTACGTGGGCGAGTCGACCTCGGAGCGCATCGCGTCGGTGTCGAGCCACTCCACTTGTTGGCCCATCCGGCGCAGTACGTCGTGCTCTTCGCGCAGCGCAGAGACGTACGACTCGGGGTGGCCGGTGTGGGCAACGTCGATCACGCCGGTCCGCTCGTAGCCGCAATCAATCTCGTAGCGCTTGATGGCGGCTTCGATCTGGTTCAGGTTCTGCAACCCGAGTTCTTCGAGCACATCGAGTTCGTCGGCATGGCGGGCCAATCCGTTGCCGAGTCCATGGGTGAGCGACGACTCCATGAAGCCGCCGTTGCGTCCACTTGCGGCACCGCCGACTTCGCCCTTGTCGATCAATACGACGTCGCACGCAGGATCGCGTTCCTTGGCGATAACGGCAGTCCACAGGCCCGTATATCCGCCGCCGACCACGCACAAATCACAATGCACGTCACGAACGAGCGTCGGATTCGACTCCGGTATGTCGGCGCTCTCGAGCCAAAACGGCGTCGGTTCGGCGTCAGCGATCGCGTCGAGCGCGTGCTGACCAACCGATGCAGACCCCGCGCTCAACGAGCGCTCCGGCGACTCTTGGCACGCGACACCAACGTGCCCGAGGCCATCAACCCCACGGATGCCAGCAGCACGATCGTGGCCAGCACGTTGATCTGGGGCGAGAACGAGTTCTTGAAGCTCGCATTGACGAACAGCGGGAACGTACTGACCGAACCTGCGTTGAAGAGCGTGATGATGAAGTCGTCGAGCGACAGCGCAAACGACAGGAGCGACGCAGCAAGGATGCCCGGCAAGATCAGCGGGAATGTGACCTTCCAAAACGTGCGCATCGGAGAGGCGCCCAGATCTTGCGCTGCCTGTTCGAGCGTCCAGTCGAACCCGCGGACCCGAGCGCGTACGGTCAGCGCGACGAAGCTGATCTGGAACATCACGTGGGCAATGACCACCGTGGAGAACCCGCGGGTCACATCCTGGTCGAGAAACAGGGTGGCGAGCGACGAACCAATGACGATCTCGGGCGTGGTGAGCGGAAGCACGAGCACGAAGTCGAGGAATGCGTTGCCCTTGAACGAGTAGCGGGCAAGGCCGATCGCGATCAGCGAACCCAGCACGGTGGCGATCACCGTGGAGAACGACGCGATCTTCAAGCTCGTGAGCAACGCGTCGGTGAGCGCTTCATCTTTAAATGGCTCGCGCCAGTTGTCGAGTGTGGCGTTCTGCCACACGAAATTGAACTTGCCCTTCGGTTCGTTGAACGAGAACCCGACGATCCAAAAGATCGGTAGGAACAGATAAATCATCACGCCGACAGCGAAGAGGTTCAGCCCCCACCGAGCGACGGATCCGAGCGGCGATGACGGTGCACTCATGCCAGATCGTCCGTTCCGAAGAAGCGGCTATAGATGATGACAAACACCGTGATGATCATCATCAGGACGAACGACATCGCCGATGCGACCGGCAGGTTGTTCTGCACCAAAAACTGATTCTGGATCGACTGGCCAATGACCGACGTGTTCGGGTTTCCGAGGTACTGCTGGTTGACAAAATCGCCGGAGGCTGGGATGAAGGTGAGGAGGGTGCCGGCGAACACGCCGGGAAGCGACAGCGGGAAGATGACCTTGAAGAATGCCCGCACCGAACCGGAGTAGAGGTCCTTGGCGGCATCGACCAGATTGAGGTTGATCTTTTCCAAGCTGACGTAGATCGGCAACGCCATGAACGGCAAGAAGTTGTAGGTCAGGCCACCAATGACCGCGGCCGGTGTGTTGAGGATCTTGTCGCCGTCCATGATCCCCATGGCATTGAGGATCGGCTGAAGGCCAAGGTCGTTGAGCGCGCTCGGAATCGGCCCGGTGTCAGCAAGGAGGCTTTGCCAGGCAATCGTGCGAATCAGGTAGGACGTAAAGAACGGAATGATGATCAACCCGAGCAGCAACCCGCGATATTTGCCACCGCGGAACGCGATGACATACGCGAGTGGGTAGCCGAGCACAATCGTGAGCACGGTGGCAACCGCTGCGTAACCGAAGCCCCGTTGGAACTGCCCGCCGAAATCGGTGAACGCCGTGGAGTAGTTGCCGAAGTTCCAGTCGAAATCCGCCTGTACCGCGAACCTGCTCGGCAGGGTCGACAGCGAGTTGCGGAGCAACGTGACCAGCGGTGCCAAGTAGAACAACGCCAGCCACAACATCCCCGGCTTGAGCAATCCGTACGGCGCTATCTTGCGTCGCACCTCCGGACCGCCGAGCACCGCTGCGCCGATCAACGCCACGACGGTGCCCAGGGTGAGCGCGAGCGCAAGCGTTGCCAGCAACCCCGTGACCATGCCGGTGCCGACCACGACCAGCAAGGCTCCGGCAAGCAGCAGCAAGCCGAGGCCCAGCCGTTCCGGGTCGAACGACCGGCGCGCTGGCGCTGTCGATTCGTCCCGGCTGCTGTCCGGATCGAGTGTGGGCTCCGAGATGGTCACAGGATTGGGGTGGATCAGTGTTGTGGATCGGTGAGACGGATCGGTCAGGCGCCGGTGATCGCGGCGAAGCGAGCGTCGTACTCCGCTTCGACCCCTTCTTCGAGGTTGGCAAAGGAGTAGGTACGAGCCAAGGTCGCATCGTCAGGGAACAACAGCGGGTTGACGGCCAACTCGGGGTCGATCTTTTCGAGTTCGGCCTGCACACCGGCAACGGGCGACACGTACTGCACCCATGCAGTGATCTGTGCGGCCTGGACCGGGTCGTAGCAAAAGTCCATCCACTTGGCTGCTGCGTCGCGGTTGACAGCACCCTTCGGCATGACCATGGCATCTGCCCAACTCGTGCCGCCCTCTTCAGGAATCACGAAGCGGATGTTCGGGTTCTCCACGGCCAACTGCACGACGTCGCCCGACCAGCCGACGCACGCAGCAAAGTTGCCGGTGCTGAGGTCATTGAGGTAGTCGTTGCCGGTGAAGCGTCGGATTTGGCCGTCGTTCTTGGCGGCTTCCAGGCGGTCGAAGGCATTCGCAGCAGCGTCGAATGTTGACACGGTCGAGATGTCCACTCCGTCAGCCAGCATCAGCAAGCCCATGGTGTCGCGCATCTCGGTGAGCATGCCGATCTTGCCGCTGAAGGCGGGGTCGAACAGATCCTCGGTGCTCTTCAGCTCGCGGCCAGTTGATTCGATGTTGTAGGCGATGCCGGCGAATCCGGTCTGCCACGGCAGCGAGTACTCACCGGTTGGGTCCCATGCCGGCTTTTGCAGGTCGGCACGCAGGTTGGCGGCATTGGGCACCAGGTCAACGGGCAGCTTGTCGACCCAGCCCAGGCTGATCAGACGGCCAACGAGCCACGAGGTAGGCGCGATGATGTCGGGGTCGATGGGCTTGCCATTGCCGAGCAGCGGCTGGATTTTGGCGAAGTACTCAACGTTGTCGTTGTAGGTCTCGGCGTAGTTCATCTCGACACCGCTGGCGGCCATGAACCGTTCCACCGTGCCCATGAGGCCGTCTTCGGTCGGGTCGATGTATTCGGGCCAGTTCTCAAAGAACAGTGAGTTGCCACCGCCACCGAGCGGTGCTTGCGAACCCGAGGCCGACGTGTCGGAACTGGAGCCACTCGCTCCGTCGCTACTGCCACCACACGCTGCCAAGATCGCAGGCAGGGACATCCCGGCCGCACCCATCATTCCGGCGCGGGCAAGAAGCCGGCGGCGGCTGAGCGACATGCGCGAAAGCGGATCGTTGTTTGGAGAGTTCATGGTGTGTTGTTCCTTTCGTGGGCCGACGCTGGAAGGCCGTCGGAGATAGCTGTGGTCATTGGCGATTGGTCAACTTGCGTGAGCTTCAAGCGTGTCGATGTCGTTGGCGGTCAGGCCAGGCCGGCTGGGCCAACCGGCGAGCACGTATGCCGCGCCGGGGTCCCACTCGACGTGCACCGGCGCGCCGGGCAGGAGGAACGGCAGGTCAGACCCCGTGGCAACAGTGGCGATCACTTCGCTGTCGTCGGCCAAGCGCAATCCCAAGCGGGCGGTGGCGCCCTGAAAGACCAGGTCACTGACCGTGCCGACAATCGAGCGGCCGTTGGCGCTCGGTTCCAGCGACGCCCGAAGTCGCTCGGGGCGCAACATCAATGACACCTGGGCGTCGAGTTGATGCTCGTGAGATGCCCGGGCGCGCACGGTGGCACCGCTGGTCAACTCGACCACGACATCGTCACCATCGACGCCGCGTACTTTGCCGGGCAGTAGGTTCGCCGAGCCGATAAATCCGGCAACGAAGAGGGTGGCAGGACTGTTATAGATCTCTTCGGGCGTGCCGATCTGCTCGACGCGGCCCTCGCTCATGACTGCGATGCGGTCGCTCATGGTGAGCGCCTCGCCCTGATCATGGGTGACGAACACAAACGTGATGCCAACGTCACGCTGGATGCGTTTGAGTTCGAACTGCATTGCTTCGCGCAACTTCAGGTCGAGCGCGGCAAGCGGCTCGTCGAGGAGCAGCGCGCTCGGGTAATTAACAAGCGCGCGGGCGAGCGCGACGCGTTGCTGCTGGCCACCCGAGAGTTGCGCCGGCTTTCGGCTGGCGAAATCGCCGAGCCGCACGATGTCGAGCATCTCCGCGACGCTCGCCTCGTAGTCGGCCTTCGACCGCTTCTTCGAGCGGGGACCGAAGCGCACGTTGTCGGCCACCGTCATATGCGGGAAGAGCGCATACTGCTGGAAGACGGTGTTGACGTTGCGCTTGTACGGAGGGACCCGGCTGACGTCTTCGCCGTTGAGAATCACCTGACCGGCAGTGGGCTGTTCGAACCCAGCAATCATCTTCAGCGTGGTGGTCTTACCGCACCCCGACGGACCGAGCATCGCGAAGAACTCCCCTTCGCGAATCGTGAAATCGGCCTCTTCGACAGCGACAAAGTCACCAAACGCCTTGCGCACCTTGCGCAGCTCGATGACATGATCTGTTGACGTCATGGACGATCAATCTCCACCGGGCGGCATGCGTTGATCAACAGTTCCACGTGCAGTCCTTCACTCGTCGGATGAATCGTCGGATGGGTCGTCGGCGAGCACATTAGACGCACCCCGCCGTCTGCCAAAACAGCACTCGGGCGAGTTCACACTGCCGACACGATTCGCGGACTCGCTCGGTCGCAGTCGCAATCGCCGTCGCGGTCAGAGCACTAGACATGGTCAGCCGGTTCCCCAGTTGTAGGTCTGCTTGACCAGTTTGAGATAGGTGAGGATCTCGGTCCCGCGCACACCTGGGATGCTGCGCACGCGGTCGTTCACGATCCGCAACAGGTCGTCGCTGTCCGAGCACACGATCTCGGCGAGAATGTCGAATCTGCCAGCGGCCACGACGACGTACTCGAATTGCTCGACTGCTGCGAGTTTGTCAGCAACGACGCTGATGTCGCCGTCGACGTTGATCCCGAGCATCGCCTGAACGGGCAACCCGATCTTGGCCGGATCCGTGACCGCAACGATTTGCATGACGCCGCGCTCGGTGAGTCGATTCACACGCTGACGCGTGGCCGACTCGCTGAGCCCGATCTCGGCACCCAGTTGCGAATACGGCAGTCGACCATCTCGCTGCAGGGCGCGCACGATCGACTTGTCGAGATCGTCGAGGTCATGCTGATCAGGCTCGTTCATCGTGGATCGCTGCTGCGTAAAGGTCATTGAATGCAGGCCGACTTCACATTCCGAGCTCGGCCATGCCCTTGAGCAGCACGGTCTTGAGAGCAGTGACGATTTCTTCGAACTGTTCCGGGCCCGCGATCAGCGGCGGGGAGAGCTGGATGACCGGGTCGCCACGGTCATCGGCGCGGCAGATCAATCCGGCTTCGAGCAGCGATTCAGAAAGCACGCGTCGGATCAGCAGTTCCGATTCGCCCTCGTTGAACGTTTCCTTCGTCTTGCGATCCTTGACCATTTCGATGCCGTAGAAGTAGCCAGCACCGCGGACGTCGCCGACGATCGGCAGATCTTTGAGTGTTTCGAGTTGGCGGCGGAACTCAGCCTCGTTATCGAGTACGTGCTGCAGGATTCCTTCGTTTTCGAAAATGTCGAGGTTGGCCATGGCGACGGCGCAGCTGACCGGATGACCACCGAAGGTGAAGCCGTGGAGGAAGCGGTTTGTCGAGTTGATGAACGGCTCGACGAGGCGGTCGCTCACGATCATCGCGCCGAGCGGCGAGTACCCCGAGGTGAGTCCCTTGGCGCAGGTGATGATGTCGGGGACGTAACCAAAACGATCGCAACCGAACATGTGGCCGAGGCGTCCGAAGGCGCAGATCACCTCGTCGGACACCATCAAGACGTCGTACTTGGTGCAGATCTCACGGACCCGCTGCATGTAACCGTCGGCGGGAACAAAACATCCGCCGGAGTTCTGCACGGGTTCCACGAACACCGCGGCAACGGTGTCGGGGCCTTCACGCAGGATCATCTGCTCGATGTCGTTCGCGCACGACAGGTTGCAGCTTCCGGCCAGGGCGCACATCGAACAGCGGTACTCGTTCGCGTTGGCGACCTTGAATGCGCCAGGCACGAGGGGCTCGAAAGTGTTGCGTAACCCAGGGACGCCCGTGATGGACAGCGCACCCATGGTGGTGCCGTGGTACCCGAGGTAGCGGCTGATGACCTTGCGCTTCTGCGGCTTACCGACGGACTGGAAGTACTGCATGGCGAGCTTCCATGCGGACTCCACTGCTTCGCCACCGCCGGTCGTGAAGAACACGCGGTTCAGGTCGCCGGGGGCGTGCGAGGCAAGGCGCGCTGCCAGCTCAATCGCCATGGGGTGCGAGTAGGTCCAGATGGGGAAGTACGCCATCTTCTCGGCCTGGGCGCGGGCCGCCTCGGCGAGTTCGGTACGACCGTGTCCGACCTGGACGGTGAAGAGTCCAGCGAGACCGTCGAGGTAGCGATTGCCCTGGTCATCCCAGATGTAGCAGCCGTCTCCACGCTCCATGATCCGTACGGTGTCGATTCCGCCGCCGACCGTGGAGAAGTGTCCCCAGAGGTGGCGATTGCCGAGTTCGGCGAGTTCTTCGTGGTTCATGACAGGTCCTTGGGGTGGTTCAACATCAACGTGCAATGCCGAAGTAACGCTGCTCAGCATGGGTATCGCTGATTCGAGAATTGACGCACGCGACAACTTGATCCGTGAATAACGACTGGATCTGCAACGTGAATCGTGTGAAGATGACCGTAACACGACGACTTCCGTCGTGTCGAGCAAACATTCGCGCTCAATCATTTCGCGGCTCGGCGCCACTGCCGGTCACGCATCTTCTCAGGGAGCACCGCCATGGCACTGGCAACCGCAAACTTCATCAACGGCGACTGGCAGCCCGCTCAGGACGGCGCCACCGATGCCGTCCTCAACCCGGCGACCGGCGAGGTTCTCGGCGAGGTGCCGTCGTCTTCTGCCGCTGATGTCGATGCCGCCGTACAGGCCGCACGCGCGGCATTCGGCGGCTGGGCAGGCATCACACCGCGCGAACGCAGCGAGATTCTCCATCGAGTTGCAGACATCGTCGAGGAGAACATCGACGAACTGTCCGAACTCGAATGCCTGAACGTCGGCAAGCCAGTCGGCATCGTCGAATTCGAGATGGACCTCACGAAGGACAACTGGCGTTACTTCGCATCCGCATGTCGCTTCCTCGAAGGCAAAGCCGCTGGTGAATACCTCGAGGGATACACCTCGATGATTCGCCGCGACCCAATCGGGGTCATTGGCTCGATCACCCCGTGGAACTATCCCCTCAATATGGCCACATGGAAGCTCGGCCCCGCGCTCGCCGCTGGCAACACGGTCGTACTCAAACCGTCCGAGCTGACGCCGTACACCGCGCTGCGTTTTGCTGAGCTGACAGCCGACGTGCTCCCACGGGGCGTCGTCAACGTGGTGTGCGGCCAAGGCGGCACCACCGGCGTGGCCCTCACCGAGCACCCCGGTATCGCCATGGTGTCGATTACCGGCAGCGTTGGCGCAGGCAAGTCGGTCGCTCGGTCATCGGCCGAGACCCTCAAGCGGGTCCACCTCGAACTCGGTGGCAAAGCACCAGTCATCATCTTCGACGATGCCGATGTCGATGCCGCCGTCGAAATGCTCCAGGGCATGGCGTTCTACAACTCGGGGCAGGATTGCACCGCCCCGTGCCGAGTGATCGCCGGGGCGAAGGTGCACGACGATTTCGTGAACAAGCTGACCGACGCGGTCGGCAAGGTGAAGATGGGCGACCCCATGTCGGCTGACACCGAGATGGGTCCGGTCATCTCCGCAGCACATCTCGATCGTGTTGCTGGCTTCGTCGATCGCGCTCGCGACGCTGGCGCCGAGGTCACCGTTGGCGGCAACCGAGGTTCAGGCAGCGGCTATTTCTATGAGCCATCCGTGGTGATCGGATCCCCGCAGACCGCAGAAATCATCCAACAGGAGGTGTTCGGCCCGGTGGTCACCGTCCAATCAGCCGCCGACGAAGCCACCGCACTGGAAATGGCGAACGACGTTGACTACGGCCTCGCAGCCAGCGTGTGGACGAGCGACGTGGGTCGAGCGATGCGGATGAGCAAGGCGTTGCAATTCGGATGCGTCTGGGTCAACGACCACATTCCGATCGTGTCAGAAATGCCGCACGGTGGGTTCAAAAACTCGGGCTACGGCAAAGACATGTCCATGTACGCCGTCGAGGCGTACACCGAAGTCAAGCACGTCATGATCAAGCACTAATCATGGCTGCCGACACCGCCAATCTCTCGAACGTCTGGTTCAAGGTCACCGACCTCGAAGTCGCCTCCGGCGAAGGCTCGTGGGTCACCACCACTTCCGGCGACCGATACCTCGACTTCTCCGGCGGCATCGCCGTCACCTCGACCGGCCACGCGCATCCACATGTAGTTCAAGCGATCGCCGACCAGGCAAAACGCTTCATCCACGCCCAGGCCAACGTCTACACCCACGATCTGATGCAGCCGCTGGCAGCTCGACTCACCGAGCTGAGCCCCGACGGGATCGACACCTTTTTCTACGCGAATTCAGGTGCCGAAATCACCGAGGCGGCCGTGAAGCTTGCCAAGCAGGCGACCGGTCGTCCGAACATCATCGTCGTGCAAGGCAGCTTCCACGGGCGCACCCACCAGGCGATGGCGATGACCACATCGAAGAACGTCTACCGAGCGGGCCACGCGCCGCTTCCGTCGGGCATCTTCGCGACCCCGTACCCAAACGTGCATGCCGCCGACGTCGACGACGAGATCGACCGGTCACTGCGGGCGCTCGACGACATGTTGGCCACCATGACGTCGCCAGCCGAAACCGCTGCGATCATCATCGAGCCAGTGCTCGGCGAAGGTGGCTACATCGCCGCCCCCGCGCGCTTCATTGAAGGCCTCGACGCGCGTTGTAAGCAACACGGCATGCTCTTCATCGCAGACGAGGTTCAATCGGGCTTCGGTCGGACGGGGAAGATGTTCGCGATCGAGCACTACGACATCAAACCCGACGTCATCTGCATGGCCAAAGGAATCGCCTCGGGATTCCCCTTCTCGGCGCTGGGCACACGGCGCGAGCTCGACGATCGTTGGCCGACGGGCTCGCACGGCGGCACCTACGGCGGCAACCCCATCGGATGCGCCGCAGCATTGGCAACGATCGAGATCCTTACCGCCGACGGCTTCATGGACGCGGTCAACGAACGAGGCGCACAGTTGGCCGACGGCTTACGCGATCTACAGGAACGCCACCCTGCCATCCGACACGTGCGTGCACTCGGTCTGATGATCGCTGCGCAGTTCGACACCGCCGCACACACCTCTGCAGTGGTTCAGCACTGCCTGCAGCAGGGCAAGCTGATCACCATGACAGCTGGCGCTGCAGGAACGACACTGAGATTCATGCCGCCCCTGACCGTGAGCGTCGACGAGATCGACCACGCGCTCGGCGCACTCGACAAGGCACTCGTCGAGATCGGTTGATCGCTGCCCGACCATGAGCAACGAACGTGAAGGTGTGGCGCCGCGACTGCAGCCAAGTGACCTCCGCTTCGATCCGCCCGAGGTCCACGAAGACGTCCGCCGCGCGCTGTTGCGACAGCACTGGAGACTCGAGGGTTCGCTCGACCGCCTCGACGGCGAACGCGATCAAAACACACGTGTCACCACCGATGATGGCGACGTCTTCGTTCTCAAGATCGCCAGTCCGAGCGAAGATCGCTCCGTCGCCGAATTTCAATGCGCAGCACTCGAGCACCTCGCTCGGGCCGACCCGGAGCTGCTGGTCCCCCGAGTGGTTGAGGCCGCGACCGGCGAACGCATCGTCGATCTTGAATCAGACGGCGCCTCGATGTCGGCTCGGTTACTGACGTTTCTTCCCGGTGTCACCTTCGACTCGGCGGGCGCGCTCACACCCGACGCGCTCGTTGGGGTGGGAGCATCTCAGGGTCGGCTCGCCTCGGCGTTCCGCGGATTCGAACATCGTGCCGCCACCAACTTCATGGCGTGGTCACTCGACAGCGGCATGGTTGCCAACGACGAACTCTGGACAGATCTGAGCGCCGAGGGCCGGGCTTGTGCTGCGCCGTACCGCGAGCGTGTCGAGTCTGCTGCTGCCTTGTTGGCAGGCACACGACGCCAGATCGTCCACAACGACGGACACCGAGGCAATCTCTTGCGTGGAACGCGAGACACCACCGATGTGATCGGCGTGATCGACTTTGGCGACATCGCCGAAACAGCGGTGATCGCCGACCTCGCAATTTGCGGGGCGAGTTTCGTCGACGGCCACCCGAACCAGTCCGCCGCACTGTGCTCGATCGCCGTCGGCTACGACTCAACAATGCCACTCGACATCAACGAAGTCGACCTCCTCGCCGATCTGGTGTTGACTCGTATCGTGCTCGGTCTGCTGCTCGTCGAGTACCAAGCGCGACATGCGCCAGCCCAT
>JBNMOS010000044.1:0-23357 GCA_051275435.1 Ilumatobacter sp.
GCGGCTTCGTGTTTCGCCAGTGGAACAAACTCAAGAACCACCGGATCGACTACCTCAAGACCTTGTCGGAGAACCTCTACTTCCGAACAGTCGCCGATGGCCCCGGCGTGTTTCACATTCTGCTGGCATCGGCTGAGGAGCAGGAAGTGAACGAAGTGCTGATCGCCTACCGGCTGCTGCTCGCCGCCGCTGAACCGCCGACCGCTGACGAACTGGACGGCATTGCCGAACAGTGGCTCGCCGAAGCATTCGATACAGACATTGACTTCGAGGTGGACGATGCGCTCGGCAAGCTGTCGCGACTGGGCATCGCGACCAAGGACTCGGACAGTAAGTGGAGACCCCTCGGACTCGACGAGGCATTGACCCGACTTGACCTTCGCTGGGATGACCTGTTCCGCTTCGATTCCGTCGACGACGACACCGATCCGCCAGTGCTCATTTCGGACCCTGACGACGAAGCGGATCCCCAGAGCGCTCCGGCGCTGTTTCGGTTCCGACGGGTGGTCGATCGTTTCCGCAATCGACTCGGGGAACGACTTATCGACAACTGATTGCTGCCAGAGACGGGCCTCGTCGCCTGGGGTCGGTGCGGCGCACAGCGCGGCCGACATCTCTTTACCGAACCTTGTGGCTTTGCGAGGAGTGCGCAAACAGATGACTGGCATGGTGGTCGCTATGAGAGCATCAAACCACCGTCGACGTACTGCCCTTGCTGTTTCGCTCGCTGCGACACTCGCGTTTGCAGCCTGCGGCTCGGACGAACCAGCAGCAGAAGACGCCACAGCACCGGCCGATTCGGAAGTCGCTGACACAGAAGTCGCTGACACAGCAGTCGCTGACACGGCAGTCGCTGACACGGAAGTATCGGGTACAGAGGCGCCCGCAGCCACGACCGGCGACCCCGACGCCGATTACACCGGTTCGTATTCGCTGGCTGACGAAGAGTTCGGCACGATGACGACGGTGACCGTCGCTGACGGCGTGCGCACGATCGTGTCGAATGCGCTGCCCGACCACGAGGTCGGCGAGTTCCCGAACCCCGGCAACCCGAACACGATCTCTGAACAGGATGTCTCGTACGAGTACCCCGCCGACCCGGTCTACGTCGGCAGTGCAACGACTGCCATGACGCCCGGCGTGGCAGTCAACGGTGTGAAGTTCGAACCGGCCACGGCCGAAACCGTCACCTGCGAATCAGGCGAGACGTTCCGCGTCGAAGCACTGCAGGACATCTACGACCTCGGCCTCGACTTCAACAACGCCCACGTTCAGCCGACCGGCGAATACCACTACCACGGCATCTCTGAGCTGCTCGCCAACGCCTATTCGACCGATGACGACCTCGTGCACGTCGGCTTCGCAGCTGACGGCTTCCTGATGTACTACTCGAAGTCGGGCGCCTACTCGCCGAGCTACTCGTTGTCGACCGACACTCGCGCTGGCACCGACTGTGTCGGCTCGATGGCACTCGGCGGAAACGCTGTTGGCGTCGAGGGCACCACGGCGGATGGCACCTACGCCTCCGACTGGCAGTACAGCGACGCCAACGGTGACGACAACCTGTACTTGGATGAGTGCAACGGCACCGAGATCGACGGCACCTACGCCTACGTCATCACCGACGAGTACCCGTTCATCAGCCGCTGTCTCAACGGTGAGTTCACTGCCACCGGCCCCGGTGCTGGCGGTGGCGCGCCCACCGACGGCGAAGACGCAGCAGGAGCCCCGGGTGCTGCACCCGACCTCAGCGAAGCAGCTGCCGCACTCGGCGTGACCCAGGATGAACTGCAGGCAGCACTCGGTGGCCCGCCGCCGGACTTCGATGCCGCCGCCGAAATCCTCGGTGTCACCGTCGAAGAACTGCAGGCAGCACTTCCCGCTCCCGACGGGGCGCCGCAGGGCTGACCGATGAACACCGTTCGTCGCCTGGCGTTCGGCGTCGCATGCTCGGCCGCAGTGATGTGGTCGGCTGCGGCACCGGCGCTGGCGCACGAGCCGGGCACGACGGCCATCGAGGTACAGGTCGGTACCGACACGGTCACTGCGCAGCTCGACATCCCCGTCGACAAGCTCGGTGATGCGCTCGACATCGAGATCGACACCGACCTTTTCTCGCTCTCGCAGCAGCGTGACCTGATCAGCGGCTACGTCACCGACCACCTTGAGGTGAGCGGCGTCGAGGGAACTGAATGGGCCGAGACGGTCGGCCAGTTGACCGCCATCAACATCGACGGGGTCATGCATCTGCGGCTGTTCGTTGCGGCCGACCCCGGCGGCTCAGTGCCGGATGAGTTCGTCGTTGGCTACGACGGCATCCTGGCAACGGACGACTCTCACGAGATCTACGTGACGGCGGTGGACGGGCGAGTCGATGCCGCCTCCAACGCAACGCTGGTGGGTGTGATCGACAGCGATACACCGGCGCTGACCGTCGGTGCAGATACTGCGGCGAATGTCGGTGCCACGTTCACTTCGATGATCAGCCGCGGGTTCGAGCATGTGCTCGACGGTGCCGACCATCTCCTCTTCCTCCTCGTTCTACTGCTGCCGGCATCGCTTGTCGCTACAGCTGGCCGCTGGCACCCGTCTGATTCCGGTCGCCGGGCATTGCAGCGAGTCGCGCTGGTCGCAACGGCCTTCACCGTCGGGCACTCGATCACGCTGGTTGCGTCGGCGCTGGGTTGGATCTCGCTGCCGAGCCGGCCCGTCGAGATTCTGGTTGCGGTGTCGGTCGCGGTCGCTGCCATCCACGTGCTGCGACCGTTTGCCGTGCGCGGTGAAGAAGCAATCGCGGGCGTGTTCGGGCTGATCCACGGCCTCGCGTTCTCGGGCCTGCTCGACGACCTCGGCCTTGGGCGCTCCACTTCGCTTGCCTCACTGCTCGGCTTCAACCTCGGAATCGAGGCAGCGCAGCTGATGGTTATCTCCGTGACATTCCCTGCCCTCTGGTTCCTGTCGCAGACCCGTGTCTATGGGGCCGTTCGAACGGCCGGTGCCAGCGTTGCCCTCGTCGCATCTGGTGCTTGGATCGTCGAACGACTCGACGTGGCGGCGAACCCATTCAGTTCGATCGAGAATGCCACCGTTGACCACCTCGGCCTCATCGGCGCAGTGCTCGCCGCCGTGGCTGGAGTCACCTGGTTCGTGAAGGCGGCGGCGCGTCGACCAAACAGCCTCGCCCGATGAAGGTCACTCCGTTCGGTCGCAACATTGCCGGGCAAAGGCATCATTTCCCGACAGCCTTGGCCGCGCCTGTTTTGCGGCAAGCTGGGAGGTATGAACGCGCCACTCGACCTCGACACGCTGCGACAGATCGAACAGCGCACGCTGTGGTTGGCGACGCGCATCATCGACCATGCGAATCGACGTGGAACGACCGACGTCAAGGTCGGCGGGCACCAGGCCTCGAGTGCGTCGATGGTGTCGATCATGACCGCGCTCTGGTTCGCACACATCGGTGGTGACGACAAGGTGGCGGTCAAACCGCATGCCTCTCCGGTGTACCACGCCATTAAGTACCTCACCGGTGAACTCGACCGGTCGTACCTCACAACGTTGCGTCAGCGCGGTGGCCTGCAGGCCTACCCCTCCCGCACGAAAGACCCCGACGTGTCGGACTTCTCGACCGGCTCGGTCGGCCTCGGTGCTGTTGCACCGTTGTTCTCGGCGCTCACCCGTCGGTATGTCGACTCGCACTTCGGTGAGCGCTCGACGGCGCGGTTCGTCGCGCTCGTGGGTGATGCCGAACTGGACGAAGGCAACGTTTGGGAAGCCATTGCCGACTCGGCCACCGAAGGGCTCGGCAATTTCATGATGGTCATCGACGTCAACCGGCAGTCACTCGATCGCGTCATCCCCGACATCGCAGCCGATCGTCTGAAGCGTTTCTTTGCCGACGCTGGCTGGCACGTCGCCGAGGCTAAGTACGGCCGACGCCTCACCGAGTCGTTCGCTCAACCGGGAGGCAGTGCGCTCGAAGCACACATCGACGCGATGCCGAACGAGGCGTACCAAGAGCTCTTCGGCCTGAGCGCTGCCGATGCCCGCCGTAAGTTCCTCGTCAACGCGATTCCGGAGGTGCAGCAATTCACCAACTCGCTCGACGACGTCGAACTCCAAGAGCTCGTGACCGACCTGGGCGGCCACGACCTGGGCGTGCTCGTCGACACGTTCCGTGCCTGTGACGCCGAGCCAGAACGCCCGTCGGTGGTGTTTGCCTACACGGTGAAGGGGCATGGCCTGCCGATCGCCGGTGACCCGATGAACCATTCGGCGCTGTTGAGCTCCGAACAGATCGATACGTTCCGCGCATCACTCGGGCTCACCGACGACACCGAATGGGACCGGTTTGATCCGGATTCCGATGCCGGCCGCCTGTGTGGTTCGGTGGGCGGCGACATCAACAATGCCAAGCCGACGCCACGCCCGCAGCTCCCGATCCCTACTGCGGCGCGTTCGCTCTCCACGTCAGGGTCAACCTCGACACAGGAGGCGTTCGGTCGAGTCCTGGCGAGCCTCGCTGATGTCGAGGGTGTCGGCGATCGGATCGTGACCACTGCACCCGACGTGTCGATCTCGACCAACTTGGGCGGCTTCATCAACAAGCGTGGCGTCTACTCCCACACCGAACGCGATGACCACGGCGGCGCCGAGCGGTTGTTGAAATGGGCACCAGGGCCGGCCGGCCAGCACATCGAACTCGGGATCAGCGAAATGAACTTGTTCATGCTGCTGGGCCAGTTGGGGTTGAGCCACGACCATCACGGCGAGCACCTGTTGCCGATCGGCACGGTGTACGACCCGTTCGTCCTGCGCGGCCTTGATGCCTTCATCTACGGCATCTACAACGACGCGCGTTTCGTCGTGGCGGGTACGCCGGCTGGCGTGACGCTCGCGCCGGAGGGAGGTGCGCATCAGTCGACCATCACCGCATCGGTCGGCATCGAGTTGCCGAACCTGACCTATTTCGAGCCCGCCTTTGCCAGCGAGGTCGACTGGATCTTGTGCGATGCGCTCGAGCAGCTCGGTCGTTCCGACGGCACGAGCAGCTACCTTCGGCTTTCTACTCGGCCGCTTGATCAGGCGCCGTTCGCGGCAGCGCTGGTTCGGATCGGCGAAGGCCGGCTCCGCGCACAAGTGTTGGCTGGTGGCTATGTGCTGCACGAAGCCCCAGACGATGGTCGCCCCGGCGTGACGATCGTGACGACCGGGGTCATGGCTCCCGAGGCGTTGGCGGCGGCAGCCGAACTCGATGCCGAGGGGGTGCAAGCGAGTGTCGTGCACCTCACGAGCCCCGACCGCGTCTACCGAACCTGGCGCGCCGCATTCGCGCAGGCGACAGCCACGGCGCGGGTGGTCCGATCCGTCAGCCACCTCCATCGGCTCGTGCCGCCAGACGAGCGCGGTCGACCTATCGTCAGCGTGCACGATGCCGCGAGCCACAGCTTGGCGTGGCTCGGTTCCGCGCTGGGCACGCGTCAGTACGCGTTGGGTGTTGATCGGTTCGGCGAGTCAGGCACCATTGCTGACCTCCACGAGCTGACGGGAATCGATTCCGGCAGCATCGTGAATGCGGCCCTGATCGCTGTCGCCGAACACTGATCGCATTTCTGCACCAACCTGTCTAGACTTCTAGAAGAGTCGAACAATGATGTCGAACGATGATGAGGGAAGGACGCCCGATGCTGGAAGTCAGTTCGGTACAACGACAGAAGATGACAGAGCCCGATGCGCTGGGTTTTTTTGGCGAGTACGGCGGGCGCTACGTCCCGGAGCCGCTCGTTGGTGCATGCCAGGAAGTCGAAGCTGCTTTCCGCGACGCGTGGTCTGACACTGCTTTCCGTCAGGAGTTTCTCGACATCCTGACGAACTACGTCGGCCGCCCATCACCGCTGACCGACTGCGTCAACCTCAGTGCCGACCTTGGCCTGCGGCTGATGCTCAAGCGCGAAGACCTCAACCACACCGGTAGCCACAAGATCAACAACGTGATCGGCCAGGCACTGCTCGCCAAGCGCATGGGCAAGACGCACTTGATCGCCGAAACTGGTGCCGGCCAGCACGGAGTCGCCACCGCGACCGCAGCTGCACTGTTCGGCATGACTTGCACCGTCTACATGGGCGAAGTCGACATCAAGCGCCAAGAGCTCAATGTCTACCGCATGGGCTTGCTCGGAGCGACCGTCATCCCGGCCACCTCGGGAAGCCGCACGTTGAAGGACGCGGTGAACGAGGCCATGCGTGCCTGGGTCACCGAAGTCGAGCACACGTACTACTGCATCGGCACCGTGATGGGCCCCCATCCCTACCCCTGGATGGTGCGCAGCTTCCACGAGATCATTGGCTGCGAAGCGCAACGCCAAGTCGTCGCCCGGCTCGGCAAGATGCCCGACGTGGCCGTTGCCTGCGTCGGTGGCGGGTCGAACGCGGCGGGCCTGTTTGCCGGCTTCGTCGATCATCCTGAAGTCCGCCTCGTCGGTGTCGAGCCTGCTGGCGGCGCTGCCGTCGGCCGAGGTGTCCCCGCTGTCGTGCACGGCATGAAGGCGCACTTTCTGCAAGACGAAGTCGGCCAAGTGGTCGAAGCCGAGTCGATCTCGGCTGGCCTCGATTATCCCGGTGTCGGGCCCGAACATTCGAACCTCGCCGACATGGGCCGCGCCGAGTACTACCCAGTGACCGACGACATGGTGGTCGACGCCTTCCAGATCCTGTCGAAGCGCGAGGGCATCATCCCGGCACTCGAGTCGGCTCATGCAATTGCGTGGGTCATCGAGAACGCCGAGCAGTTGGCCGGCAAGAACGTGCTGGTCAACCTGTCCGGTCGTGGCGACAAAGACGTCGCACAGGTGCGGGAGCGGTTGGGCGAATGAGCGACCTCGTCGACAACCACATCAACACCCGGTCACTTCAAGCCGAGCTGACGGCCAAGCGCGACAGTGGCCGCAAACTGCTGCTCCCGTACGTCACCGCCGGCATCGTGCCGAACTGGATGGACTGCGTCGAAGCAGTGATCGAGGCAGGTGCCGACGCCGTCGAGATCGGCATCCCCTTCTCTGACCCGGCAATGGACGGCCCGACCATCCAGCAGGCATCGGTTCAGGCACTCGATAACGGGATCACGCCGCACGGCGCGTTGAGCGAGCTCCGGACGCGCGAGTTCGCCGTTCCGCTCATCGCAATGACCTACTTCAACCTCGTGTTCCGGTACGGCAACGAGCGCTTCGCCTCCGACCTGGCAGCTGCCGGGTGTGCCGCGGCGATCTTGCCCGACCTGCCGTTCGAGCTGGCCGGGCAGTGGCAGGAAGCTGCCGTAGCGCACGGCATCGAGAACGTGCTGCTTGCCGCGCCCGTCAGTTCCGACGAGCGACTGGCGCAACTTGTCGAACGCACCAGTGGGTTCATCTACACCGTCAGCACGATGGGCACGACGGGCGAGCGCGCCGAACTCGACAACGCAGCGTCGATCCTCAGCCAGCGGGTCAAGGCGATTTCTGACTTGCCGGTGATCATTGGCTTCGGCATCTCCAACCCCGAACATGCCGTCTCGGCAGCGCGCTCATCCGACGGCGTCATCGTTGCGTCGGCGCTGATGCGTACGTTGCTCGACGGCGGGTCGATCGACCAGGTCGCATCGCAGGTCAGCGCGATGCGGGTTGCCCTCGACGAAGCGTTCTAGGGCCGTTCCGCCATGGCGCTCAGCGAGCTGCCCAAGTACCAGTCGATCTCGAACGACCTGCGCGAACGGATCGCGCAGAACGAGTTTTCGACGGGGGAGCGCTTGCCGGCACAGCACGCCCTCGCCGAGGAGTACGGCGTCACGGTCATGACGCTGCGCCAGGCAATCGCCGAGCTCGAGGCCGAAGGGTTGGTGCGCGCCGCGAAGGGCAAGGGCACGTTTGTGTCGGAGCCGCCGAGCGTCAGGTACGACCTCGACCATCTCTCTAGCTTCACGCAGGAGATGACTCACCAGGGCATCGACGTCGCTACCGACGTACTGTTCATCGAGACCGACCCGACCGACGCCGACGCGGTTCGCGCGGCACTCGGCATGGCCGACGATGCGGCGATGGTCGCGCTCGTTCGCCTTCGCTCGACCGGTGGCGAGGCACTGGTGTTGCAGCGCAGCGTGCTCGCTGCATCGCTGTGGTCGGAGATCTCGAATGCTGACTTTGCGAGCCGGTCGTTGTACGACGTGCTTGCCGAACAGTGTGGCATCGCGCTCGATCGGGCGTCGGAAACGATTCGGGCAGTGAGCCTCGACGACGACGCCGCAGCGCTGCTGGGAGTCAGGCTGGGCAGTGCAGCGCTCGAGTCAATTCGAGTGTCGCGAACGGTCGATGACGCGGCGTTTCTCTACGACCGAGCATTGCTGCGCGGCGAGGCCACCGAAATTCGTACCGAGCGTTCAGCTGCCGGGATGCGCGTCGCCTTCCAAACGCTCTGACGCAGGGCTGTCGCTACCTCAAGTGCCGATCGCGCGCTGGTGCGTAGCTATCCGGTTGGTATCTTCTGAGCGGTTCGGAGGGGCTGGTCGGTGTGTCGGCCGCTGAAACCCAACGCTACGAAGGCCACTCCGAGAAACCCAAAGAACAAGATCAGTTCGTAACGAGCGGGGCTGTGTCCGGTGGACCTTCCTGCTTCGGTACGAAGTTGTCGCAGAGGTAGAAGATGTCGCTGTAGTAGCCGCCCGCTGGGGCCTCTTTCAGCGGTGCGACCACACGGACTGCACCGTCATCCAGTAGCCCCAGGTTCTGGTCGTCGATCACGATCACCGTGCCGCCGAACTCGTCCACGAAAGCGTTGAGAACGTGGGCTTTCGCGTCGTCCACTGTGGCCCAACCCGGTCCGGACAGGTCGATGTCGCCGGACAGGAAGCTCGATCCGGAGCCGTCACAGTGAAGCATCGGATGCGACTGCTCCCCGTCGCCACAGCCAACGAGCGCAACAACGGAAGTGAACGTCAGCGAGAGCGCGCGAATCCTCATGCACCTTCGACGTCCAACCACCCGCTCAGGTTCCCACACTCATTCCAGCGATCGCCAACTTGCTGCACCCCGCAGCCGCACAACTGACACCCGAAAATCAGATCTCTCGCGCTCTGAGCGTCCGGTTGCCGTACGTCAGGCGACGGTCTTGCTGCCGTACTTTCGCTGGGCAGCCTGCTTGGTGACTCCGAGCATCGCTCCGATCTCCGACCAGGATCGATGAGCGTTGCGGGCGGCTCGAACCGCCGAATCGAGTTCGTCCTCGACGTGGCGCCGCTGGTCCACGAGTTCGACGATCTGGCGCAACACATCTGTGTCGACTTCGCGAAGATCGCTGGAGTCGACGTCGTCGGCCCAACGTTCAAGGTTGGCTGCTCGTTCTTGCCGTGTTGAAGTCATTGCTTTCCCAGTCCTTTCAGGAACTTCGGTCGAGCCCGCATTGCATGGATCACCGCTGTTCCATCGTCGTCGGTCACGACACCGACCTCCAACGGTTCGGCGCTTGTTGATGGACCGATGAACATGGTGACCGCGTCGTCATCGGTCTCGAAGGCTTGCCAGTGATGTCGAAGGGCGTGGAGCATGTCGTCATCGGAGACACCGTGCTTGCGGGCGCTCGCCTCGATGTCCACTTCCAAAGCGTAACGACGAAGAGATCAACCGTCAACACAAGTTGACGAACCCGCCCAGAACGTTCACGAGCGAACCGATTCGCCCCGTCCGGGAACCGGCCACTATTTGCACCGGCAGGCGTCCCATAACCCGCAGCGATCACCCGTGTAATCGCGCCCCCGAAATGCCGCTCAGGGACACCCCGAACGTTGTCCGACGCTGTCTAGTGCGGCAGGTCGAAGAACTGCACGGCGAATATCGCGTCGTCAGTCGGTTCGATGTGATGCGGTTTGTCGGGTGCAATGACGACCGGAGCCCCTGGCGATCCGATCGATCGGGTCCCGGTTACCTCGTCGGTGAAGACCACTGATCCCTCGGTGACTTCGAGCTGCGCCCACGTGGCAGCTCGGTGTGCGGCAAGCAAGCCCGCCGGGCATGTGGCTTTCGTGAAGTCGGGCGTTCGCCGCCCGGCAGTGACGCCGGCGGGCAGTTCGATGCTCATGACGGCAACGTACTGCCGTGTCAGGGGCCGACGTTGGCCCGTATCGGAAGCCGCTCGATGGCGCCGAGTAGCAGAGCACCGATTGCGGCGGCGGCAACGATGACTATCACGATCACCGACGGTTCCATCGCGTCGACCAGTTGGCCGGTCAAGAACGGCAAGCCGATTCCGCCGATATTGGTGGCGAGCAGCTGAAAGACAGCGAGTTGCTGGGCATGGTCGGCTCCCACTCGGGCCGCTGTGGATGCGAAGAGTGTTGGCACGATGGGCGCCAGCGTCAGCCCCGAGAACGCCAGGCCGACGACGGCGAGCCCAGGAGGAACGAAGGCCAGCGAGGCAACGCAGCAGAGTGATACGAGGGCAAGTCGGGACAGCCCAACTCGATCAGCCATCTCACGGACCGATAGCCGAGCTAGCGCAAGACGTCCAACGGCTAGGCCGCCCCAGAAGAGCGCGACGGCGATCGCCGCCAGGGCATCACCAGCGTTTCGCCCTTCGGTGAGCTGGGTGAAAGCCCATTGGCCGGTCGTGACCTCCATGCCGACAAACGCACAGAAGGCTCCGAGTGACAGCGCTGCGGGCGCGAACGGCGGACGACTGCCTGTCTTGGGCACGTGGGGCACGATGTCGGGCCACGCTTGCTGGCTCCGGAAGGCGACGAGGGCAGCCCCGATGACGATTGCCCCGGAGAGTCCGAGGGCGAGACGCCAGCTCGATACAGCAACCACGATCAGCGGCCCGAGCGTCGCACCCACGCCATACGCACCATGCACCAGCCCCGATGACCCCACATCTCTGATGGCCGTGATGAAGCCAGCACCGAGTGAATCGATCGGCCCCGAGGCAAGCCCGACACACGCCAGCGAGATCAAGAACATGGGCCAGGTCGTCGCTAATGCCATCGACATGACTGCGAGGGCGAGAACGATTAAGACGGCAACGAATGCTCGGCCCATCCCGAACCACCGCACCAGCGTGGGTCCGCTTAGCGCCATCGGCGCTCTCCCCAGGCCGTACACGAGGGCCGCGACTCCGAGGGCTCCGAGAGACTGATCGAACCGCTCGCGAACATCGGGCCAGATGACGCCGAGCATCGCGATCGGTGCGGCGAACGACAAGAACGCGATCGAGGCCGACTGCACAGCGCGGCGATTGTCCGCAGCGATCATGTTGGGTTCCAGTCGTGAGTTGCTGAGTTGCTGAGTGGCGTTCGAGTGTTACGGGGCGACGTTGCTGAACACGACGCAGCCAGCTGCGCCGAACATGCCGCCCACGCCCAGCGACACCGAGATTTCAGCGCCGTCGATCTGTGCGGGCGCAGTGCCGCGCATTTGGCGGACGCTTTCTTGCATGGCGTACATCCCGTACATGCCCGAGTGCATGTACGACAGCCCCCCGCCGTTGGTGTTCATCGGCAGCGACCCTCCGGGTGCCGTGTTGCGCTCCCAGACGAAGTCGCCGGCCTCGCCGCGTCCGCAGAACCCGAGGTCTTCCAACCCGTACAGCGGGAGGTGCGCGAACGCGTCGTAGACCATCAAGTGATCGACATCGTCGGTGGTGATCTCAGCGCTGGCAAACGCATCGGTGCCCGCCACGCAAAATGCCTTCGACGAGCTGAAGTTCTCCATCTGCGACACCATCGGTGTCTCGACGCCTTCGCCGTGACCCAGCACGTACACCGGCTTGGTGGGGAAGTCCTTCGCTCGCTCGGCCGAGGTGACGATGAGCGCACCGCCACCATCGGTGACAAGGCAGCATTCGAGGAGGTGGAACGGGTAGGCAATCATCCGCGACGACAGCACGTCGTCGATGGTGATCGGGTCTCGGAACGTTGCCCGCGGATTCATCCCGGCCCACTCGCGTTGCACGACGGCGACATTGGCCATTTGCTCGTGCGTGAGCCCGGTGTCTTGCATGTGGCGGAGTACGGGGAGGCCAAACATCGTCGGCGGCCCGGTGACGCCGAAGGGCCGCTCGAACTGCCCCGACATTGCGCTGGTGAACGATTGCGGTGCTTTGCCGACGCGTGACTTGCCGCTTTCGGCGTGTGTGATCAGCACCGTCGTGCACAGGCCGGCTGCGATCGCCGCGGCAGCGTGGCGAACGTGAATCATGAAGGAGCAGCCGCCGACCGACGTGCCGTCGACCCAGCGCGGTGTGATCCCCAAGTAGTGCGCAACATCGGTGGGTCGTTCGCCCGCGGTGGCGAAGCCATCGATGTCCTTGATGGTCAAGCCCGCATCGGCGAGCGCGTTGAAAGCAGCATCGGCGTGCAGCTGCAGTTCGCTCGTGTCGGTGATAACACCCATTTGCGTGGTTTCAGCTGCGCCAACAACGGCCAGCGTGGGGCCACTCATGACGCTGACCCGGCCGGGTTCGGGGCGTCGACCGGAGGGGCGTCGACCAGAGAGGCATCGATTGGCTGGAAGAACGGCAAGGTAATCGAGTCGGTGAATGCTTCGAAGACCACCTCGACGGGCATGTCGATGACCAGTGCCTCCGGTGTCTGTTCGCAGTTGACGATGTTCGACATCATGCGGATGCCCTCGTCGAGTTCGACGACCGCGATCGAATACGGGCCGGCGATACCGGGATGGCCGGTGTGGTTGATCAGGTAGCTATACAGCGTTCCGCGACCGGACATTTGCTCGACCGTGACGTCGTGGCTGCTGCACGCCGGACAGAACGGACGCGGTGGAAAGTACGGGTCGCCGCATGCGTTGCAACGCTGGATGAGGAGCTGGCCGTTGCGCGTGCCCTCCCAAAAATGCTGCGTCTCGGGGGTAGGCCGTGGCATCGGCCGTTTCGTTCGATCGACCGTCGGACTCATGTCCGAAGCTTTGCAGGCGGACCGATGCGCAGGAGTACCGGCGGTGCAAGCACTTCGTCTACTGCGGACGGAGTACGTCGCAAGCCTGCAGCGAGACGATGCGCGACCAGGGGGCAGTCATTCAAGATGGATCCATGATCGAAGTCACCAACCTCACCAAGCGCTACGGCGCGACGACCGCTGTCAACAACCTCAGTTTCACTGTGCAGCCCGGCATCGTCACCGGCTTCCTTGGCCCGAACGGCGCCGGCAAGTCGACCACGATGCGGATGATCTTGGGTCTCGATCGGCCAACGAGCGGTTCGGCAACGGTGAACGGCCGAAGCCTGCACGAACATGGCGCGCCGCTCGGTGAACTCGGTGCGCTGCTCGAAGCGAAGGCAGTGCACCCCAAGCGATCTGGGCGCAACCATCTGCGGGCCCTCGCAGCCACGAGCGGCATCTCCCACCAGCGTGTCGAGGAGGTGCTCGACATCGTCGGCCTGACCGACGTTGCCGACCGTGCCGCCGGTGGTTTCTCCCTCGGGATGAGCCAGCGGCTCGGTATCGCCTCGGCGCTGCTGGGCGACCCGTCGACGGTGATGCTCGATGAGCCGGTCAACGGCCTCGACCCTGAAGGCGTGCTATGGATCCGACATCTCCTCAAAGACCTCGCCGCCCAAGGCCGCACCGTCCTCGTGTCGTCACACTTGATGAGTGAGATGGCGATGACCGCTGAGCACTTTGTCATCATCGGGCGAGGCGAGATGATTGCTGACGTGACCGCCACCGAGCTGGATGCGCTGGCCAAAGAGTCGAGCGTGCTGGTCCGAGCGGAGGACCCGGACCGGATGCGGGCACTGCTCTCTCGCGACGGGGTCACCATCAGCTCGGAGTCTCGTGAGGTCTTCGCCGTTACCGGTATGGACAGCACCGAGATCGGTCGCGTCGCTGCCACGAACACCGTCGCCCTGTCCGAGCTGACGACGCGTCACAGCACACTCGAGCAGACGTTCATGGACTTGACCGCAGGCGCCGTCGAGTACAGCGCCAACACCATCACCGCGAACACCCTCAACAAGGACGTCGCCTGATGCCCAACGCTCTCGACATCTCCGCAGTCCCGAACACCTCGAATACCTCTTCTACGAAAGCCTCGACCATGACCGCCACGCCCACCAACGAAATCGTTCCCACCGACACCGTCGCCAGCATGGAGCAGGAGACTGCGCACCGCGTCACCTTTGGTCGGATCGTCGCATCGGAGTGGTTCAAGTTCCGCACAGTGCGAACGAACGTCATCGCCGTCGCTGGTGCGGCTGCAGCTGCGGTCGGCCTCGGTGCACTGTTCTCGACGCTGGCAGGGACGAATGAAGGGCCGGGGCAACTTGCTGACAATGCGTTATCGCTCAGCCTCGGTGGCTTTCAGCTGAGCCAGATCATCATCGCCATTCTCGGCGTGGCGCTCGTGGCCAGTGAGTACCAGACCGGCCTGATCCGCACCTGGTTTGGTGCCGCGCCGGATCGACTCAGAGTCCTCAACGCCAAGGCCATTGTCTTTGGTGGGCTCGTCTTCGCTGTCAGCCTCATCGCTGCGGTCGTCGCGTTCCTTGCGGGACAGGCAGTGCTGCCTGCCGGCTTTGAGGCCCTCACCCTTGGCAGCGACGGCGTCATGCAGGCGCTGCTCGGCACGGCGTTCTACGTGGCCTGCATCGGTGTGATTGGCGTCGGCCTCGGATTCCTGCTGCGCAGCACCGCTGCCGGCGCAGGAGCTGTGGTGACCGCGCTGATGATCGCCCCGGTGATGGTCCGCCTGCTCCCGAGTTCGATTGGCGACCCGATCGGCAAGTTCCTGCCGAGCAATGCCGGAAGCGCTGTCCAGGGCATCGAGTCGAACGCCGAACTGCTGTCAATGGGGTGGGGCGTTGTGGTACTTCTCGGTTGGCTTGTCGCCATCGTCGGAGCCGCAGCCATCTCGCTGAAGCATCGTGACGCCTGATCATCAAGACGGCGGCACTACCGTCGGTCGAATGAACGCACAGCCGCATCCTGATGGGGTGCGGCTGTTGCCGTGGGCGATCCCCGACTGGCTGATCGATGCAACGCTGATTGTCTTCGCCATCGCGGGTTTCTTCGGTCGGCCGTTTATCGACAACAGCTCCATTGATACGACTGAGTGGGTTTCGCTGGCGGTGGGGATTGCTTTGCTCCTCACTCGACGGCGGTACCCGCGGCAGACGCTTGCGGTCGCGATAGCCGCGTCGGCAGTCGTCATCGAAGTGACCGGCCGCCCACCCGTACTTTTTCCCATCGCGCTGATTGCCCTGTTCACGGTGGCACTCCAGTTCCCGCGGAGAGTCGCAATCTTGGCCGGAGCGATCAGTACGGCGAGCTTCTTGCTGATGATCACGACGCTGCTTCGTAGTGGCGTGGTTGACGGGGCCGGTTTGGCCTCGATTGCGTGGCCAGCGTTTGCCGCGGCAGCCGGAGCAGCAGTCCGCTCGACCCGTCTGAACGTGGCGGCTGCTGAAGAGCGGGCGGTGTACGCCGAGGCGTCGCGTGAGCTGGAAGCCCAGCGACGCGTCGTCGAAGAACGCTTGCGCATCGCCCGTGATGTTCACGACCTGGTTGCGCACCACATTGCCGTGGTCAATGTGCAAGCAGGAGTTGCTCGCCACTTGTTGGAAACGGATCCGGCCGCTGCTGGCCGTTCCCTCGACATCGCCCGAAATGCGGCGTCAACCGTGGTCGACGAGCTCGGTGAACTGCTGAGCGTGCTCCGCTCTCCTGACGATGCCGACGACCCCACAACTCCCACCCCCAACCTGGCTGCCATCGACGATCTCATCTCGTCGTTCGCTGCGAGCGGTCTGGTGATTCGGGACGATCGGTCGGGAACTGCGCGCCCGCTGTCCGGGTCAGCTGAGCTCGCCGCGTACCGAGTGGTGCAGGAAGCCTTGACCAACGCGCATAAGTACGGCGACGGCACGGCTTCCGTCGAACTTCGATTCGACGACGACGGCCTCCACATCGCAGTGTCCAACCCGGTTGGAGATGCTCACAACGGCAACGGCAACGGCAACGGCAACGGCAACGGCAACGGCAACGGCTTCGGCCTGATCGGGATGCACGAACGCGTTGAAGCCGTCAGCGGCACGCTCGAGGCTGGTCTGTCCGCAGACGGTCGACGGTTTGAGATTGCGGCATCGATTCCGAGGAAGGACTCCAGATGAGTGGACCAACCAGCGAGGCGTCGACCGGTAGCGCGAACACCATCACCGTGCTCTTGGCCGATGACCAGGCACTCATCCGAGCGGGGTTTCGTGCCCTGATCGACAGCGCCCCCGACCTGACCGTTGTCGGCGAGGCCGAGGACGGAGCATCTGCCATCGAGCTGCTGCGCTCAACGCGAGCCGACGTGGTCCTGATGGACATCCGGATGCCGGGGCTCGACGGCCTTGCTGCAACACGCGCGATCTGTGCTGATGACGACCTGGCTGGTGTCAAGGTGATTGTGCTCACGACGTTCGAGCTCGACGAGTATGTGATCCAAGCCGTGCAAGCTGGCGCCAGCGGCTTCCTGGGCAAAGGGGTAGGGCCGGCTGAGTTGCTCGATGCCATCCGGTTAGTCGCAGCGGGTGAGGCGCTGCTCTCACCGAAAGCGACCAAGGCGCTGTTGGCTCGCTTCTCGGGTTCGACGTCCGTCGAGTTTGATGTCGATGCGCTTGATGTTCTCACCGAACGCGAACGCGAGATGATGGCGTTTGCTGCGCACGGCTTGTCGAACGGCGACATTGCTGAGCGTGCCTATCTGTCGCCGCTGACTGTCAAGACGCATCTCAATCGGGCAATGATGAAGCTGAACGTTCGGGATCGAGCCCAACTTGTGGTCCTCGCCTACCAAGTGGGGCTGGTACGCCCCGGTGACACGCTGTCGTCACTCGACAATCAGTGAGTCGTCGCTCCGCCTGATTGAGCCGCGGCGGCTTGGGGGTCGGGGTTGCACAGGTGCGCGGCGATCTTTGCCAGCCCGGTCGCGATGTTCGCGGTTTCGGTCGCGGTGAGGTGATCGAAGAGCATCCGCTGCACATTTTCGGCGTGAGACGGCGCAAGTGATTCGAGGAGCTGGCGCCCGGATGCGGTGAGCGTCGCGTTCTTGCCCCGGCCGTCAGCCGAGTCGGCAGCCACCTCGACGATGTTGCGGTCGACCAGAGTCCGAAGTCGATGGGTGAGGCGGCTCTGGGAGACGTTCGCAGCCTCGGCGAGGTCGGAGAGCCGCATCGTGTCGTCAGCGGACGCCGATAACCCAACAAGAATTGAGTAGTGCACCGCGAGCAGGCCATGGGCCTTGAACGTGTGCTCGAGCTGGGGGAGCCCGCGGTTGACGAGTGCCAGCAGCGCCCGCCAAGCCTCTTGTTGCGTGTCGTCGAGCCAACGGGGTTCCGTCATGAAATTCACTGTAGTGGTTGACGCGACAAGTTTCCCCCGTTATGTTGACCCGTCAAGTAACTAGTTGATAGGTCAAGTAATTGATGGCCATTTCTTCGTTCTCGAAACCCGCATAACCCTTCAGGAGATCTCATGACCACCACCCAACTCCCCGCCGGTACCTGGCAACTCGACACCGGCGCGACAACCGTCAACGTGTCGGTCAAGAAGCTCGGACTCTTCACGATCCCAGCGACCCTCAGCGTCACCTCGGGGACGATCGAGATTGATGCGAACCACGAAGTGACCGGAGTCGACATCACCGTCGACGCGTCGTCGTATTCGAGCAAGAACGCCAAGCGCGACAAGCACGTCTTGGGCAGCGACTTCCTTGACACCGATAACCATGCAACGATTAGCTTTCGAGCGGAACACGTCTCGTCCGGCGACGCGACCTATACATCGGCTGGCGTCGTCACGATCAAGGGTCAGTCCTCGCCGGTCGACGTGGCAATCGCTGGCGTCGACGTCACCGGTGACACGGGGTCCTTCACCGCAACTGCAACCGTTGACCGCAAGGCGATCGGTGTTGGCAAGTTGCCGAGCTTCGTTGTCGGCCAGGACCTACAGCTTGAGGTTGCAGCGATCGCCCGGAGAATTTCGTAAGTTGGCGTAGACCGATCACCCGACGAATACAGAGCCGCACAGAACGAGGAGCAGAACATGTCTGATGAACAGAAGATCACGGTGGCCGCAGGCGGTCCGTACCTGGTGAGCGGTGGCGTGCCGGTCACGTCGAAGACGCCGGTCATGTCCGAACATGGTGAGCCGCTCACCTGGAAGACCGATCGGCCCGAGAGCGTCAAGGCGAAGGTCGCGCTGTGCCGTTGCGGTGCATCGTCGAACAAGCCCTTCTGCGATGGCACCCACGCCTCGATCGAATGGGATGGTTCGGAGAACGCTCCAGAAGGAACGTACGGCGAGCGAGCCAAAAGCTACGGCGGCGATGGCATCGAAGTCTTCGACGACCGACCGACGTGTGTTCATGCCGGATTCTGCGGCAACCAGGTCACCAACGTCTGGAAGATGGCAGCCAAAACGGACGACAGTCAGGTTCGGGCCCAGGCCATGGCGATGATCGAGCGTTGCCCGTCGGGTGCGCTCACCTATGCCGTCGACGGCGAGACGATTGAACCTGACCTCCCGGTCGAGGTTGCCGTGATCCCGGACGGTCCGTTGTGGGTCAGCGGCGGTATCGAAGTCACCCAATCGGATGGCACCAAGCTCGAGACCCGGAACCGAGTCACGCTCTGCCGCTGCGGCCAGTCGGCGTCAAAGCCACTTTGCGATGGTTCACACAAGGCAGCTGGGTTCACTGGCTGACGGCACTCGTTACACGCGGCCGCCCGGCTTCTTCACCTCAGGTGTCGGCCCGTGCTCGGGTGCGATCGTCAATGGGAGCGCGAGCGGCCCTCGGAGGCCAAAGGAGTGTTTCCACACGATGCGCTCGGTGTCCACCGTGTAGTCGCCGAGGCGCTCGAGGAGCGCGGGGATCGCGATTCGAACTTCCATACGCGCGAGGGCTGCACCGAGGCAATGGTGGGTGCCGAACCCGAACGAAAGCGGTTTCGGGTCGGGCCGATCGATGCGGAGTCCGTCGCCGTCGGGCCAGCGGCGCGTGTCTCGGTTGGCGGCACCGATCATCAGGCTGATGTTGTCGCCCTTGCTGATTGCCTGGCCGCCGATGACGATGTCGGCCGTCGCTTGGCGCCCGGTCATCTGCAAGGGAGGATCGAAACGAAGCAGTTCCTCGACGGCATTGGCGGTGAGCTCCGGCTTGTCGCGCAGCAACGCTCGCTGCTCGGGACAGGCGGCGAACGCAACGAGCGCGTTGCCGAGCATGCCGGTAACAGTCTCGTGGCCGGCAAAGAGGAGAAACACGATCATCGCGACGATCTCGTCCGCGTCGAGGACCGGCCCGTCGCTTTCGGATGCCAGCGCCGAGATGATGTCGTCACCTGGAAACTGCCGACGCTCTTCGATGAGGGCCAGGAAGTAGGCGTCCAGCTCGGCAAAACGCTCGTTGATCAATGCTGCATTGAGTTCGGCGAAGGGTTCGACCAGGCTGCCTACCACTCGGGACGCCTCTTGGAGCCACTCCCGTCGCTCGGCCGGGAGCCCGAGGAGTTCGGCGATCAGCTCGATTGGTAGCCGCATGGTGAATGCGTCGACGATGTCGACCTCGCCAGACTCCGGAAGCTCGGACAGCAATTCGTCAGCAACCTTGCGGACGAGCGGTTCATATCCGGCGATCTGCTTCGGGGTGAATGCGCGTGCGACGGCGGACCGCAAACGTGTGTGGTCGGGCGGATCGGTCGCGAGTAGCCAGCGCGAGAAATCGGTGCGAACCGAAGGTGTCAGGGTGCGGTACTGGCGGGTGGACAGCAGCAGGTTGGCGATTGGCGAGGTCGCGCAGTCGTCTGAGCGCAGCACCTGCTGGACCTCGTCGTACCCCATGACGAACCATTGACGGTACGCGCGGCTGTAGACAACCTCGCCGTCGGCGCGCATGCGGTCATACATCGGATACGGCCATGAAAATCGTTCTGCAGCGAACGGGTTCCCCCATTTGGTGAAGCCGAACAGGGCCTGGGAAACCCGCGGTCGCTTGCCAATGGCGGCGATGCTCGACATCGCCAACTGTTCAACTCCCATGGTTCGTTCCGACAGTCGTCATGACATCCATACTGGCCCACACCGCCGTAGCACGCAGGTGACAAGCAAGTGCTACGGTCACTGTATGATGATGTCGTTCGACGTATCGGTCCGCGAGCTCCGGAACCACACCAAGCAAGTGGTCGAGCGGATCGAAGACGGTACGACCATGCATCTGACCAAGAACGGTGAGCGGATTGCAACGATTACACCGCTTCGCCCGACGTCGTGGGCCGACGTCGTCGACGATGTTCTCGGCGGTGAGTCTTACGACAGTGGGCTCGCTGAGCTGCTCTCTGCCGACGACGCCGGATCGGCGCAGCTTGATGACGATCATCTGGGTTCGAACAGGTGAGCGCGGTCGGTTCGTGTGGAACCATTTTTGACACCAGCGCAGTGATCGGCCTTGCTGAGCGTCGATCGCCGGAACTGATCGCCATTCTGAAAAAGCTTGGCGGCCCTATCACTCGGTCGATCACCGTCGACGGCGAACTCCGGCACGGCGCTGCGGTCGCGGATCGACCAGGGCAATCTGAGCGACGACGAACCATGGAGCGTTACGAGCAGCTGTCGGAATGGTCCGATCTCGAGGTCTCGCTCCATGAGGTCGGCCGGGCCTACGGCGATGTGTCGGCCGTGGCGACCGAGGCTGGCATGAGCATTGGCATGAATGATCGATGGATCATCGCTGAATGCGTTAGCCAGGGCGCTCGCCTGGTCACAGCTGACCGGCGCCAGGCTCAGCTCGGCGAACTCGTCGCTGATCACTCACAGCTGGAGTTCGACGCCGTATTCGTTGGCTGACCCTCGCTGGGCTCGCGGAGTACGCAGCCCTCAGGTGGCTGCGCGGCGAGCCAACACTGCGAACAGCGGGTCGCCCGATGCACTCGGGTTGCGCAGCTGAGCGGTCGGCTCATCGAAACCGGCGGTCATGTCGAAGTAGGTTTCGACGATGCGGCAGCGACCGCGGTCGTCCGTGTGCAGCCAGCCACGGATCGCCTTTGTCGGGAAGCAGCGGTTCGAGAACGTGCACACGAAAATGCCGCCCGGTCGCAGCACCCGGGCCGCCTCAGCGAACACGTCGAGCGGCTTGGTCAGATAGTCGACCGACACGCAGCAGGTCACGGCACCGAACGCTGCGTCGTCGAAGGGCAGCGTTGGATCGACGTTGAGATCGCGAACGTGCCGTTCGTCGGCCATCCCGTTGGCAGCGAGTTCGGCGGCGTTCATGCCAGTGACGACGAGCCGCTCTGGCTTGGTCGAAAAGTGTGAAATCCACGACGAGCAGATGTCGAGCGCCGGGCCCGATCCGGGGTCGGAGAGGCCGAGGTCGGAATACAGCGCCCCGACTGCCGAGATGGCCGCGTCGTCGATGTGCGTGACCAGCCGATCGAACGCGTAGAACTCGCTGTCGTCGCTCTCGTCGGTCCGGGAGAAGAACCCGGCTGGAAACGCTGTGTCGTGTCGGTCGTCCACGTCTCGACGCTCTCACACGGCATCGACATGTGCTGGGTCGAGGTCGCTCCACCTTGGATTTCGACGACTGAGCGCCTGAGAGCACTGAGCAAACGTCCCTGAGGTGACCAACGACTGCTGCCAGGTCGTCCGAGACGGAGCAGACGCGCTCCCCTCACTATTGTCGAGAGCAGAGCGCGATGCACCGACACGGGGTGGGTGTCGATCAGCGACTTTGAGAAGGAACGCCACGATGACCGACACCGACACGAGCAAAGACCAAACGATTCAAAACCCACCAGCGGATTTCCGGACGCCGGAACAGGAGCAGGTCGAAAAGGGTGCCGGCGTTGCGCCGGCGGACGAACTCGCCATCGAAGATATCAACCCGCTCAATGCCAACCTGTTTGCCGAAGATCGCTACCACCGCTACTTCGAACGCCTTCGCAACGAAGACCCAATCCACTTCAACGAGATCGAAACCGCTGGCCGGTACTGGTCGGTCACCAAGGCCGATGACATCAAGGCCGTCGAAGGCGACTGGCAGACGTTCTCCTCCGCGAGTGGCATCACGTTGGGTGTTCCCGCCGAAGTGCGTTCCGGTGCGGGGGCGCAGACCTCGTCGTTCATCGCCATGGACCCGCCCATGCAGCGAGCGCAGCGCAAGACGGTCACCCCAGCGGTGCAGCCAAAAAACCTACAGAACGTCGAGCCGCTGATCCGCGAGCGCACGATCGATGTCCTTGAGTCGCTTCCCGAAGGTGAGACCTTCGACTGGGTCGAGACCGTTTCGATCGAACTGACCACCCGCATGCTGGCCACGCTGTTCGACTTTCCCTTCGAAGATCGCCGCAAGCTGGCCCGCTGGTCCGACATCGTCTTCGCGATTCCCGAGCCGGGCGGCGTCATCGAATCGCATCAACAGCGCCACGACGAACTGGTCGAGTGCGTGCACTACTTCTCCGGGCTGTGGGAACAGCGCCGAGCGGCACCGGGCAACGACCTCGTCTCGATGCTCGTGCACGGCGAGGCCACCAAGGACATGTCCGCCATGGATCACTTGGGCAACCTGCTGCTCCTGATCGTCGGTGGCAACGACACGACTCGCAACACGATGACCGGCAGCGTCTACGGGCTCAACACGTTCCCCGAGCAGTACGACAAGCTCACCGCGAACCCCGACCTCATCCGCAACATGGTCCAAGAGATCATCCGTTGGCAGACGCCGCTCGCCTACATGCGCCGCACCGCAACCCGTGACTGTGATCTGGGTGGCAAGCAGATCTTGCAGGGCGACCAGTTGCTCATGTGGTACTTGTCGGCCAACCGCGACGCCGACATTTTTGAGCACCCCGACAGCATTGACATCGAGCGGCACAACGCCTCCGATCACCTCTCGTTCGGGTTCGGCGTGCATCGCTGCATGGGCCTCCGTTTGGCTGAAATGCAGCTCCGGATTCTGTGGGAAGAGATCCTGGAACGCTTCGAACGGATCGAAATCCAGGCCGAGCCGACCCGCACGCTTTCGTCGTTTGTCCACGGCTACGCCACCCTCCCGGTGAAGGTCACTCGAAAGTGAATGCCGCATGGAAGTGAACCCGATCGATCTTTCCGAAGGGCTCGCGTTCGCCGCGGGAGTGCGTGAGGGAACCCTGATCACGCTTCGTCGTGATGGCCGCCCACAATCTTCCGACGTGCACCATGCCGTCGACGGCGACACGATTGTCTTCTCGGTGCTGCCTGACCGGGCCAAGGTCTACAACGTCGAACGGGACCCGCGCGTCGTGTACCACGTGTCGCACGAGGGCAGCTATCTCAGCTTTGATAGCACCGCCGTCGTCAGCCCGAT
>JBNMOS010000045.1:0-22696 GCA_051275435.1 Ilumatobacter sp.
GGGTCGCAAAATGACGAAGACGAACAATAATTTCCCACGGGGTGATAGCTCAGTTGGTTAGAGCACGGTACTCATAATGCCTCGGTCCCGGGTTCGAGCCCCGGTCGCCCCACACACGAGGGTTTCTTGATTGAAACCCCACCCAAACGACAGTGCCTCGCCGCCGCTAGGCCGGAACGCAGTCCCATGTCCAGTTGCGCACATCGACGGTGTGCATGGGTGCTGCCATTGCGGATCCCGGATCAAGACTGATTGCTTCGACCTGCAGACGTGCCGCTGTTTCGGTACCCCAGAAGTCAGGCTTTTTTCGATTGGTGTAGGCAGCTGAGATTTGTTCGCCGTCGATCCAGAGGGACGCGTTGTTCCGATTGTGATCAATCCTGGCCTCAAAGCGGTGCCATTCGTTGTCTGGTTCCATGTAGGCGGTGGTGCGCCAGGCGCTGTTACTCATCGCCCAGGTTTGGATCGCTCCGTACTTCGGGTCCCACGGGTTGAGTACCCACTGGAATCCGAGGCCATAATCGCGTCGAGTGCCGCTGCCATCCCAGACAAAAAGTCCTCCCTCGACGGTCTGCGCCTTGAGTCCCGGGTTTGTTGACGTGTCGAGGTCGGGTGCTCGGAACTCGAAGCTGGAATAGTGGGTGTAGTCGAACAGGTTGTTGTCGATCAGGCGGTTGAAAGCAATGTTGTGGGCCATTACTGGCCGTCGTTCTACATTTACCAACAGCGAACTATGGGTACCGTGGTTGACGGTAGCGATGTCGCTGATGGAGACGGGAGCGAGGCCTGGCCGCGCGTAGATCCCATCTCCAACGACCGTCTCCCAGCCAGCAAGATCCGTTCCAGCCAGATTCACCTGTTCCAAAGCAAGCGATGCGCCTTGCACCGATCCGCCTTGCATCGCCACAGCAAGTGAACTGAGGGTGCTTGCACCCATGGCTCCGAGGAACGTTCTGCGTTTCATTCTCTGACCCCTTGCGCCTGACGGCTCGGTGACCCACAACCATTGCGGGCTACCAATATTTCTCGGACTGAATCGCCAATTTCTTGAGTCAAGCTTCCGCCAAATCTTTCCTGACTTGATCTTGATCATTCTGCGATAGGGGTGCTGATGGCCGGTCAAACCTGTGGCTGGCTACCTGGCAGCCGGCCCAGGGTTTGAGCCCTACACACAGAAAACGACGAAGGCCCACCGATTGCTCGGTGGGCCTTCGTCGTTGCTCCGGGGGTGGGGCTCGAACCCACGACAAGCGGATTAACAGTCCGCTGCTCTGCCAGCTGAGCTACCCCGGAAGGCAGAAGCCGTGGGCGAGGCTATCGGCGCGTGGCCAGGCCACCACGCCGATTTTCGAGAGATCTACTCGACTTCGAGAAACTCTCGCAGACGCTGGCTGCGCTGGGGGTGGCGAAGCTTGGCGAGTGTCTTCGCTTCGATCTGACGAATTCGCTCACGCGTGACACCGAATGCTTTGCCGACTTCTTCCAGAGTCTTTGCCTGGCCGCCGTCGAGGCCGAAACGCAACCGGACAATTTCCTGCTCGCGTTCGGACAGCTCGCCGAGCACCTCACCGACCGCATCGGACAGCATCATTTTGGTCGCAGCGTCGGCTGGGCTTTCGACTGATTCGTCCTGAATGAAGTCGCCGAGGTTTGACTCGTCCTCTTCGCCGACTGGTGAGTCGAGTGAGAGCGGGTCTTGCGAGATTCGCAAGAGTTCACGCACACGGTCAGGTTCGAGCTGAACGCGAACGGCAATCTCTTCGATCGATGGCTCCCGTTCGAGTTCTTGGTGCATCGTTCGCTTGGCGCGGGTGACCCGGTTCATGTGCTCGACCATGTGCACCGGTATGCGGATCGTGCGGGCCTGGTCGGCAATGGAGCGGGTAATCGCCTGACGAATCCACCACGTGGCGTAGGTCGAGAATTTGAAGCCCTTGGTGTAGTCGAACTTCTCGACGGCACGCATCAGGCCGAGGTTGCCCTCTTGGATCAAATCGAGCAATTGCATGCCCCTGCCCGAGTACCGCTTGGCGATACTCACGACGAGGCGCAGGTTGGCCTGCGTCAGTTCGCTCTTGGCTCGTTCGCCGCGGCTCACGGCCCGCAATAGCATGCGCCCTTCGACCCCATCGATCGGCGAGCCTGCTTCGGCCGCTACGTCGATCTTGCCAGCAGCGACCAGCCCTTCTTCGATGAGTTGGGCGAGCCTGCGTTCGTCATCGGTGGTGAGTAGGTCGACCTGACCAATCTCACGCAGATACATCCGCACAGCATCGGACGTGCCGCCCTCGCCCTTCGGCTGTGACTTCCTCGTCCGGCTTCCACGGCGCCGGCTGAGCAACTGCTCGTCAGCGTCTTCAGGCGCGACCGGCTCGGCGGCGATTTCTTCGACAACGACCTCGCGGACGATGGCGACGGGGGTGTCGTGATCGTCAGTGTCAACGGCGTCATCGATAGAGATGCCCTGTTCGGCCATTGCCGACTGGACCTGATCGAGAACATCGCCAGTCAACTCGACGTGCCGCAACACGTGGGCAACCTGTTCGGCATGCACCTCACCGGAAACTCGGCCCTTTGCGACGAGCTTGCCCCATTCACCTGTGTCGACGCCGCTGAACGGCGCGCCAGCGGGCACCGTTGCAGCGGGATCGGATTCAGTCGTCCCCATCGGTGCGTTCCCCTGTTCGTCGATCTAGCCAACCTAGCAATGACTCAGCCGCCGCGAGAGCACGCTCCTTGTCGGTATCTTCCAGGGCCTCGATGTCGATCTTGGCCTGGCGGTCCTCGGCCATCGCTGCGGGATCGATCACCTTGTTCCGATGTTGCAGTTCCCGCCGACACGCTGCTCGGATCAAGTTTCGCGCTTCGACATCGGCCACCAGGTTCAGATCGGCGACTGCGGCGCGTTCGAGCACGTCGACAGCGTCAGGCGGCGCAGCTGCGATTGCCTTGGTGAGGTCACCGTCGGTCTCAGCGAGCGCGAGAAATGCCATCCGGTTGATGTCGTTGTCGAACAACTCCTCCGTCAACCACGGCGCGATCGAATCCCACTCCTGCACCAGGAGAACGAGCGCAGCGAACTCAGCGTTCTGGATCGGCCCCTTGGACCGCTTGGCCTGGACTTGTATCGCTGGCCGACGGACGCCGCGCTCAGCGAGACGGACCATGTCGCTCATCGGCATCGACAGTTCGGCTGCGACTTCGCCGGCATAGAGCATGCGGATCGATTTGTTCGGGTGTTCGTTCACCACGGCCATTGCATCTTCGGCCAGTCGAACTCGATGTTCGGGCGAGTCTTTCTGGCGACCACGCATCGTGCGGTCGAGCCGGAACTTCAGGAACGGCACTGGCTTCTCGACAGCGGCAACGAGTGCCTCCGGCTGCGATGACGCGAGATCGCCCGGGTCTTTCCCATCGGGCAGACGGGCGACAAGCACTTCGACCTTGTGCTTTTCCTCCCATTCATAAAAGCGTTCGGCTGCGCCCTGACCTGCAGCATCGGCATCGAAGGACAGCACGACCTTGCTGGCATACCGCTTGAGTAACCGGACATGCTCCTCCGTGAGCGCCGTGCCACAGGTCGCCACAGCGCGCGGGATACCAGCACGATGGAAGCCGATGACGTCGGTGTAGCCCTCGCACACGATGACCTGATCGTGCTTTGCAACATCGGCCTTTGCCCAGTTGAGCCCGTACAGCGTCTTGGACTTCATGTAGATCGGCGTCTCGGAACTGTTCTTGTACTTCGCCGGATCTTCAGAGCCGGGCAGGATGCGGCCACCAAATGCCAGCGCCTCCCCCGACTCGGAAAGGATTGGGAACATCACGCGAGCACGAAACGAATCCTGCATCTTGTTGCGACGATTTCGGAACGAGAGCCCAACGTCTTGCATCATGTCGGCCGGTGCCCCGAGCGACCTCGACAGCTGGTCCCAGTCGTCGGGCGCCCAGCCGATCTTGAACTGCCGAGCGATGTCTCCTGACAGGCCGCGGCGACGAAGATAGTCACGAGCTGGACGTGCGTCAGGCGCATTGAGGAGCCGATCGTGGTACCACTCGACCGCTTCATTCATCAGTTCGGTGAGCTTCTTGCGCCGCGACCGTTCTTGGCTCTGACCAGCAGACGTGTAGTTGAGCTGGATGCCGGCCTTCGCCGCAATGTGTTCGACCGCTCCAGGAAAGTCGAGGTGCTCGATCTCTTGGATGAACGTGAAGACGTCGCCCCCCTTATCGCAGCCGAAGCACTTGTAGCGGCCACGCTCTTCGGTGACGTTGAACGAACCCGACTTTTCGGCGTGGAACGGACACAGGCCAACCCAGTTGCGGCCCGTGCGTTTCAGAGCCACGTACTGCTGAACAGTGTCGACGATCGACACGGTGCTCCGCAGCCGCTCGATGTCTTCGTCCTCAATCCCCATCCGCTCAGACTACGGCCCAGCGCGATCTGCGGTGCCCTCGCCGACGCCGTCTACATGTACACCCCGACTCAGGTAATCGGTGATTCGCGGTCCGAGTGATCCTCGAAGGCATCTTCGACCAGTGCCGCGTCGGCATCGGTCCTGGTCAGCTTCAGCGAGAAGCCAATCGATGCGGTCAACACGATGGCGATAACGGCCAGCGAGAGCGCCGTCGGAATGTGGTACCAGTCGGCGATGATCATTTTGACGCCGACGAAGGCGAGGATGATTGCCAGGCCCTGCTGCAGGAACGCGAACCGGTTGTGCATGTCTGCCAACAGGAAATACAGCGCACGGAGGCCGAGAATTGCGAAAGCGTTCGATGCAAACACAATGAACTGCTCGTTCGAGACTGCCAGCACGGCCGGGACCGAGTCCACCGCAAAGATCACGTCAGTCGCTTCGATCAGCATCAGCACAGCGAACAGTGGGGTCGCGAGCCTCTTGCCGTTCGCCTTCGTGAAGAGCTTCTGGCCGTCGAAGTCGTCAGTCGATGGAACAAACCGATTGATCACCTTGAGGAACTTTGACTCGCCGGGATCGACATGGTCGTTGTCGGTGAAGATCAGCTTGGCGGCTGTGTAGAGCAGGAATGCGCCGAACAGGTAGAGGATCCAATCGAACCGTTCGATCAGCGCCACCCCGGCAAAGATGAAGATGGCGCGGAGCGCAAGTGCACCAAAAATTCCCCAGAACAGCACTCGGTGCTGATACTTCATCGGCACCTTGAAGTAACCCAAGATCAGCGCCCAGACGAAGACATTGTCGATGCTGAGGGATTTTTCAATCAGAAAGCCCGAGATGTACTCGCCACTTGCAGCACCGCCGAACCACCACCAAACAACCCCGGTGAACGCGAGGCCGCAGCTGATCCAAACAGCCGACTCGATCGCCGCTTCCTTCGTGTCAACCTCGTGTGCTTCCTTGTGCACCACCAGCAGGTCGATGAGGAGCATGGCGGTGATGATCGCCAGCAGTGCAACCCACTGCCATGCTGCGACATCGATGTCGACGAGCTTGTCGCGACCGCTTGCCTCGGCAGCAACGAACGACTGATTGATAAGCGATGGCATCAGCACGAAATCATTGTGCCTCGACGGTCAGGGATCTCGCCGCGCTCCGTCAGGATTGCTGAGCATCAAGCACTGCGTGAGCCGCTGCCAACCGTGCGATTGGCACGCGGTACGGCGAGCACGACACGTAGTCGAGCCCGACCTGATGGAAGAACCGGATCGACTCGGGATCACCGCCGTGTTCGCCGCACACGCCCATCTTCATCCCAGGGACCGTGGCCCTGCCGTGCTTGACAGCGTGTCGCACCAGTTCGCCGACACCGAACTGGTCGATGGTCTCGAACGGATTCGCTGCCAGGAGGCCGTAGTCGAGATAGGCCGGCATCATCCGGCCCTCGACGTCGTCCCGGCTGAAACCGAATGTCAATTGCGTGAGGTCGTTTGTGCCGAACGAGAAAAAGTCCGCAGCTTTGGCCAACTCGCCAGCGCGAATTGCAGCTCGAGGCGTCTCGACCATCGTGCCGATCGTGATGTCGCTGTGATCCGATGCCGTGGCGTTGATCTCCGCTTCGATCCAACGTCGAGCGAGCGCCAGTTCGGAGCGGCTCACCGTGAGTGGCACCATCACCTCGACGATCGGATGCAGCCCTTCGACGCGCATCGTCTTGACCGCTGCGAGGAGCGCCCTGACCTGCATTGCATAGAGGCCGGGCTTCAGCACCCCGAGCCGAACCCCGCGAGTACCGATCATCGGGTTGTGTTCGGCCCACGACTCGGCGGCCCGCAACTCGCGCTGCTCGAAATCGGTAAGGCCGACGGTTGCCTCCTTCAGCGTCAGCTCGGCGACGGACGGGAGGAACTCGTGGAGCGGCGGATCGAGAAGGCGCACCGTGACCGGCATGGCATCCATCGCCCGGAGGATTTCTTCGAAGTCGACCTGCTGTACCCGACCCAGTTCTTCGAGCGCCTCACTTTCCTCGTCTGCATCGCGCGCCAGGATCATGCGTCTGACGACCGGCAGGCGGTCAGCTGCCAGGAACATGTGCTCGGTCCGGCACAGCCCGATGCCTTCGGCCCCCAACTCTCGAGCCTTCGCGGCATCGGGGCCATTGTCGGCATTGGCCCGCACCGCCAAGTGACCAGCACGAATTGCGTCAGCCCAGCCCAGGATCGTGAAGAACTCGTCGGGGGGCCCCGCGGCTGCAGTCGATATTTCACCAACGACCACATCACCGCTGGCTCCATCAATCGAAATGATGTCACCCTCAACCACGGTGACCTCGCCCACCGAAAACGAACGGTCGGCGATCTCGATGGCTTCGGCACCGACGACCGCAGGCGTGCCCCATCCGCGAGCGACGACTGCGGCGTGGCTCACGAGCCCACCCCTCGTCGTCAGGAGGCCTGCGGAGACCGACATCCCGTGCACGTCGGCAGGCGTCGTTTCGTTGCGGACCAGAATCACTGCCTCGCCACGATCGGCGGCGTCTGCTGCGTCGTCGGAGGAGAAGTAGACCTTGCCGACCGCCGCCCCCGGTGATGCACCAACGCCTGACGTGAGAACCGAACCAACCGCAACGAATTGGGCGTGGATCACCGCGTCGAGGTCGGCAGCGCTGACTGAGCGCACCGCGGCAGCCCGGCTCTTTGGCGTGTCGCCGGCAGCCATCGCCATAGCCACCGCCCGCTGCAATACTCCGCCGTCTTGCACCGCACCGTTCATTTGGGTGTCACTCATTGATCACTACCTTGCCATCTTGATGTGACCGCGGTCTCACCGGCCGCCGGTCTCGCCACCTGTCGCTCGGCCAACGCGTCGTAGCCGTAGGCTTGTTGCAATGTTCAACCTCCTGGGCTTCAAGGTGCATGTGCAGCCCGGTTTCGTGATGTTCATGTTGCTCATCATCGTGATCTACGGCAGTGAGTTCGGTTTGTGGCTGGCTGGAGCGATCGCCGTCTTCACGCTGATCCACGAACTCGGCCACGCTGTCTCGGCCAGGCGCCACGGTGCGCACGCTGAGATCTCGCTCGGCTTCCTCGCCGGCTACGCCTCGTATGTGCCCACTCGGCCGATTTCGCGCGCCGGACATGCAGTCATTTCCTTCGCAGGCCCAGGCATTCACATCGCCACAAGCGTCGCCGTGCTCCTGGCCCTCGGAGCAAACCCACTCGATCAGAACTCGTTCAACGACTCCGCAGCGACGTTCGCCATCTGGTGGGCTGGCCCGGCCATCGGCATGCTCAACCTCATTCCGATCCTGCCGCTCGACGGCGGCAACATCGTTTTGCAGGGCCTCGATCGCTTGCTACCCGGCCGGGCGCAGCGGTTGATGCTCCTCTTCTCGATCACGCTGACCGGTAGCGCCGCCGCGCTGATGTTCTTCTCTGATCAGTTCAGAGGGTTTGCCATCTTCATCGCCTTCTTGATGATCACCCAGTTGCAAATGCTTGGGTCGTCGAAAGAGGCGGAATCTCCGTGGACCGCCGCGGCCAATGCCCTTGAAGCTGGCAAGCCAACGAAGGCACGACGATTGCTGATCGCTGCTCTGAGTCATCCCCGGCCCGACGGGGTGCCTGCGCCACTCGCGATTCCCGCCAACAACCTCGCATCGCTCGTCGACCTGCTTCCCGAGCCCAAGCCATTCGGCGATCCGACCAACGAGTATTTGCTTGCAAACGTACTGATCTCGCTTGGCAGGTTCGAAGACGCAGCCCACTATGCGGCGCGCAGCTTCGAACGAAACCCAAACACGTTGAGCGCCTCGGCTGTGGCACGCGCCTCTGGCGCACTTGGCGACCAGGGCACTGCAATCGGCTGGCTCCGCGCTGCCGCTGAAGCCGGCACATCGCCAGTCGGCTTGGCGTCAGTCATCGACGGTTCGCCCGAGTTGATCGGGCTCCGCCAGCACCCTGACGTGCAGGCAATCCGACGATCGCTTGCCGCCGCCTGACGTACTTTCAGACTGCGTGGGCGGGGATGCGACCGAGGTCGCTGCTGCGCTTCACGTAGGCCAGTGCAGTGGTCCCGTCGATGCTGGTGATCTCGGCGACATCGTCGATCACATCGCCGACAGACGTCCCTGCTGCCACGTCAAGGATGCGCAGCGCTTTCGGCGCGTCGGCTCCGCGGCTGTCCATCCGCTCGACCAGTTCCTGGCCGGGGTAACAGCCTTTGGTGAAGTTCACGGCAAGCAGGACAACGCCGGTAGTCGCCGGGATGGTTTCGCCTGGGATGATCTCGGCGCCCATCCGCGGCCAGCCGGCTGCGACTCGGGCGGTCTCGTGGGCAGCGGAGGGGACATCGCACTCGGCGAATGCCAGCTCGGTATCGGCCTTCACACGGATCTTGAACCGGTTGATGCGTGCGAGAAGGTGTTCGCCAAAGCCGGCGTCGGTGTCGAGGACGAACGTCGTCTCGGCGGTGCGCGCGATACGCGCCAGTGCGTCGACCTTGCCGGTCGGCGCGAGCACGAACGTCCAGCGGGTTTCGCCGACTCCAATATCTCGGATCTCTTGGGCGATCTGCGACTGGAGGTAGGTCAGGGCGTCGTCGCCGCTCACCGTGATGCGGTCGCGTGCGGTGTCATCGATGAACGGCAGGTCGGCAGGGTTCTCCATGTCGCCAGTCTGCCGTGATCCAGCTGGAGTCGACGGCCGATCTGGCACACTGACGAGATATGAGCGCCTCGGACAGCAACGGCTTCGACCGCGACGACCTTGATGCCCTCGCTCGACGCGCTGTCGACAGCGTCATGACACTCGTGCGGCGCGGTTTAGCACTCGCCGGCGGTGTGATGCTCATGGCCGTGATCTTCAGCGTCGGTGGTTTCCTGCTTGGCCTCGCTGCGCTCGACGGTGGCATCGAGAAGGTCTGGATTGTGCTCGGTGGAACCTTCGCCATCCTGGCCGTCGGCAACGTCGGCCTCGCCATCCTGCGCCTCCGGTCCGTCAAGAAGGACGCGGGCACATTGATCACCGAAGTGCGTTCGCTGATTGGTGGCGATCGTGAAACCGAACGCACGGTGATCGAAACGGTCGAGTCGACCGATGGACGAGAGAGTGACGGCGTCGTCGCAATCTCGCGAGAGTTCTTCGTACTGAAGGGTGCCGTCGGTAATCGCATTGGTCAGTTCAAGTCGCTGGGCCTCGCACTTACCGCGATCACAAGTTTTCCGGCGCTCATCGCTGTCACCACCGCGATCACGCTGGTGTTCGCCGGCCTCAGCGTTATCTTCCTGATCGCCCTGGCGCTCTAGCGGTCACGCCTGGGTGCCGGCGGCGTTGCGTGCCTTGGTCATGCGTCGCGCCCCGGGGATCGCAGCAAGCAGAGCGGCTGCCTTGTTGCGGCATTCGAGGTCTTCCTCTTCGGGCACCGAGTCGGCAACGACACCGGCACCTGCTTGCAGGCTTGCGGTCTTGCCATCGCCCGTGATGAACATGGTCCGAATGGCGATTGCCGTGTCGAGGTTGCCCGACCAGTCGATGTAGCCGACCACTCCCCCGTACGGGCCACGCTTGACCGGTTCGAGTTCGTCGATGATCTCCATCGCCCGCACCTTCGGTGCGCCAGAGAGTGTGCCAGCGGGCAGCGTGGCACGCAGGACGTCGATCGGGCCAAGGTCGTCACGGAGCTCGCCTGATACCTGGGACGTCATGTGCATGACGTGGCTGTATCGCTCGAGCGTCATCAGTTCATCGACCTGCACGGTGCCGAACTTCGCGACACGGCCAACATCGTTGCGTGCGAGGTCGACGAGCATGACGTGCTCGGCGCGTTCCTTCGGGTGTTCGATCAGCTCGGCAGCCATCAGGCGATCGTGCTCGTCGTTCTTGCCACGCCGGCGCGTCCCGGCGATTGGGCGCGAGACGACCTTGCGATCGAGTAATTGCACCATTGGTTCCGGTGACGAACCGACAATCGTCAGCTCGTCGTGCTTGACGTAGTACATGTACGGCGACGGATTGACCTGGCGCAGTACACGGTAAAAGTCGAACGGGTCAGCTTCGAGTTCGATGTCGTAGCGTTGGGCCAGCACGACCTGGAAGATGTCGCCAGCAACGATGTACTCCTTGGCCACTTCGACCGCTCGCTGATACATGCCATCAGGCATGGTCGATGCGAGGGTCGGTAGATCGTCGTCGAGGGTTGGCGGCGCAACTGGTGTGTACGGCAGCGGCTTGGCCAAGTCGCTGACGGCCTGGCTGACGCGTTCGACGGCTGCGTCGTATGCCGCATCGAGTTCGTCGGTGTTCAAGCCGAGCGTGGCGACACTCTCGATGAGGTACACCCGCTGGCGCCAATGATCGAAGGCTGCGAGGGAGCCGATGACCGACATCACTGCGTCGGGATAGTTCCGGTCATCGGTCGGCGTGTTGGGCAGATGTTCGACCTCACGGATCACGTCGTAGCCGAGGAAGCCCATGATCCCGCCGTGCAGCGGAGGCAAATCAGGAAACGACGGGCTGGAATACTCGGCGAGCATGGCTTCAAGCGCTGCCAAGATGCCTTCGCCGGTCGGGATGCCGTCAGGAACGGTGCCATCGATCTCGACCTGACCGTCACGAAGAATCAGCGTGGCTGACGGGTTACGGCCGACGAACGAGAACCTCGCCCAACGCTCGGCGCCCTCGACTGATTCGAGGAGGAAGCCTGGCTTGTCGCCGACGAGTTTGGTGTAGGCGGCAACCGGCGTTTCGAGGTCGGCCAGCAGTTCGGTCCATACCGGCACGACGGTGTGCGCTGCGGCGTGCGCGTAGAACTCCTCGCGGGAGGGTTGGAACCGCATTGTCAGGCGTCGGCGCCGAAGCTGCGGAAGAAGCAACTGCGCGCGCCGGTGTGGCAGGCGCCTGCGCCCTCTTGCTCAACCTTGAACAGCAGTGCGTCAGCGTCGCAGTCGTAGTACGCCTCTTTGACGAACTGACGGTCACCGCTGGTATCGCCCTTGCGCCATAGTTCCTGGCGGCTGCGCGACCAGTAGACCATCCGGCCCTCGGCAAAAGTCATCTTGAGCGACTCCTCGTTCATCCATGCAAGCATCAAGATGTCGCCGTTCTCGACATCTTGGGCGATGGCTGTAATCAGCCCGTCGCTGTTGTACTTCAGGCCGGCTAGCTGCTCGTCCGTTGCATCGATCGTGATTCCCTCAGGCATCACGACATTCTACGGAACAGGCAGCCGGACCGATCGCTCGGTTTTAGGCCTCGATGATTTGGGAGACCTGAACGGCTGGCTCGGCGTTCGTGAAGTTCGGGATGTCAGCAAGCGCCTCGCCAGCCTCGCCCATGCCAGCTTGCATGGCCTCCGTCGAATCGAAGTAGAGATTGCCAATCGCGATGTACGGCCCGTCCATCCCGGAGTCGATCTCCCACCTGCTGGGCTTCATCGCCCGGTCAACGATCTCCATATGGGTCGTCTTGTAATATTCCATGTCGAACGTGGCGTCGTCGCCGTTCGGGTACATGACGCTGACTTTGATCATCGGGACTCCTTGGTAGTTCGGAGTTTGCAATGTAGACCAGACCGCCGGGCCGAAAACGCGGCGAGTCAGAGGTAGAGGCCGGTTGACGCTTCGATACGTTCGGCAGCGACCGCGTGGAGTTCGCGTTCGCGCAGCATGACGTAGTCCTGGCCCTGCACTTCGACCTCGTAGCGATCATCCGGGCTGAACAGCACTTTGTCGCCGATTTCGCAGCTCCGCACGTTCTGTCCTTGAGCGACGACAGTCGCCCAAACGAGTCGCTTCTGTACCTGCGCCGTGGCCGGAATGACGATGCCACCGGATGACTTCCGGTCGGAGCCCCTGTCGGAGACGCTGACGAGCACGCGGTCGTTCAGCATCTTGATCGGTAGCTTCTCGTCAGGCCCGGTCATGAGTGCTGAGGGTACCGTCGAGGCTCATGACCGAGACCGTTGTCGAACACCTGCGACTCACGACCAGCGACGGTGTCGCACTGCAAGCCGACCTGGCTGTGCCCGACGCTCCGCAGGCAGCCGCGATCATCTGCCACCCGCACCCGCAGTACGGCGGCGACCGACACAACAACGTGGTGCAAGCGCTGTTCGACGCGCTCCCGGCCGCAGGCGTTGCCGTCTTGCGCTTCGATTTCCGAGCAGCATTCGACGACGGACGCGGCGAACAACTCGACGCGATTGCTGCGCTCAACGCGCTGCAATCTCGACTGACCGACCTGCAACTCATCGGCATCGGCTACTCGTTCGGGGCTGCAATCGTGAGCGCGCTCGACGACGCACGCATCACGACGAAGGTGCTGGTCGCTCCCCCACTCGCATCGATGCCAACAGTTCGCGGGATGGACGTGCCCACGCTCGTCCTGACGCCAGCCCACGACCAGTTCTCAGCCCCGGACGCGACTGAGGCGATCATCTCGGACTGGCCACAGACCACTCACGAGACGATCGCCTCAGCAGATCACTTCCTCAACGGCCGCACCGCACTCGTTGCTGAGCGGACACTGGCCTTCATCACTCACCCGAGGATCGAGTGAGGCGTTGTCAGGCTTTGACGATGGCGCGCATCTCTTCGTCGACCTCGTCGGTGATCAGCGGGATCACATCGAGGGCTTCGAAGTTCTGCACGACCTGACTGACGCGTGATGCGCCGGTGATGACGCTTGAGACCATCGGGTGCTTCGTCGCCCAGGCGAGTGAGAGCTGAGCGAGGGTACAACCGAAGCGGTCTGCGATCGGACGCAGGTTCTCGACCTTGGCGACCTCGGCCTGGTTCGTGAAGCGGTCCTGCAACCACTCGTAGCCCTTGAGTGCGCCGCGTGAGTCGTCCGGAATGCCGTCTTTGTACTTGCCGGTCAGCAGGCCCGATGCGAGCGGGCTCCAGATGGTGTTGCCATAGCGGTAGTCGGCCCACAGGCGGCTGTACTCGCGCTCAACCTTCTTGCGTTCGAACAAGTTGTACTGGCTCTGCTCGGTGACCGGCTTGTGCAGGTGATGCTTCTCGGCGATTTCAATGGCGCCGCGAATCTCTTCTGCGTTCCACTCGCTGGTACCCCAGTACGTGGCCTTGCCGGATGACACGATGTCGCTCATTGCGAACACGGTCTCTTCGAGCGGCGTGTTCGGATCGGAACGGTGGCAGTAGAGCACGTCGACAAAGTCGTGCTCGAGCCGCTCGAGCGAGCCGTCGATGGCCTGCATGAGATACTTCCGATTGAGCGTGTTCTTCATGTTCGGGACTTCGCCGTTGATGCCCCAATAGATCTTGGTGGTGAGCACGTACGACCAGCGCTCCCACCCGAGGTCGCGGAATGCCTGGCCCATGATCGTTTCGGCCTTGCCACCGTCGTAGGCCTCGGCGTTGTCGAAGAAGTTGCAGCCTGCTTCGCCAGCGGCCTCGATGCATTCGGCGGCAAGCTGGTTATCGAGCTGGGTGTTGAACGTGACCCAACTGCCGAGCGACAAGATGCTCACCTGCAAGCCGGTGTTGCCGAGGCGGCGGTATTCCATGTTGGGATTGACTTTGGGGGTTGCCATGTCCGAGACAATACCGAACGGTTGCGCGCTCAACAGGCTCGTACCGCGAAGATTAAGACGCGTGCCCCGCTAGCGATCAGAGTGGTGCGCCGACACCACCCGAGCGGTCAGCCGCGATCTGTTCGGCCATCGTCGCAATGGTGTTTCCGCGCATCTTGCGAATCGTGACCGCGTAGGCCTTGAGGCTCAGCGCGCCAAACTCGATCGCCTGGGCCACAGCGACATCAAGAACGGAGTCGTCGGCGACGACCTCGTCGAGGTAGCCAGCGTCGACAGCGCCGGCGCCATCAGTAATTCGTGCGGTCGGAATTGCCCGCTGCAAGTGACGATTGCTCAGCCGATCGGCGGCGATCGTCAGTGCCCAATCGGGGAGCGTCATTCCGATGGCCACTTCGTTCAGCCCAATCTTGCACGGCCGATCGGATCCGATCCGCACGTCGCACCCGAGGAGCATGAGTGCACCCGCCGCAAGAGCATGTCCAGTGCAGGCAGCAACCACGGGGACCTGCGCGGCGTAGATCCGCCGAACAAGCTCGCCTCCATTGGCAACTAGGTCGACCATTGCTGCGACGTCGTCGCCGAGCATCACGCTCAAGTCGAAGCCGGCAGAGAACTTGCCCTCTCGGCCGTGCAGCACAACGGCGTGAACGCTGTCATCTGACTCTGCCTCATCCAGCGCGTCGGTGATCGCCGTGATCATCGCCTGCGATAGCGCGTTGGCCTTGCCGTCGTCGAGGTGGCAGATCAGGACGCCATCGCGCCGTTCCGTCGTGACCAAAGAATCGCTCATGCAGCGAAATCTACGCAACGCCTCGTTGGCATGGCAATTTTGGTGCGAGTGGCCACCAATTTGGTGACGCAATCGGGAATGTTGGCCCGCTGGTCAGTGGGATGCCGGCCGGACGGTGATGCCTGCGGCGGCCATTGCTGCTTTGGCTTCGGCGACGGTGTGCTCACGGAAGTGAAAGATCGACGCTGCGAGGACTGCATCGGCGCCGCCCTGGGTGATGCCGTCAGCGAGATGTTCAAGCGTGCCGACACCGCCACTCGCGATGATTGGCACGTTGACAGCATCGGAGATTGCCCGGGTCAATTCGACATCGAACCCCTCCCGCGTGCCATCACGATCCATCGAGGTAAGCAAGAGTTCGCCAGCCCCGAGGCGAACCGCCTCGATCGCCCACTCGACGGCGTCCATGCCGGTCGGGGTGCGGCCCCCGTGGAGGTAAACCTCCCACCCGTCGACAGGAACGTCCGCATCAACTGCAGCAGTGCCCTCAGGTCGTCGACGCCGAGCATCGATCGCGCACACCACACACTGGACACCAAATTCGGCAGCGATCTCGGAGATCAACTCCGGTCGCTGAACTGCAGCAGTGTTGACGCTGACTTTGTCGGCGCCGGCACGCAGCATCCGACGTGCGTCTTCGAGCGTCCGGATGCCACCGCCGACGGTGAAGGGGATGTACACCTGCTCGGCGATGCGGTGGACCATTTCGATAGTGGTGTCACGGTTGTCGCTCGAGGCGGTGATGTCGAGAAAAACCAGCTCATCGGCACCCTCGAGGTCGTACCGGGCAGCCAATTCAATCGGGTCGCCCGCATCACGAAGATCGACAAAGTTGGTGCCTTTGACCACGCGGCCCTCGGCTACATCGAGACAAGGAATGACGCGAGCGACCTTCATGACTGCCCTGCTTGCGCTGCAGCCAGTGCGGCCAGACCCTCAGCGACCGTGAACCGGCCTTCGTAGACCGCCTTACCAGTGATGACTCCGCCGAGCCCGGGGATCTTCGCCAATGCTTCGATGTCAGCAATGCTCGACACACCTCCCGAGGCGATAATCGGGGCGGCGGCAGATGCAGCCGACCGCGTCAGCCCCTCAATATCGGGCCCTTCGAGCATGCCGTCACGACCGATGTCGGTGATCACGAAGACGGCTGCGGTCGGAAAGAGGTCGTACGCATCGTCGAGCATCATTCCGCTCCCCTGGGTCCAACCGTGAATAGAGATTTCACCGCTGCGGTGATCCAGCCCAACCGCAACCGGGACAACTTTGGATGCTTCAGCAACGAGTGATGGTTCGCGGACAGCTGCTGATCCCATCACGACGCGCGCCACGCCGGCATTCGCCAACTCTTCGGCGTCAGCAACGCTGCGGATCCCACCGCCAGTTTGGACCTTGCTGACGCCTGAGACTGCCTGCACAATCGCTGCAACGACCGGCCGGTTGATTGGATCGCCGGACTTGGCAGCGTCGAGATCGACGACGTGGATCCAGGGCGAACCGGCCTCGGCAAAGCTGCGCGCCATGGCGACCGGGTCGTTGCCATAGACGGTCTCGTCGGCATAGTCGCCTTGGCGAAGCCGCACGACACGACCGCCCAACAGGTCAATCGCTGGATACAACTCGATCATCGTTCGGCTCCTGTGGAGAGAGGCAGGTCGACAGCGGCATCAGCTTGGGAACACACTTCGACGAAGTTCGCCAGCAACGCCAGGCCGGGTGTGCTCGACTTTTCGGGGTGAAACTGGGCAGCGAACACGTTGTCGAGCCGGAACGCGGCATTCAACGTGGTGCCGTATTCGACGGTCGCAGCAACGACGGTGGGGTCGTCGGGAATCCCGTGCAACGAATGTACGAAGTACACCCACGGATCGACCCCCAGACCGACGAGCATCGGATCGTCGGGCAGTACAAAATCGAGACGGTTCCACTGCATCTGGGGGATCTTGGGCCCGACACCGGGTTCGGTCGGAATCCAGCGGACGGTGCCGGGGATGATCCCGAGGCCGGTTGCGTCTGGGTTCTCCTCAGATCGGGTGAACAGCATTTGCATGCCGACACAGATCCCGAGGAACGGACGCCCAGAGGCGACGGCATCGAGGGCTGGCTGCTCGAGACCACCGTCGCGCAGCGCAGCCATGCACGCGCCGAACGCCCCGACCCCTGGCAGGACGACGCCGTCAGCCGAAGCAATCAGTTCGGGGTCGGCAGTGAGCCGAGCGTCGGCACCGCAAACTTCCAATGCCTTCTGTGCCGAGTGCGAGTTGCCAATGCCGTAGTCGATAACGGCCACCACAGGTCGGGTCACAGAACGCCCTTCGTCGACGGCACGCCCCCGGGCCCTTCGATGCGAACGGCATCGCGTAGCGCACGAGCAAGGCCCTTGAACGTTGCTTCGATCACGTGATGCGTGTTGCGACCGCGCACCATTTCGACGTGCAGCGTGATGCCCGCCGCCGTGGCGAACGACGACACGACGTGCTCGGCGAGCTGCGGGTCGAATGCGGGGTTGCCGAGCGCCAAGCTCTCGGGCATGTCGACGTGCCACTCAACATGTGGGCGGCCCGACAGGTCGAGTGCGACATCGATCAGTGCTTCGTCGAGCGGATACTTGCCGCTCGCAAATCGACGCACGCCTGCTTTGTCGCCGAGCGCTTCGGCGAAGCACTCGCCGAGCGTGATGGCGACGTCTTCGACGGTGTGGTGCGTGTCGATTTCAAGGTCACCTGTGGCCTTGATCGTTAGATCGAAAGCGCCGTGACGACCAATCTGATCGAGCATGTGGTCATAAAACGGAATACCGGTCGAAATATCGGTGACACCGGTGCCATCGAGGTCGATCGAAATCTCAATCGACGTCTCTTTGGTGGTGCGGGTGCGGGTGGCGGTGCGACTCATGAGTCGGCTCCGTTCTGACTGGTGTCGAGGCTGGGGTGGAAAGTAGTGGACCCATCGGCGAGGACCTCGCCGAGTGCGTCAAGGAACGCAGTGTTCTCGGCGGGAGTGCCGACGGTGACCCGGAGGCAGTCGGCAAGGCGCGGCCAACCCGAGCAGTCACGGATCAAGACGCTGCGGTCGACGAGGCCCTGCCAGACGGCCCGCCCATCGTGACCGTCTGGCCGGAAGAGCACGAAGTTGGCGCCGCTCGGAAAGACCGTTGTTCCGAGGTCGGCGAGTGTCGACGAGATGCGCGTCCGTTCGGCGACGATCTGGCTGACCCGGTCGTCCATGTCGCTAGCGAAGCGAAGTGCGAGCCGACCGGCGATCTGCTTGACGGCATCAAGGTGATATGGCAGAACAACTTTGTCGAGTTCTGCAACCAGCCACGACGGCCCGATCAGGTAGCCGAGGCGAGCGCCGGCCATCGACCAGGTCTTCGAAAAGGTGCGTGTGACCACCATCGGTGTGTCTTCGTCGATCAGTTCGAGGGCGCTCCAGTCGGAGAATTGTGCATACGCCTCATCGACCACGACGAGGCCGGGTGCGATGTCGAGCATCTGACGAACACGCTCGACAGGCTCGACGAGACCGGTCGGGTTGTTCGGTGAGGTCAGGAAAACGACATGCGGCTGCGATTCGGTGATCACGCGTTCGACTTCAACGGGGTCGAGCGTGAAATCGGCAGCGCGCTCCCCTTCGACCACTGTGGCGCCCGTGATGCGGGCGATCTGCGCATGCATCTGGTACGTGGGCTCGAAGGTCGCAACGGTGCGGCCCGGCCCGGCGTACGCCAGTAACACGGTCTGCAACACCTCATTGCTGCCGTTGGCGACGAACACCTGCGCAACGTCGACACCATGGCTCTCGGCAATCGCCTCGCGCAACGCCACTGCAGCACGGTCGGGGTAGCGATGCCACTCGATTTTGGATACCTCGGCAGCCACAGCATCACGGAACGCAGCGGGTGGAGGCTCGGGCGATTCGTTGGTGTTCAGCCGGATGCGAACATCGACCTGGGCAGAGTGGTACCCCTCGAGGGCACGCAGGTCGTCACGAACGCTGATCACGCAAGCGCATCGTACCGACGAGAGCGCCGAGCTCTCGGCATCGATTTTGTCGGCCTGCAAACCGGTCAGACCATGGCTGGCACAGCGTGACCGGTCGGTAGCCTGCTCGTGTGGCCGACCCCCTCGAACGCACCGCTGCCGAACTCTCCTCGATTGCCGACAGTGTCGCCCGCTATCGAGAGCGCGTCGGTGGACTTGCCGAGCCGTTCCGTGGGAGCGATCGCGACGACGTGGTCGTGGCGATCCATGAAGCCGAGCGACAGCTCCGGAGCGCCGAGCGCAGCCTCAGCCGAGCGCTTCGCGCTGTTCGGTAACCACAATCGAGCCGGCCCGAGATGGCGGCCAAGCGACCCCTCGCCAAGTTCATCAAGCGAATGATCCGAAAAAGCGGCGACGGCCCCTCGAAAGGGGCCGTCGCACGGCGGCGTCAGGAGGCGGGTCCTGACGCGCGCGGCAAACAGGTGGCGGGAACCTGATTTGCGAGAACTAAGATAACTGACGGTCACCAAGTCCTGCAAGAGTTCAGCCCAAGATCTTGGAGCCACGACAAGCCGACCAGCCCGAACTCGCGGAGATAAACTCGACTCATGCGGTGTCTCGAGATAAAGCGACAGATGGAGAGCGACGACATCGCTGCGGTCAATGAGCTACTCGATGCTGCAGCACGTGCTGATGGACGGCGGCCGCTTTCCGACCACCTGTATCTCGACCTCGTGAATGGCGGGCACAACGGCTTTGCTGGCCTCGTCGCATGGGAACCAGGCCACGACCATCCCGTTGCGTACGCCCAGGTCTCCCGCGGCAACGACTCCTACGCCTTCGAGTTGGTGGTACATCCCCATCACCGCTACGAGATGGCCACAATTGGCCCCGAGCTCATGGAGTCAGCCATTGACGTCATTGCCTACGACGGCGGCGGACGCGTCAACTGGTGGGTTTTCGAGCCGACCACCGCACACCGCGCCCTCGCTGCCGCTGCCGGGATGCACGCCGATCGGACCCTCCTGCAGATGCGTCGTCCACTGCCCACCGGCTTGGAGGTCACCGTCGAAACGCGCGACTTTCGCCCGGGCGTCGACGACGAGAGTTGGTTGTCGGTCAACAACCGAGCCTTCGCCGATCACGGCGAACAGGGCGGCTGGACCCTCGACACCTTCTGCCAGCGGCGGGGTGAAGACTGGTTCGATCCAACCGGGTTCCGCGTTCATGAACGCGATGGCCGAATGGCAGCGTTCTGCTGGACCAAGGTCCACGAGCCCGTCGATCCCGGCGGCGAACGAGTCGGTGAGATCTACGTGATTGCCGTCGACCCCGACTTCCACGGGCTCGGCTTGGGTAAGCAGCTCACGCTGGCCGGGCTCGAACATCTCGCGGGCCAGGGCATCACGACCGCCCTGCTCTACGTCGACGCCGACAACGCTGCAGCTGTCCCGATGTACGAACGTCTCGGCTTCAGCGTTTCTGCCACCAACGCGGCCTTCGTCACCGACGTCGCTTCGTCGTCGACACCCGTCCCTGACACCCGCGGCGCCTGCTGAAGGCCCGCTCCGACAACACGATGTGGGGCGCGCCCCGCTGAACTCTGGAGAAGCATCCGTGACGATCACCGAACCATCCGAATCACTCCCACGCTGGAATGTTGCCGACGTGCACGAGTCATTCGAGTCCCGCTCGTTCAGCGATGCACAGGAACGATCGGCCGCTGACGTCGAGCGGCTGATTGCGCTGTTCGACGAACTCGGCATTCGCGCCACCGGCCAGCGTTCGGTGACGGACGCTGACGGGACTGCAGCCGATCGGGCGATCAGCGAATTCAACCGCGTGAGTGATGATCTCGACCTGCTTGACGCCTACGTGTACGCGACCGTGTCGACCGACTCTCGCAACGCACAGGCGCAGTCATTGATGAGCGAAATCGACGTGGTCGGTGCCTCAGTGCGTCCGCTGCTCGCCCGGCTAGCAGAGTGGGTCAAGTCACTCGGCGCCGATGAACTCGCGGCCGTGTCGACGGAGGCACGCGACCACATCGGTCCGCTCAGCCGCTTCGCCGAACGCGCCACCCATCAGATGTCGGAAGCCGAAGAGCATCTCTACGCCGAGTTGTCGACGAGCGGGTCGGGTGCGTGGGGGCGTCTACAGAGCGACGTCACGTCGCAGTTGACCACCAAGGTTGATCTGCCGGATGGCCCAACAACGTTGCCAATGCCTGCTGTGCGCGGCCTGGCCACCGATGCCGATCCCGCCGTGCGCCAGGCTGCCTACAATGCCGAACTCGCTGCATGGCCGACGGTCGAAGTCCCCGTCGCTGCGGCAATGAACGCAATCAAGGGCGAGGCAAATGTCGTCAACCGCCGTCGAAATTGGACGTCGCCGCTCGATGCGTCGCTCTTCGGAAACAGCGTGAGTGCGGCCACATTCGAAGCCATGCAGTCAGCAGTGACTGCGTCGCTGCCCGACTTCCGTCGGTGGATGAAGGTCAAGGCCCAACTCCACGGCCACGCACCCGAGCGCGGACTCCCCTGGTGGGACCTCGTCGCACCGCTGCCGATGGCCGCAGGCGACGTCTCCTGGGACCAAGGCCTCACCATCGTCCGCGACGCCTTCGGTGAGTTCAGCCCCAATCTTGGTGGCCTCGTCGACCGGGCCGTCAACGAGCAGTGGATCGACGCCGAACCGCGCGATGGCAAACAGGGCGGCGCGTTCTGTATGCCATTCGGAGGCGATCGTTCACTCGTGATGTTGAACTGGTCGGGGTCTGCTGAGTCCGCCCAAACCACGGCCCACGAACTCGGGCACGCCTATCACAACACCACGTTGGCCGGCCGAACGGCCTTGCAGCGGCGCCTGCCGATGGCCCTCGCCGAGACGGCGAGCATCTTTTGCGAAACGCTCGTCGTCGAAGCCGGGCTCGCACGCCTCGACGGGGACGAACGGCTTGCGCTGCTCGACATTGACCTCCAGGGCACCAACCAAATCGTGGTCGACATCCATTCCCGTTTCCTCTTCGAGACCGAGGTCTTCGCCCGGCGCCAGCGCCGCACGCTGAGCGCTGGCGAGCTGTCCGAGATGATGACCGAAGCGCAACTTGGGGCCTACGGCGACGGCATCGACCAATCGACGGCGCATCCCTATATGTGGCTGCTCAAGCCGCACTACTACGGCTCGCACTTCTACAACTGGCCCTACACGTATGGCCTGCTCTTCGGCCTCGGGCTCTTCGCTCGCTACCAGGACGACCCCGAGCGCTTCCGCTCCGGGTACGACACATTGCTGTCGCGTGCGGGCATGGACACCGCCGAAGAACTCGGCCAGGCGTTCGGCCTCGACGTGACCGATGAAGCATTCTGGACCGCCAGCCTTGACGTCGTCCGCACCCGCATCGCCGACTACGAACGACTTGCCGCTCCGCACATCAGCTGACATCAGCCCATTTCGACGAAGACGTTCGGTCGCGTCGGAAAGAACGGGACACTCTCCGGCAGGTAGCGTGACAGAGTGACTGGGCCGACTCGATACGACGTGACCCGTGACGAACTCGCTGAGCTTCTCGACGGCGAGCCTCGGTATCGCCTCGACCAGCTGTGGGAAGGGCTGTACACGCAGCTTGCTGACCCGGTCGACATCACGAACCTGCCAAAGAAGCTCCGCGAGCGGCTCGATCAAGATCTCCCGACTGCGCTGACGCTGGTCACCGAATCGGTCGACGAATCCGGCGACACGGTGAAGTTTCTCTGGGAACTCGATGGCGGCAGCCGCGTTGAGACCGTGCTAATGCTGTACGCCGACCGGGCCACCGTCTGCGTCAGCAGCCAGGCCGGGTGCGCCATGGCGTGCGGATTCTGCGCCACCGGTCAAGCTGGGTTCACCCGGCACCTCACCGTCGGCGAGATCGTCGAGCAGGTCGTGCGAGCTGCGCAGCGCGCCAA
>JBNMOS010000046.1:0-22200 GCA_051275435.1 Ilumatobacter sp.
GGATGACGGGGAGCGATGCGTCCATCCCGACAAGCTCGAAGAGGGCTTGCTCTTCGGGGCGCACGGCCCATGCCGAGATGTGCCCGTTGAGCACCGCCGGGGCGAGCGCTGGCGCCATGCGTTGCGGAGGGGGCAGTTCGCCTTCGAGCACGTTGGCAATCGTCGCGTCGGTGACGGCGGTGAGTAGGTCTTCGCGCTCGTTCTCGGCGAACTCATACTGTTCGACGGTGAGGAACTCCTCGGCATTCGAGGAGTCGATCCGGCGACCGATGTCGGGCAGCTCGACCGGCCCGGTGATCTCAATCAAGCTCGCAATGCCCGCCGCATCGATCACGAAGACGCCGTCGACGTCTCGGCCGGTCACTTGCTTGTACATCTGGGCCATGGCGTTGCCGACGCTCGGCATATCCGGCGTCATTGTCACGTTGCTCCAGTACTTCAGGGCAACACCGCCATTGACACTGGCCCCGAACGAGCCGTAGCGATCGATGTACTCCTGCGGGGCGTCGAGTTCGAGCGTCCGCAACGCTTGGCCCTGGAGGTCGTTGGTGCGCCCGTTGGCGGTGATCTTGAGCCGACCCTTGTCGATCGTGAGCTCACTCCAGTTGCCCATCAACCCGCTCTGGCCACGGGCCTCCGCCGAGTTAACGAATGCAATGAAATACCGGCGCGGACCATCCGCTCCGAGGATGTCTGGAGCAAGTCGAGCCGCAGCTGCGGTTGCCTTCGATTGATGTGCGACCTGGGCGGCACGATCGAGCGCTGTGTCGAGCCGGGTTGCGAACGGTGCAACGAGCCAGGGCGATTGGGCATCGCGGAGCGCCTCGTCAAGGTCGGCAATGGTCTCGTCGAGGGCCGCCAGCGGCGCCTCGAGGTCGGCAAACGCGAACACATCGATCAGGCCGCCTGACACGGTCAACTGGTCGAGGTTGACCACGTCGAGCGCGTTCGCCGCGGCGTCGGCAGACACTGCTGCCCGGCCGACGACATCGGACCCAGCGTTGCGGTTCTGCGCCAGGCCGGGCACCAAACGAGCGAGCTGGCTGAGGGGGCCACTGAGCCGGGCATCGGCGCGCTCGAGGTCGGCTGCGGCGGTGTGGAGTGCTTCGGCTGCTTCTGGGATCCGACCGTCCTGCACGAACTCCAAACCGTCGAGCATTCCGGTGTACCCACCAGTGGCGTCACTTCGAGCGGTGGCTGCTGCCGCGCCCATCGAACCCACAGCAACCAGGACGAGGACTGCCAGCCCGGCCACTCCCCAAGAGACGCGCTTGCGGAGGTAGCGCTGTCGCCGCACGACACCGTTCATGACAATCGGCGCAATGGCCGCAGCGGCAAGCAGCGCCGATGACAGGAAGAACGGATTCCACTCGATTCGCAAGACGACCTGCACGACCGTGCCAGCGATCGCTGCGCGCCAGATCGGCCGGTTGGAGCTGGTCGCGCCGATCCACAGTGCTCCGGCCAGCGCAGCGACGGCGGCGGCCGTGACGACCACCGACCCGGCGACTGCGCCGGACGTTGCGATGGCCGCACCGACAGCCAATGTCCACCATGGCGCCGATGCACCGGCCCACGCGACGAATGCAGCAAACAGCGCAAGAATTACGGCGTCGATGGCCGTTGCGCCCGTTGGCGCGGCACCCGAGAACGCTGCCGTTACCGCCGAGCCAGCGGCAACCAGGGCAATCCATCGATTGTCGTCAGAGGTAATGGTGTTGCGGCGCAGTCCGTGCATTGCGATCAGGCACCCGTGGTCTGCTGAGCGCGCATCCACTCCACGGTCGACTTCAACCCGGTGTCGAACGGGACGGGCTCAATGTCGGGGAACAGTGCAGACAGGCGAGTGTTGTCGGCCTGGCTGTGCGGCACATCGCCCGCACGCCGTTCGATATGTTGCCGCTCGACCGGATAACCGATCAACTCTTCGATTCGATCGATCGTGTCGAGCAACGAGATACGCGAGCCGAACGCGAGGTTGACCGGTTCGTCGCTCGTGACTTTCCGCAGTAGCGCGTCGACGATCGTGGACGTGACCGTGTCGACGTAGGTGAAGTCGCGGCTTTGCGTTCCGTCGCCGTGCACCGTGACCGGTTGACCGGCGAGCGCAGCGTCGACGAACGCGGGAATCACCGCGGCATACACGTGCCCGGCCGGTTGCAACGGACCGAAGACGTTGAAGAAACGGAACGCGAGCACCGGCAGCCCGTAGGTGGCACCCCACGCGAGTGTGTATCCCTCGGCAGCGAGTTTGCTCCCGCCGTACGGTGACAACGGCCGAGTCGCGAGGCCTTCGTGTTTTGGCAACGTGGGGTTGGATCCGTACACGCTCGAACTGCTCGACACGATGGTGTGGAGATCTCCGTGTCGCCGTGCTGCTTCGAGCACCATCAGGGTGCCGGTGGCGTTGGCGGCATGACTGGCAACGGGGTCGGCCACGCTGCGCGGCACGCTGCCCAACGCTGCGAGGTGGACGACGGCGTCGGCCCCCGCGAAGGCCTTGTCGAGCGCGGCGTCGTCAAGAATCGTTCCCTCGACAAACGTGACATCTAGGCCGTCAAGGTTCGAGCGAACGCCGTTGGACAGATCGTCGAGGACCGCAACGCTGTCGACACCGTCGGTTGCCAACAGCCGTCGGCACAGATTGGCTCCGATAAATCCGGCACCACCGGTCACTGCCACACGCATAGGTGGGGAGCCTAGAGTCTCGGCGTCTGCCAAAACAGCCTGCTCCGCAGATCCAGGCGCAGACCCACTGAAGACAGGCGAAAATGTTCGTGATAGTCGATCGACATGAGGCACGACTCAGCGCAGCGTGTCGGGCAGACTGTGGCGGTGAGATTCGTTCCGCAAGCTCAGCGCCTCATGCTCCTTGGTGATCGGTTGCTGCCGACGCCAGCGGGTATCACAGTGCTCATTTATCACACCGTCGGTGCAGGCGATGGGGGAGCGGTCGACGTTGACATCGAGATGTTCGACGAACAGCTCGCATATCTCGCCGAGCACCACCGAGTGCTCTCGCTCGCCGACGCCGTCGACGAGTTGCAATCGAGCGCGGCTCCGGAAGCTGGCTCGGCAGACGGCGTCGTGATCACCTTCGACGATGGCACCGCCGACTTCATCGAGCATTCAGTGCCGGCGCTTGTCAAGGCTGGCCTGCCAGCCACGCTGTACGCCTGCACTCAGGCCATCAACGGTCAACAACCGTTCCCGTGGGGCGCCCCGCCGGCCAGTTGGGCTGGGCTGCGCGACGCAGCATCGACCGGGCTGATCTCAATTGAGTCGCACACACACACCCACGCGCTCCTCGACCGACTCCCGGCAGGGGACATCGCTGAAGAGCTCGACCGATCAATCGAGCTCATCGGCGAGCACATCGGTACCGCGCCTCGGCACTTCGCCTATCCGAAGGCGGTGCCGGGTTCGGCAGCCGCACAGGATGCCGTACGCGAGCGGTTCGACTCAGCGTCCCTTGCCCGGAATCGCGTCAACCAGCATGGCAGCACCGACCTGCAGCGGCTCTGGCGGACACCGATCCAACGCAGTGACGACATCAAGCGCTTTGCAACAAAGGCGGCCGGCGGTGCCCGCATCGAAGGCGAGGTGCGGAATCAACTCGCACGATGGAAGTACCGCGGCGCCACTCGTTGAAAAGGCCGCTCATGAAGGGTGTGGTTGGCGCACTCAGGTTGGTTCGAGCCATTCGCTGTAGTGCGCGCCGAGTTGCTCCCAATGCCGGTCTTGGCCGAATCGTTCCCTGACCCAGCCCGGGCCGGCTGCGCCCAGCCGCCGACGTCGTTCGGTGTCTTCGAGCAGGGTGCTGAGCGCAAGTTCAAGCCCGGCCGTGTCACCCGGAGGGACGAGCACCCCACCCACATCGTCCTCAATCGCGTCGACCGTCCCGGTGGAGGCATACGCGACGACTGGAACACCGGCACACTGAGCCTGTAGCGGAACGTTCGGAAGGCCTTCGCGTGCCGACGGGAAGGCGAGCAGATCGAAGGCCGGATACAGCGCAGCTGTGTCGGGGACCCAGCCGATTTGCGTGACATCGGAGCGAGAGCGAATGAAGTCAGCAGCGTCGACGCCAACCGGATCACCCAGTTCGAGGTCGCCGACGAGCAGCAAATGCAGGTCGTTCCTGTGTTTGGTCAGCCGGTCGAAAACGTCGATCAGATCAACGATTCCTTTGTCACGAGTCAGACGGCCGACGAAGCCAATCACGAGCGGCGTTGGCGGAACTCCGAACGCTTCGCGAGCAGCTGCCGGCGTCAGCGTCTGTTCTGGCGAATAGCGGTCGACATCGATGCCGTTGCCGGAACCGGACCCGATGAGAAGCATCGGCCGCCGCCGCCCAATTCCCGCTTCGACGGCGACAGCACGCGCACTCGGGCTGTTGATGATCATGTGCGTCGAGAGTTGTGCAGCGAACCGCTCGAGCACCACGAGAACGTGTCGTTTCCACCCCGTGACGGTCTCGAAGCGGAGGCCGCGCAGGTGGTACACCCGGATGGGTACCCGGCACCAACGGGCAGCCAACATGCCGAGGAGCCCAGCCTTCGGTGTCGAGGCGTTGACGATCTGGGGCTTCACGTGGCGGATCAGCCGGATCGTTGCGCGCAGCGCACGGAGGTCGGCGATCGGCGACGGTTGTCGACGGAACGGCAACTGGTGGATTGCGACCGCCGTGTCCCACCCGTTGCCCGGTTGAGAGCTGTCACCTGAGTCGAGGCCAACGCCGATCGACACATCGAATCCGGCAATGTCGAGCGCATCGAACTGGCCAGCGACGAGCACCTTGGAGATCTCGTTCGTGAGCAGGTAGAGCACACGTGGGCGCGCTTTGCGCTCGCTCGCCGACTTCGCCGGAGAGGGCGATAATTCGTCGCGCATGCAATGAACCTTAACGAGGCGTCTACTCTCACTTGTCATGTCTGGATCTCGATGGCTGCTGTCAATGCCCAGGCGCTGCGTCGACATTGCCGTCGCGGCTGTTGTTCTGGCGGTGTTCTCGCCCGTCATTGCCGCCACGGCGCTGGTTGTACGGATACGGCTCGGGTCGCCGGTGATCTTCCGCCAGGAACGCGCCGGTCTGAATGGCGCACCGTTTGAGCTACTGAAGTTCCGGACGATGACGAGCACGGTCGATGAGCATGGCGAGTTACTCGATGATCAAGATCGGCTCACCAAGTTTGGTGTGCGTCTCCGTGCCAGCAGCCTCGACGAACTACCGCAACTGTGGTGTGTGTTGCGCGGCGATATGAGCCTGATCGGGCCGCGTCCGCTCTTGCTGCAGTACACCGACAGGTATACGCCAGCGCAGCGCCGACGGCTGGAAGCGCGCCCCGGCCTCACGGGTTGGGCGCAGGTGAACGGTCGAAACGGCGTGGACTGGCCAACGAAGTTGGCTCACGACGTCGACTACATCGACCAAGCCTCTCCGTGGCGCGATGTGCAAATTGTGCTGCGCTCGCCTGGCGCGATTCTCGGCCGGCGGGGCATCACCGATGGCCAAACGGCGACCAGCGCAGAATTCTTCGGCGAACACGACGAAGCGTGAGGTCAGCCGGTGAGCCCCAGCGTTATTGATGACGGCTTGTTCACCAACCGCACGGGTCGTTCCAGCGGTTGATCACGCGGTTCTCGCGCTCCCAGCCGAGCAGTGACAGTGTGCTCGTGTTGAGGACGAAGCGCCGGCCTTCTTGGGCAGGGAGGCCGAGCCAGCGGGCAGCGAAGATGCGGAGAAAGTGTCCGTGCGCGACGACGGCAACCGGGCCGCTCAGCTCGGAATACCGGTCGATCGCTGCATCGGCACGTCGGCCGACTTGATCGACCGACTCGCCATTGACGATCTCATGGGTCCACACCGACCAGTCGGGAATGGTCAGACGCGTCTCGTCGGTGGTGACCCCTTCGTAGTCGCCATAGTCCCACTCGAGAAGTGAGTCGTCTTCGGTAGGCGTCAAGCCAACGAGTCCTGCAGTTTCCCAGGCGCGTTGCAGTGGGCTGGCGAAGGCATGGGTGAATGCGGTCTCGGCGACGGCGGCAGCAATCGAGCGTGCTTCTGTGCGACCGTGCTCGGTGAGGGGGATGTCGGTCCGTCCGGTGTGCTGGCCCGACTTGCTCCACTCGGTTTCGCCGTGCCGAATGAGTACCAGCTCCGGTCGGTTGGGCGTGATTGGTCGGCCGTGTTCGAAGCGCATTCCAACAGTGTGACCGTCAGGCAGGCCGTCCGACGCGCAGCCCGGAGCGCCGTCCCTGGTCTTGGACTGGATTGGAGCATGTAGGCCGCGACCGCGGATCGAACATGTGTGCGGAAATGGGCCTCATTCGCTACAGTCCGAGGCATGGCGATTGCGTGTGCGTATTGCAAGGGTGAACACGATTTGCCCGTTCAGGTACGCCAGTGCTGGGCCGACAACGGCGAGCAAGAGGTCCCCGTTGCCGACGAAATTCCCTATGCCGATCCTGGCGACGGTGCGAGCTTCGATCCAGCAGATAACGCCCCGCCGCCACCGGCAGCACCACGGCGCCAGGTGGCCAGTACCCGGGCTGTTTCTGGCTTCGAGCGCGGTATCGCCGCAGCGGGTGCGGGCCCAGCCCAGCTCGGGCGCAATTGTCTCGTCGCAACCTCGACCGCCGTCCCGGCGCCCTGGGCCGACGCCGAACGGGTCGTCGTCGATGCCGCTGCCGTGGCCGACCCCACCGCGCTGCTCGCCACGCTGCGCACCGCAGCCAACCTGCGGCAGCGCATGGTCATCGAACTCGCTGTCGACTTCGACCGCGAGCCGATGTTGAAAACCGACGCACAGCCCTTCGAAATGGGTGCTGACTTCGTCTTCGAACTTGAAGCACTCCACCACGCCGTCTGGTCGAATGCGGTCGACGTACGAGACGATCGGTTCGCCTGGATCGCGCTCGACCGTGCGATCGCGGCTGGCGCAACCGCGGCGGCCAGCGACCAACTAGGCGACATCGTCGGACCCGACGGAACGCCGCTCTGGCTCGACGGTGGGCCGATCCGCCACACCGATCCGATCGATGGCGTCGCCGTCCTCCACGATGTCGCCGTCGAGCATCGTTCGTTCGCTCCGCCCGCGAACAACGTCTCCGACGCCGACCTCGCACCCGACCAACTCGCTGCTGTCACCCACAGCGGTGGGGCAGCACGCATCATTGCCCCGGCGGGCTCAGGCAAGACGCGCGTGCTGACCGAACGCGCTCGGCACCTGCTCCGGGTCTGGAATCTTCCGGCATCCGCCGTGATCCTGGTCGCATTCAACAAGCGTGCCCAGGAGGAAATGGTCGAGCGCACCCCCGACCTGCCAGGTCTGCAGGTGCGAACGCTCAACGCCATGGCCTTGGCAATCGTCAACGGCACCGCCCCGTTTGCCCCGCAGCCGACACGGTGGAACACGATCAACGAAGTCGATGTTCGTCGAATCATTGGCGACCTGGTGTCGTTCCCGCGTCGTCGCAACAGCGACCCCGTTGCCCCCTGGATCGAGGCGCTCAGCCTGATCCGTCTGGGGCTTGTCGCTCCCGCCGACGCTGAGGCTCGCTACGACGGTGACGTCGAAGGGCTGGCTGCAGCGTGGCCGGCCTATCGCGCGGCGTTGGAACGCAAGCGCGCCGTCGACTTCGACGACCAGATCCACCGAGCGCTCCTGGTGTTGCTGTCGCAGCCCGAGGCGCGTCGGGCTGCTCAGCGGGCATGTCGGATGATGCTCGTCGACGAGTTCCAAGACCTCACACCCGCTCACCTGCTGCTGATCCGTCTACTGGCCTCGCCGGGTGGTGCGGTCTTCGGCGTCGGCGACGACGACCAAACGATCTACGGCTATAACGGCGCCGATCCGGCATGGCTGATCGACTTCGCCCGGCTGTTTCCTGGCGCAGGCAGCCACCCACTCGAAGTGAACTACCGCTGCCCGGCCGGGATCGTCGATGTTGTCGACCGACTGCTACGCCACAACGATCGGCGCGTCGCGAAGACCATTCGGGCGCACTCGACCGACACATCGGGGTGGACGGTCGACACAGCGGTCGACCCGATCGGTGCCACTCGTGATGCCGTCGAAGCCGCGCTTCGAAGTGGCTCGACCGCAGCCGATATCGCTGTACTCACACGGGTCAACGCCCTTCTTGCACCGGTCCAGGTCGCGTTGGCCGTTCAGGGCATCCCCATTTCGGGTGGGGTTGGCCTCGAGTTCGCCGAGCGCACATCTGTCAGGGCTGTGCTCTCGTGGTTGCGCCTGGCCACACGCGACAAGTTCTCGCCTGACGACATTCGTGAGGCACTCCGCCGGCCATCGCGGTCGTTCCATCCGCGTATCAACGACTGGGTGTGCGAGCAGGGGAGCATCGTTGACCTGCACCGTCTCGCCGGCCGTCTCAACAACGAGCGCGACCAGGAACGCGTCAACGATTTCGCAGCCGACATCCAGCAGTTACAAAAGTTGGCGAGCAGCGGTGCGCCGACGTCGGATCTCGTGTTCGCGTTGATCGACGAAATCGGTCTGGCCGGAGCGGTCGGCACGCTTGACGCACAGCGCCGCGGCATGAACCGCGCCGCGCAGGGCGATGACCTCACCGCAATCCAACACCTCGCGGCGCAGCATGACGACGTGGCGTCGTTCGAGGGTTGGATGCGCGATCACCTCGCCGTGCGCCGTGATCCCGGCGGCGTGATGCTGTCGACGGTGCACCGTGTGAAGGGCCAAGAGTGGCCGCACGTGGTGGTCCATTTGGCCGACGCCGAGCAGTATCCACATCGGCTTGCTGAAGACGTCGAAGAAGAGCGCCGCCTCTTCCACGTGGCGATCACCAGGGCAAGTTCGCATGCCACCATCGTCACGGGCCCATCGCCGAGCCCGTTTATCAGCGAGTTGACCAACGAGCCAGCTGAGCCGACTGAGCGACGAGTCATCTCATCGCATCGTCCCGAGCCGGTCAAGAAGTCATCCAACTCGGCTGCCAGTAAGACGGATCCGACCGCTGACCTCAACCCCGCGGCGCAAGCCCGCTTCGCCGCGTTGAAAGAGCTTCGCAACAGCCTGCGCGATGGCAAGCCGGCATACATCGTCTTCGACAACAAGACGTTGGTCTCGATTGCCCAGATGGCGCCCACGACACGCGCCGATTTGGGGAAGATCTCGGGTGTGGGGCCGGCCAAGCTCGACCGGTACGGCGACGCCGTGACCGAGTTGATGCAATCACTCGACAGCTGAGCACCGCCCTCGCACACTCACCAAAGTGACCGAAGGAACCTCGGCCGACCGGAACCGATTGCCACATCAAGGTACGGTGTTCTTATGACAATTCGCCCGCTGATGCCACTGGCCGAGTGCCCGACGTGGCGCGGGCGGATGCATGCGTGGGCATTCGCCGTCTCGATCCCGGCGGGCGTCCTGTTAATTCTTTCGGCTGACCGCGCAGCAGAGCGCACGTCGGCGTCCATCTACGCCGCAACATTGCTCCTGGTGTTCGGAACGTCGGCGGCCTACCACCGGCTCGCTCGCACCGATCGTGTCCGCCGGATCATGCAGCGGCTTGACCACACGATGATCTACCTACTGATCGCTGGCACCTATGTGCCCGTGTGCTTGGTTGCGCTCCCGCGTGCGTGGGGGATCCCGATGCTGTCCGTCGTCGGTGTCCTCGCACTCATTGGCATGACGATCAAACTCGGCGGGTTCCAGCGGGTGCAGTGGGTCGGCTACGCCCTCTATCCGATCATGGGCTGGGCATTGGCGGTGGCGTATCCGGTCCTCGTCGACAACCTGTCCGGTCTGCAGCTCGGGTTGATCGTTGCGGGCGGTCTCGCCTACACGATTGGCTTCCCCGTGCTCCTCGTCAAACGGCCTAACCCGTGGCCGACGGTGTTCGGCTACCACGAGGTGTGGCACTCGTTCACGGTGCTGGCCGCCGCCCTGCATTTCGCTGCGGTCAGTTCCGTTCTCGCCTAGATCGACCCGTGCTGTTCGAGCGCATTGTCGTCGTCGACTGGAGCGCAAGCAGCGCACCGACGACCGGTGCCGACTCAGTGTGGATCGCCGTCGCCGATGCTGGTGGCATCGAACTGTCGAATCCGTCAACGCGCCGGGTTGCGCTGGCCAAGATTGCCACTGCCGCCAACGCAGCCGGCTCGACGCTGATCGGCGTCGACTTCTCACTCGGGTTCCCACGTGGCACCGCGGAAGCGCTGGGCCTGGTGGGGCGGCCATGGCGGGCGATGTGGGAGCTACTCGGTTCCGAAATCAGTGATGACGATCGCAACAGGAACAACCGATTTGCTGTGGCATCGCGTCTCAACGCCGACGTGGCTGCACCGACCGAGATAGCTGCCGGTCCGTTCTGGGGGTGCCCGCCTGCACAGCGCACCGATTACCTGACGTCGACCAAACCGGCCCGGGCCGTTCGCTGGCCACCGGAATGGCGCCACGTTGAATCCCGCCTGCGGGACGAGGGGCTCCGGCCGTTCTCTGCGTGGCAGCTACTCGGTGCCGGAGCGGTCGGCAGCCAGAGCCTGGTCGGAATCGCCGCACTCGAACGGTTGCGTTGGAACCTCGGCGAGCGACTGTGTGTCTGGCCGTTCGACACCGGATTGGCCGCACCAACCGATGCCGACGTCGTGGTGGCAGAGGTCTGGCCATCGCGGTGGCCGGTCACCGTTCCATGCGACATGGTCAAAGATGCCGCGCAGGTGCAGGCGACTGCACAACGGCTGTTCGACATGAACAGCGAGGGCACACTTGGCGCACTCTTTGCGCCGCTGGTCGAATCGAGTCAGCTCGACGACGTCCTCGGCGAAGAGGGCTGGGTGCTCGGAGTCACCTGATGGCACGCATCGACTTCGACGACGTGACCGTGGCAGTGGACAGAAATATTGTGCTGCACAACATCACGTTGGGGATCGACGACGGTGAATTCGTTGGGGTGATCGGGCCATCCGGAAGCGGCAAGACGACGCTGCTCCGAACGCTGGCCGGGTTTACCGATGTCGTCGAAGGGCGCGTGCTTCTCGACGGCATTGACGTGACGCAGGTGAAGACTGCTGACCGCGACATCGGGATGGTGTTCCAAGACCCTGTGCTTTTTGGGAACCGCAACGTCCGTCGCAACGTGTCGTTCCCGCTGGAAATCCAGAAACGGGATGTCGAAGAGATTGCTCAGCGCGTCAACGCCGAGGTCAGATCGATGCACATCGAACATCTGCTGCGTCGGCACCCGAGCGAGTTGAGTCGCGGTGAGGCACAGCTGGTCCAGATCGCGCGTGCGATGGTCCGGACCCCGCGTGTGCTGCTGCTCGACGAACCGCTCGCGAGTCTCGATGTGCACCTCCAGGCTCGGATGCGTGCGGAACTGTCGATGCTGCAGGCGGGGTACGGCGTCACCACGGTGATGACCACGAATGACCCCAACGATGCAGCGTCGATGCCGTCGCGACTCATCGTGATCGACTCGGGGTGCGTTGTCCAGATCGATACTCCCGCAGCCGTACGGAAGCGGCCGGCGACGGTCGACGCTGCGGTCTCGACCGGTGAGTGCTGGCTTCTTCCAGCAACGGTGTTGCGTGCCGACGCGGGGTTCTGGTTGCGTTTCGACGGTCGTGATGGCGAGGAGGCCTGTCGATGCAAGGCATGGGCCCCGGCCCTGTCCAGTCGGGTGGGCGAGGCTGTCGTGATCGCGATGCGGCCCGACGGAGTGCACCTCGTGGAGAACGGGACCATCACTGCTCGCGTCCGGCGTGTCCTGCCTGGCTCGGGAGGAATCGCCCTGTGCGCGATTGGCGATCGCGATATCGGCGTCGTCACTGGCGCAGGTGTCCGGCCCGACGACATCGTCAAACTGCGCTTTGACGAATTTGTGGTCTTCGACGGCGCTTCGGGTCGATCGATCTGTTCGGTCGGCTGAGTCGGGTCAGTCGTCGCGCAGCAGACGGCGTGCTGCGACAGCGCGCTGGGTGACCCCAATCGCAACTCCCGCGGCCATCACTGCGAAGGTGATATCGGCGTGCTGGGGGAGGGCCAGCGCGATGGTGAACAGGACAATGGTCTCGGTTCCCTCGATCAGCCCGGTTGGCATCGTGACACTCGTCTGCTCGCCGCTCGCTCGTTCGCCGCGCTTCTCGAGGAGCGCGCTCAACATCAACCACGACACTGAGTTGACGTAGAACGACCCGAGCAGCACGGCAATGATCTGCCACGTTCCAAGTTGACCGACGCTGAAGGCGATTCCGAGCGGCACAGCCGCGTACCCGACCGTGTCGAACAGCAGGTCGACGTAGCCACCGAAATCGCTCGCGGCGCCGTTGGATCGTGCAATCGCACCGTCGAGGCCGTCGAGCACACGTCCGGCCAGCCACAAAATGACCGACAGGACGACAGCGCCCCGCCAGGCCGCGACACCAGCGCCAACACAGCAGGCGAGGCTGACGAACGACACCGCGGCTGCCGACAGAAAACTGGGGCAGCGTGCGGCGACAGGCGCGAGCAGGCGCTCCTTGGTGGAGCGAAGTCGAAGATCAAGCATCGAGGCTCTAGTGAACCGATGATCTGGCGGTCTGCGCTGCGGACGCGCAATCAGTTTCGCCAGGGTAGGGGGTGGGGCTAGACCGTCCAGGTTCCGTTCGATCGCAGCAGCGACTGCAAGTCGGCGGGGCCTTTGGCCTCGCTGGCAGCAATGACCTGGTCGTTGACCGCTGATGCGTATTCGGTGCGTTGGACATCGCGGAAGATCCCGAACGGTGTCGGTGATGCATCGTCGGAGTTCAACCGGGCAAGCGCGAACGCGAGCGAAGAATCGTTGCGTGTTGCGTCGTGGACGAGGATGTCCTCGGCGGCGACGTCGGCGAGTTCGACCAGGCGAAGTTGCCCGTCGTTGCCCATCACGACACCGCGCTGACCGTCGGTTCCGAACGTGATCGGTTCTCCGTGGACGAGGTTGATCATCATTTCGTCACGTGCGCTCTTCTTCGTGATCTCGTCGAACTGTCCGTCGTTGAAGACGTTGCAGTTTTGATAGATCTCGACGAACGATGCCCCCTTGTGAGCATGTGCTGCACGGAAGGTGTCCATCATGTGCTTGCGATCGAGATCGTGCGTGCGAGCCACGAAACTCGCTTCGGCTCCGAGCGCCACCGACAGCGGGTTGAACGGTGCGTCGACCGAACCCATTGGCGTCGATTTGGCGACTTTGCCAATTTCTGATGTTGGCGAGTACTGGCCCTTGGTGAGCCCGTAGATGCGGTTGTTGAACAGCAGGATGTTCAAGTTGACGTTGCGACGCAGCGCGTGGATCAGGTGGTTGCCGCCGATCGAGAGGCCGTCGCCGTCGCCGGTGATCACCCAGACATCGAGGTCTGGGCGCGCCGTGGCGACACCCGTAGCAATCGCCGGGGCGCGGCCATGGATCGAGTGCATGCCGTAGGTGTTCATGTAATACGGGAAGCGGCTCGAACAGCCGATGCCCGAGATGAACACTGTGTTCTCCGGATTGACCCCGAGTTCGGGCATCAAGGTCTGGACTGCGAGCAGGATGCCGTAGTCACCGCAACCGGGGCACCAACGCACTTCCTGGTCGCTGGTCCAATCGCTCTTTGTGGTCACTGCGACCTGTGCTGTGCTCATGACGCACTCCCTACGCTCGCTACTGCTTCATCGATTTCTGCTTCGATCTCACGTGACTTGAACGGCAAGCCCTGGACCTTCGTGATTGCCTTGGCGTCGACCAGATACGTGGCCCGCAACAGGTTGGTGAGTTGGCCCATGTTCAGCTCGGGGACGAGTACCCGTTTGTACCGACCGAGGATCTCGCCGAGGTTCGGCGGGAGCGGGCTGAGGTGGGTGAGATGCGTTGACGCCACTTTCACCCCGACTCGGCGACGGCGCTGCACTGCGGCGTCGATCGCGGCCCACGTGGAGCCCCAGCCGACGACGAGGACATCGGCATCAGCGTCACCGTGCACTTCGGCGAGTGGGATGTCTTCAGCGATCTTGGCGATCTTGGCGGCTCGCAGCCTGACCATGAGTTCGTGGTTCTCGGGCGTGTAGTCGATGTTGCCGGTGCCGTCCTTCTTCTCCAGGCCACCGACGCGGTGCATCAAGCCAGGTGTGCCGGGAATGGCCCAGGGCCGAGCGAGATTCTCGTCGCGCAGGTACGGCCAGAAGGCTTCGTTGCCATCGTCGTCGACGTGGTTCATCTCGGTGGCGAACGGCACCGAGATGTCGGGAAGCGAAGCCAGGTCGGGCAGAAGCCACGGCTCTGATCCGTTGGCGAGGTACCCGTCGCTCAGCAGTAAGACCGGGGTGCGGTACTTCAGGGCGATGCGCGCCGCTTCGATCGCGGCGTGGAAGCAGTGCGCCGGGCTGTAGGACGCAACGATGGGCAGCGGGGCTTCGCCGTGACGCCCGTAGAGCGCGATGTTGAGGTCAGACGCCTCGGTTTTTGTCGGCAGCCCGGTGGACGGCCCGCCACGTTGAATGTCGACGATGACCATCGGCAACTCGATGGCGAAGGCCAGTGAGATCGTCTCGCTTTTCAGCGCCAACCCAGGCCCGCTGGTCGTGGTGACAGCAAGATGTCCGGCGAACGCCGCACCGAGCGCAATGCCGACTGCGGCGATCTCGTCTTCGGCCTGCAGGGTCCGCACCCCGAAGTTCTTGTGCTTGGCAAGTTCGTGCAGGATGTCACTCGCTGGTGTGATCGGGTACGACCCAAGCGTGAGTGGCAGGTTGGCTTGCTGGGCGGCAGCGATCAGCCCCCATGACAGGGCCATGTTGCCGGTGATGCTCGTGTACTCGCCCGACGGCAGTTTGGCCGGACGGACTTCGTAGCGGTGGCCGACCGCCTCGGTGGTTTCGCCGAAGTTGAAGCCGGCGTGGAATGCCGCTTTGTTGGCGCCTGCGACCTTCTCGTTTTTGCCGAACTTCTCGTCGATCCACTCTTCGGTCGGCTCTGTCGGCCGCGTATACATCCACGACACGAGGCCGAGTGCGAAGAAGTTCTTCGACCGTTCTGCATCACGCGGTTTAACGCCGAGCGGTTCGCACACCTTCTTGGTGAGGCTGGTCATGGGCACCTTCAACACCCGGTATCCGTTGAGTGTGTCGTCGTCGAGCGGGTTGACGGCTTTTCCGGCGGCGTCGATGTATCCCGCCTTGATGAGGTTGCGATCCCCGAACGCGTCCTCGTTGATGATGACCGTGCCGCCGGTTTCGAGGCGGTGTAGATCGGCCATCAACGCGGCTGGGTTCATCGCGACCAGGACGTTTGGGTCGTCGCCCGGCGTGGTGATGTCGTGGTCGGCGATGTTGACCTGGAATGCCGACACGCCGTTGACCGTGCCGGCGGGTGCACGGATCTCGGCAGGGAAGTCGGGCATCGTCGACAGGTCGTTGCCGAAGGATGCGCTCACGGACGTGAAGCGGTCGCCTGTCAACTGCATGCCGTCGCCGGAGTCGCCCGCAAACCTCACGATGAGGTGGTCGAGTACGCGATCTCCGTCGGCCACATCGGCCCGATCGATGGTGTCCGTCATGTGTATGCCCCCATTGGCTATGTAGGTGGATCGACCATTGCCCCAATGTCGATCCGGTGCCCGGCACCGTTGCCGGTCGTGCTTGATAGGACGGTAGCGCACCCGGGTGTGGGTACTGGTGGCAGAGCTCATCGGCGGGGATACTGGGGAGTGCCGTTGCTCTTTGACGGCGGGCGTCGCGCACTCAAAAGGCTCCCATCTCGGCAGAATCGTCTCTGTTCTCTCAAGTCGACCCCTGAACCTGCCGATGAAAACCGGTGCAGATTTTCGTGAAGACGTTGACCGGCAAGACGATCACCCTCGAGGTCGAATCCAGCGACACCATCGATGCTGTCAAATCGAAAATCCAGGACAAGGAAGGGATTCCGCCTAAGGATCAGGTCCTCATCTTCGCCGGCAAGGAGCTCGAAGACGGCCGCACGCTCGCGGACTACAACATCCAAAAGGAGTCGACGCTCCACCTCGTTGAGGCCACCGCGGTCACCTCGACCACCGTCGCACCCACGAGTACCACGACCTCCACCATCGCGCCGACCACGACTAGCGCGCCGACCACGACTAGCGCGCCGACCACGACTAGCGCGCCGACCACGACTAGCGCGCCGACCACGACTAGCGCGCCGACCACGACCAGCACGACCAGCGCGCCAACCACGACCACCGACGCAGCGACCACGACGGTCGCCGTAGCGCCCACGCTCAACCTGGTGACCGAACTCCCGGCGACCGGGCCGGCATCGGGATCGTTCGTGACCCTCGCCATCGCTGCTGTCGTCGTCGGAGCGATGATCCAACGCATCGCACGACGCGCTCCAGCCGCCGACTGAATCGACGCCGGCAGGATCGTTCGCCTCGACCGTCGCCGAAGCCCCCGGGCGCACGCCACGCGTTGGCTGACTCATCCGCCCTCGTCGCGAGGCTGGTCGACCTCTCAAGGACGGCCTTGCAGCAAACGACGTCACCGACTGCTTGCCCACACGTCGTGACCTGCTGCACGAGTTCGTGCCAGTCGAGGCGCGCTTGCCCTCGATCATTACCGCCGACGCAGTTGAGGCCGAGCTATTCATGTCCGAAGCGGTTCGACTCGGCCACGAAGGCGTCATCGTCAAGGGCGTCGGCCGCAATGGCCATGTTGTCTACGTCGAACCGGTCCAGGTCGTCGCCCTTCGATTCGCTCGGGTGAAGGGCTACCGCCACGACAAGCTGGCAGCGGTTGCCGACCAGATCGCTGCGGTGCAAGCACTGCTCCGCTGAAGATCGGTACAGTCATTCCTATGAAGAAGTCCGTCATTTCCGCCGGCGTTGTTTTCTCGCTACTTGCGGCAACCGGCTGCGGCGGAGGCAACGACTCGCCGCCACCGGCCGGTGGGATCAACGGGCCAGCGATTGTCGACCCGGACGTCGAAATCGGTCCGGCAGACAACTCCGACGGCTGACCGGCGCGGCTAGGTTCGTCTCCAGATGGCCACGCTTCGATTCAGCTTCGGCACGATGGGCTCAGGCAAGAGCACCGTTGCGCTGCAGATCCACCACAACCTGGCAAACCGGCAACTGTTCGGGCTGTTGTTGACGACCCTCGATCGCGAGGGGAAACAGGTCACCAGTCGCCTCGGCGTGGCCGCCCCGGCGATCGAAGTGGCGCCCGACCTCGACGTCTATTCGCTCGCTGTTGCCAACTGGCCAATCCACTACATGGTCTGTGACGAAGCGCAGTTCTATACCGAGGCGCAGTGCGAGCAGCTGGCCCGGGTCGTCGACGATCTTGAAGTCGACGTCTATGCGTTTGGACTGCTCACCGACTTCCGCGGCAAGCTCTTCCCTGGGTCCCAGCGCATGCTCGAACTCGCCGACGAGCACAGCCCGCTCCAGGTTGAGGCGCGGTGCTGGTGCGGTGCTCGGGCCACACACAACGCCCGCGTGGTCAACGGCGTTGTTGTCTACGAAGGTGACACCGTCGTCGTGGGCGATACGCGAAACAACGAAGCGCAGCCGCTTTTTGGTGACGCTGTTCGCTACGAACTGCTTTGTCGGAACCACTTCCGCCACGGCGACCTCGGCGGCTGAACCGGTTTGTTCCGCTGCGCCACGCTCGCTGAGCTGTTGGATCCGAAACAGTTCAGACGTGGCGCTGATCGACCAACCTGCAGCCCAGCGCCACGCCAGCGGCGAGCGACATGCCTCCGAGTCGGAGGAAGATCGAGTCCAACTCGAGTCGGCCAAGGCGTGTGGAGATTTCGATGACCGCTGCGAATCCAATGAAGATCATCGAGACAGAAATGCCGGCAACCAGGCGTAACAACATGTCGAGCCACGCACCGCGTTGAGCCGCACCTGCCAGCCAGGTCGTTCCGATTGCAACCGCGGCGGCAGGAACGAGCACCATCAGATTCGGCGGCAACATCATGAAGCTCAGTACTTCGATGCGTTGATCCCACGCTGTTGCGAAGCGCGTGCCGTCGACAGTTCGGACACGTTCGAACTGGAACAGCATGAAGCCAAACTGGCCACCGAGCAACAACCAGCCGACGACGGTGAGTTGTTGGATGAGCGCCAGGTCCGGGCGCTCGGCGGCGTCAGGACCAGGCACAAGCGAGTCGCTTGATGCCGTTGATGGTGGCTTCGCGAATATCGAGTGGCCCCGCCCAGAACTCCGTGTCAGACAAGTCGATCTGGTCGCGGGAGATGTCGTCGGCGTTGGGCGGCATGGGTCGCACTGTAGATACCTGCGACCCCGGATTGCAGAGTTCACCGCCTTCGTTTTTTGGCGACCTGGGCGAGGGGGCGATCGCTCGCTGCGCGTGCTGGTTAAATGACGTCGATGTTGAACCTCTCTGAAATTGAACGTGTCCTTGTCGTGACGGCACACCCGGACGACGTCGACTTCGGTGCAGCAGGAACGGTTGCGAACATGACCGACGCCGGCATCGAGGTGGTGTACTGCCTCGTGACCGATGGCCAAGCGGGCGGTTTCGATCACTCGATTCCGCGCGACGAAATGGCGTCGATCCGCCGCGCAGAGCAGACCAACGCGGCGGCTGCGGTGGGTGTCACTCGGCTCGTTTTCCTCGGCCATATGGATGGCGCAGCTGTGGCTGACATGTCAATGCGCCACGACATCAGCAAGGTGATCCGCGAGGTGCGCCCGCAGGTGGTCATCACGCACAACCCAATGCGCAACCTCGACTCCACGTACGGCTCGCACCCTGATCACATCGCCACCGGCGAAGCCACGATGTGCGCGGTCTATCCGGATGCACGCAATCCGTTCGCCTTCCCCGGGACCGAATGCGCTGAACTCGAAGACTGGGCGGTCAGTGAAGTCTGGGTGATGCTCGGAGCCGAGGCGAACGATTTCGTCGATATCACCGAGCAACTCGACCGCAAGATCCGGGCGTTGCGCTGCCATGAGAGCCAGCATCGTGATCCGGACGGTATGGAAGAACGGGTGCGGGAGTGGTGGAAGAGCAGCGCGGCAGAACGGGGAAGGCCCGAAGGCACCAGTGCAGAAGCGTTCCGAGTGGTCGATACCCGATAATTTCTCAAGTATCTGGCGACCCATGCCGATGAACGCGTATGACCTTGAGTTTTATACGCTCAAAAAAGACCGAAGATGACGTGATTGTCGACCGGGCAACCGGCACATTCAATCGCCGCCGGTTGGATCGCGACCTTGCAGCAGGCGTCGATGCGTTCGGTCTGCCGACCGCAACTCTGGTACTGCATGTCGAAAATTTCGAGCAGCTCAGCAAGCTTGGGGCGGTCTCCGTCGACCAGATCCTTGAACGTATTGCCTGGGTCGTGAAGGCAACCGTCCGTACCTCTGACACCGTGTATCGAGACAGCGACTCCAGTTTCTGTGTCCGGATGCCGAAAACTACCGACGACGAAGCCTCGATCGCTGCAGAACGAATTCAATCGAACATCGAATCGACGCCACTACTCACCGACTCGACGGTCACCGTGTCGGTCGACGTAGTGGTTGGCGGTTCAGGGCAGGTGAGTAACGCCGCGCACCGCGCAGATGTTGCAGCCGGCCAGGAAGCCATCGTCGACCACTGACGGCGCTACAGGCGGTGACCGTCGGGCCGTGCGGCATACACGAGCACGGCATCGAGGTCGCTCGGGCACAGGCTGGCCTTGAGTACGTATGGCTCGCCAGCACTCATCAGTTCGGCGAGCGCGAAGCCCTGGCAGCTGTCGCTGACGCCAGTGCCCATCGGGTGCATCGCGCCGATTTCCAAGCCGGCTGATTCGGCCTCGGCAGCCCACAGGTGGACGAGGCCTTGACGCAGCGCCGGATCTTCGAGCAGGTCTGTGCCTTCGAGTGTGAGCGTCACATTGGAGATGTGTACGGGCTGAAGGGTGTCGATGTTGACGACGTCGCCGCCCAACTCGCCGTCAAGCATGACAACAACAGGGCCTCCCGCGGCTGCCGTTCCACCGACAAAGCCGTAGCGCACCACGGGGAACCCGTCGGGACCGGTAGTGGCGTAGCGAACTCGATCACCGTGGTGGAACATGATCAGGTCGCGGACCCTGCTATGGCGAACTCGTCGAGGACTGCATCAGATAACGCTGGCCAGTAGCGGAGCGCATCGGTAGCCCACTGATCGAAGGGGCGGTCGGTCAACGCAACCAGCGACACATCGGCGGCTGGGTCGCTCCACATCATCGTGCCGGCACCCCCGAAGTGACCGTACGTGGCAGCGTCGTTGCGCGTTCCGGTCCAGTGCGGCGACTTATCGCCACGAATTTCAAACCCCAGGCCCCACGGGCACCGTTCATAGCGACCCACGCCCGGAACCATACCTCCGAGTGCAGCGAACTGAACGCGAACAGCTTCGGCCGCGGTGGCCGATGCGAGAAGGCGTGGTGTGCGCACCTCGGCAAGGAACCGCACGACGTCGTCGACCGAGGCCCACACCCCGTATGCCGGTGATCCAATCAGCTCAGCAGAGGTCATGCCGAGCGGTTGAAACACGGCGAGTGAGAGGTAGTCGGCGAAGGGCATTTCGGCATGCGACTCGATCCAAGCAGCTGCGAGTTCGACACCACCATTCGAGTACGTGCGAGTGCGTTCCGGCGCAGCAATCGGATCGGTGCCCAGGAAGCCGTACCCGCCGGCGTGGCTCAGGAGGTGTCGCAGCGTGCAGCCGGGTTGCCCGGCGAATTGCTCGTCGATGACGGTGTCCAGGTCGACGATGCCTTCTTCGACGGCGACGAGCACCGCCCAGGCCGTCATTGGTTTACTGAGTGACGCGAGCCGAAACTTCGCGTCGACGTCACCACGTGTGGAAACGACCGAGCCGCACCGCATCACGGCGCCTGCCACCGTCGGTACTGGCCAGGCAGCGCAGAGGTCGAGTGCCGTCATTGGTGGCTGCCCGGAGCGATCAGGTGAAGTCTTGGATGAGTTCGGCGACCCGAAATGCCAAGTCGACACCCTGTCGAGCGTTGAGGCGCGGATCGCAGACCGTTTCGTAGCGGCTGTCCAGGTCGGCATCAACGAGTTCGTCGCCGCCGCCGAGGCACTCGGTGACGTTCTCGCCGGTCAGTTCAACGTGGATGCCACCTGGCCAGGTGCCCTCGGCGCGGTGGGCGCGAACAAAGCCGCCGATTTCACGCACGATGTCATCGAAGTGGCGGGTCTTGCGGCCGCTCGGAGCTGTATAGGTGTTGCCGTGCATTGGGTCGCAGGCCCAGACGACGGGGTGGCCGGAGTCGGAGATAGCGCGAAGCAATGGCCGCAGGCCTTCTTCGATCTTGTCGGCTCCCATTCGGGTGATCAGCGTGAGGCGACCGGGGATGCGCGACGGATTGAGGATCTCGCAGAGTTCGATGAGTTCGTCGCCGGTCATCGTCGGGCCGACCTTGCAACCAATGGGGTTGCCGACGCCGCGAAGGAACTCGACGTGTGCGCCGTCGAGATCGCGGGTGCGTTCGCCGATCCAGAGCATGTGGGCCGAACAGTCGTACCAGTCGCCGGTGATGGAGTCTCGACGGGTGAGGGCTTCTTCGTAGCCGATAATCAGCGCTTCGTGGGACGTGAAGACGTCGACTTCGCTGAGGTTCGAGTTGTCTTCGGTCTCGATGCCGCAGGCCCGCATGAAGCTGAGCGCACGATCGATTTCGCGAGCGAGCTTGTCGTAGCGTTCACCTTCGGGGCTTGAGGCCACGAATTCTTGCGTCCACGAATGCACCCGATTCAAGTCGGCGAAGCCGCCCTTGGTGAATGCACGCAGCAGGTTCAGCGTCGAGGCCGACTGATGGTAAGCCTGGACCAAACGGTCAGGATTCGGGGTGCGAGCTGCCTCAGTGGCGGTGGCATCGTTGACGATGTGGCCACGGAACGACGGGATTTCGAGGTCGCCGACCATTTCGGTGTCGGACGAGCGTGGCTTGGCGAACTGACCGGCCATGCGGCCGACCTTGACGACCGGAACGCCGACCGAGTACGTGAGGACGACGGCCATCTGCAAGATGACCCTGAGCTTCTCGCGGATGTTGTCGGCCGAGAAGTCTTCGAAGCTTTCGGCGCAGTCGCCCGCCTGGAGGAGGAACGCATTGCCGGCTGCAACCTGTGCGAGCTCGGCCTGCAAGGAACGCGCTTCGCCTGCGAAGACGAGTGGCGGCAGCGTCGAGATCTGCTTCAGCGACGA
>JBNMOS010000047.1:0-22176 GCA_051275435.1 Ilumatobacter sp.
ACGACGGCGAAACGCGGTACCACGCCGATGCCACGATCAACGTGCCGCCGGTAGACCCGGCGCTCGGCTTCATTTTGTCGGCAATGGTCGGGCACCTGTTCGGGTACGAGGCGGCGCTCGCCATTGATGCCTCAGCGCTCCCGTTGCGCGAGGCCCGTGAGGTCGTTGAGTATCTCGCCAGTCGGGCTCTGTCCGGCGACGAGTTACTCGAACTCGTCGCCGCCGCCATGCCGAAGCCCGCTGCGGCGTTCCACGACGGGCTACGTTCAGGTCTGTACGACGGTCATCTTGAAGCGTCGACAGCGGTGAAGCTGTCTCGGATCCTCGATGATGTGCTCGCCGACCGTCCAGTTGAGGGGTATCACCGACGGACCGGCAAGGTCGGCACGCCGGCAGCCCTCATCGACGATCTTGTCGCCGCCCTCAGCGGGGCCATCGACGAATTGACGCGGCCCGTCGACACGATCAAGCACCAGGCCAAGACTGTCACCGTCGGCATTTCGCGCAGCGATGAAGGCATCATCGCTCGTCCGCTTGTCCAAGCCGTCCTCAACGCTGGAGCAGGTCGTGACGTTCTCAGCTATCGGACACTCAAGATCCTCGCTGACCTCGACCCGGCGGTTGCTGAAGTCCGCGGGTTCACGCGATATGCCGTCGACGGTGACGCGATCTCGGTGATCGACCGGGGCGGCATCTCGCTGGATTTGGAAAGTCGTGTTGTCGGAAATGCCGAGTTGCGCGGCACGAAGCACCGGGTTGCTTCCGAACGCGAAGTCCTGGTCGCCCAGGGGCGCAGCGACGGTCGGACCGTGATCTTCATTCCCGAAGTGAAGTCTGGCGAAGCTGTCGGAATCACACTGCTGCATGTGACGTTCCACGAACTACTCCCTGCCGACGACATGCGAGGTGTGCTGCAGGGCTACGACCGCCGCTACGACCGGCTCGTCGACTGGGTCACCGAAACTGAAGGCAGCTTCGACGACTCGCTACTCGGCAAGTTGTCGGTGCAGGAACTGCTGGTGGGCCCGATCTCCGACGCCGCCAACTACTGGCGCTCCTGACGCAATGATCGGTATCGGGATCGACGTCGTTGACATCGAACGGTTTCGCACTTCACTGCAGCGGACTCCGTCGATGCGGACGCGGCTCTTCACGCCAATCGAATTGGCCTACGTCGAGCCACAGGTTGACCCCATTCCATCTCTGGCAGCACGGTTCGCTGCACGCGAAGCTGTCATGAAGGCGTTGGGGCTTGGCCTCGGTGCCTTCGGATTCCACGAGGTGTGGGTCGAGCGAGCCGAATCGGGTGTGCCGAGCCTGGCGTTCACCGGCCGAGCCGCCGAACTGTCCGCCCAAGCAGGCGTGACCACCTGGCACCTGAGCCTGACCCACAGCGACCTGGTTGCCGCGGCCTACGTTGTGTGTGAATAGTTGTTTGTGAGTAGCTCCTTCGTCGCTCCTCTGCGGCTGCGCCGCTCACCTCCTGCGTCGGTACACACAAGTCTCAGACCTGCGGCCTGACTCGCTCACGCTCGGGAGGACGCCGCTCACCTCCTGCGTCGGTACACACAAGTCTCAGACCTGCGGCCTGACTCGCTCACGCTCGGGGGGACCGAGCCGCTGCCTTCTTGTGTGAGCTGAAGTGGGCAATGGCCGCCTACCAACCCGTTGGATTAGTGGCGGAGTCCGCGTGGCTGCGATGATCAGCGCATGCTCGTGGAGTTTCAAGAAGCGTGGGAAGAACTGACAGCACCGGGTGCGCAGTTCGCGATGAAGGAAATCGAGGTCCGGGGGATCCCGATGCGGATCTTCGAGTCGGCGCCACCGTCAATGCGGTTCGTGTGGGAGCTCGCCGGCGGCTACGCCGACCGGGACTACATCGTGTTCGAAGACGAGCGATACACCTACGCCGAGTCCGACGCGATCATCAAGTCGCTGGCTCACCACCTGCGCCAAGAACACGGTGTCGGGAGCGGCGATCGTGTGGCCGTGGCGATGCGCAACTACCCCGAGTGGGTCTTCAGCTACTGGGCAATCATTTCCCTCGGCGCAGCATGCGTCGGCATGAATGCCTGGTGGACATCTGACGAGATGAAGTACGGCCTGGCCGATTCGAATCCCAAGGTGTTGATTGCCGATAGCGAACGGATCGAGCGAGTCGCACCGGTGCTCGACGAGCTCCGGGCAACGAATCCGCTGCACGTGATTGCCGTGCGGACGCCGGCTGACGGAAATGTTGAACTGCCGGAGGGTGCGACGCGTTGGGAAGACGTCGTTGACCCGTCGACCGCGCCGGCGACCCTGCCCGAGGCGGATATCGACCCGGACGACGATGCGTGCATCTTCTACACCTCGGGCACGACGGGTGCTCCAAAGGGCGCGCAGCTCACCCATCGCGGGTCGGTCCACAATTTGCTCAATCTCGCCTTCATGGCCGGTGTCTCCGCGCTTGCTGGCGTTAAGGCGGCTGTTGCTGCTGGCAGCGAACCTCCTGCAGCGGCCGATCCTGAAAAGCAGAACGTGTTCATGGCGCCGACGCCGCTGTTTCACGTCACCGCAAACAACTGCCTGTTGCATCCGGCAACGATCTCCGGTTCGAAGATCGTGCTCACCTACAAGTGGGATGCTGCTCGGGCGCTCGAATTAATCGAGCGCGAGGGCGTGACCAACTTCTCGGGTGTACCGACGATGAGCCGCGAGATGCTGATGCACCCCGACTGGCAAACCCGCGACACCTCCACCCTCGCCGGTCTCGGCGGCGGTGGGGCCCCGTTGCAACCCGACCTCGTCGAGAAGATCGACAAGTCCCAATCGGGCACTTCTCCGAGTACTGGGTACGGCCTCACTGAGACGCACGGCATCGTCACCGCCAACTCTGGTGCGCTCTACGTTGCCAAGCCGGCGTCGTGCGGCCGGATCGTTCCGACACTCGATGGCAAGCTGATCGATGAGGCTGGCAACGACGTTCCGAATAGCGGTGTCGGTGAACTCTGCGTGCGCGGCACCGTCGTGATCAAGGGCTACCTGAATCGCGAAGAATCCACCGCCGAGGCGATTCAAGAGGGCTGGTTCCGTACCGGCGACATCGCGACGATCGACGAGGACGGTTACGTATTCATCGTCGATCGCGCCAAGGACATGGTGCTGCGCGGTGGCGAGAACATCTACTGCTCTGAAGTGGAAGCAGCGATCTACCAGCACGAAGCAGTTGCTGAAGCAGCCGTGTTCGGCGTGCCTGACGATCGCCTCGGTGAGATCGTCGGTGTCGCCATCGTCCTTGCGCCTGGTGCGTCACTTGACGAGGCCGGCCTCCGCGAGTTCCTCGCTCCGACGCTCGCCAAGTTCAAGATCCCCGAGCGCGTGTGGTTCCTCGGTGAGCCACTCCCGCGCAATGCCAACGGCAAGTTCTTGAAGCGCGAGCTGCGCGAATCGCTTACCGCATAGGTTGGAACGATGCTCCCGGTGCTGACGCCCAGCCAGATGGCGGCAGTTGACGCGGCAGCACCTCAGCCCATCGACGAACTGATCGGTCGAGCAGGTTGGGCCGTGGCCCGAATTGCCCTGGACATGTTGGGGGGAAGCTACGGCCGTGTGGTTGTCGTGATTGCTGGCAAAGGCAATAACGGTGCAGACGGGCGCGTGGCCGCTGCAGTGCTTCGACGGCGCGGCGTACAGGTAAAAATATTTGACGCTGCAGCGCTGCCAGACTCCTTGCCACCAGCGGACCTCATCATCGACGCGGCGTACGGCACCGGCTTTCGCGGCGAGTGGCCGGCGCCTGATGTCGGGGTAACACCGGTACTCGCGGTCGATGTGCCGAGTGGTCTCGATGCATTGACAGGAGTGGCCTCGGGCAACGTGCTCCGAGCTGATCGGACCATCACGTTCCAGGCACTCAAGCCGGGTCTGCTCTTCGGCGACGGCGCGTCGTTGGCCGGGCGCATCGTGGTTGCTGACATTGGGCTCGAACTTCCAGCGGTGAACCAACATCTCCTGGGCGCCGCTGACGTCGCAGCGTGGTGGCCCCGGCGATCGATCGATGCGCACAAGTGGCGTGGGGCTGTCCGGGTTATAGGTGGCTGCGAAGGAATGATCGGTGCAGCACGGTTGTGTGCTGAGGCAGCTGCTCGTGGGGGAGCGGGCCTGGTCAAGCTGTCGGTCCCTGGGCAATCGATCGAGATTCGATCCGAAATTGTCCAGCACGAGGTTCCGAAAGCCGGATGGGCCACCGCTGTGCTGGCTGACATCGATCGGTTCGGCGCGCTTGCGATTGGCCCCGGGCTTGGGCGCGACGAGCAAACGATGGCAGCAGCACTCGAGACCATCAGTGCAGCTCCGGTTCCCATCGTGATCGACGGTGATGCGCTCTTTGCTGTGACCAGCGATGGTCGATCGCCGGGCGCGGTGCTCAGTGGCCGGACGACGCCGACTGTGTTGACACCGCATGACGGCGAGTTTCGAACGCTGACCGGAGCGCTGCCTGGAAACGATCGCGTGGCCGCGGCCCGGTTGCTTGCCGCAGACTCAGGATGCACGGTGCTCTTGAAGGGGCCGACCACGGTGATTGCTGCTGCCGATGGAGAGGTGCTCTTGGTTGATCACGGCGACGAACGCCTCGCCACGGCAGGGAGTGGCGATGTGCTGACCGGGCTCGTTGCCGTCGGACTTGCTGCAGGCCTGTCGGGGCTCCACGCAGCTGCTGCTGCTGTGTGGGTCCACGCCGACGCCGGGCGCGGGTGTCCTCCGGCAGGACTCTTGGCCGGAGATCTCGTCGAGGTGCTTCCTGTCGTGCTGACTGGCCTACGGTAAGGGATGCCATGAGTGACACGCGGAATGACACGCGGAATGAAATGCAGAATGAGACGCGCTGGGCCTGGGCCGAGATCGATCTCGACGCGATCCAGCACAACATCGCGCACCTTCGTACGGTCGTTGCTCCAGCTGCTGTGTGGGCAGTGGTCAAGGCAGATGGGTACGGCCACGGTGCTGTCGACGTCGCCCGAGCTGCAATGGCTGCGGGAGCGGAGGGCCTGTGCGTTGCGCTGGTTAGCGAGGGCATCGCGCTGCGTCGTGCCGGTATCGATGCACCGATTCTCATCCTGAGCGAGCAGCCACCGGAGAGCGCGAGTCGCATCGTCGAGCATCGCCTCACACCAACCGTCTACACGCGGCCCTTCCTGGATGCACTCGTTGCTGCGGGCCCGACGGGCTTGGCGGTGCATATGAAGATCGACACCGGCATGCAGCGGGTCGGGGCCCACCCGCATGCGGCGAGCGCTCTCGCTGCATCGATCGCCGAACGAGCCCCGGCTCTTCGACTCGCGGGTGTGTACAGCCACCTCGCGGTCGCCGACGATCCTGAAGATGAGTTCACCGAGCGTCAGGTCAAGCGGTTCGACGGGGCGCTTGCAAGCATCGTCGAACTCGTTGGCGCGGTGCCACTGGTGCACCTTGCTAACTCGGCCGGAGCACTTGCCCACCCGTCCACCCATCGGTCGATGGTTCGCGTGGGCATTGCGATGTACGGGATTTCGCCTGGGCACGGGGTCGACGATGTGTCGACCGAACTCCGCCCGGCGCTGTCGCTGCGTGCCCGCGTTTCGTACGTCAAAATGGCGCGGGCCGGAAGCCGGATCTCCTACGGCCGCATCTACAAGTTCGAGCGTGACAGCAACGTGGCAACGGTGCCAATCGGCTACGCCGACGGCGTGCCACGTCGGCTGTCGACCAACGGCGGCGAAGTTCTTATCGGTGGGCGCCGCCGTGCGATCGTCGGACGAGTCACGATGGACCAAATCATGGTCGACTGTGGTGACGACGAGGTCCGGATCGGTGACGATGTCGTCCTGCTCGGCTCGCAAGACGGCCCCGAAGGCGTCCAAACGATTCGGGCCGAAGATTGGGCCGACCGGCTCGACACCATCGGCTACGAGATCGTGTGTGGCATTTCGGAACGCGTGCCGCGCTTCTCGCGCCGTAGCCTCGATGGCTGATGTTGCACCTCCGAGCGGCCTCGATTGCCGACACCCACGCCATCGCTGGGGCGATCGCCGGGTTGGTTCGCGCCGGTGACATCGTCGTGCTCGCCGGCGAAATGGGGGCGGGTAAGACCGCATTCGCCCAGGGCTTTGGTACGGCGTTCGACATCGACGAACCGATCACGTCGCCGACCTTCACCCTCGTCCACAGCTACGACCTGCCACGCCCGGCGCGGGGTATTCGCACGATGCACCACGCTGACGTCTACCGGCTCGAACGGACCGCTGAACTGGCCGACCTCGCCCTGGGCGAACTCGCCGAATTTGGCGGTGTCGTTCTCGTCGAGTGGGGAGACGTCGTCGAAGGGACGTTCGGCGATCACCTCACGGTGCTGCTCGACCAGGATCCCGATGACGAGGCCGACGAGTTGGCGCTCGATCGGGCCCGGTTCATCGAGATTGCCGGCACGGGGGCATCATGGGCTGGCCGCTGGGACCGATTGAAGACGAGCCTGGAGCGCTTTGCATGTTGATCCTCGGAATCGAAACTGCAACCGAACGGGTCAGCGTTTCCATTGGCGGACACGAGGGCGTGATTGGCCTGTTCGAAGTCACCAAGGGCCGCCGCCATGCCGAGACGCTCGTGCCAGCGATTGACTTCGTCTGCAAGCAGTCCGGGATCGAGCTCGCCGAGATCAGTGTCGTCGCCGTCGACGTTGGGCCGGGGTTGTTCACGGGCATGCGCGTTGGGCTGTCTGCTGCGAAGGCGATCGCTCAGGCGCTGTCCGTGCCGATGATCGGCATCTCGTCGCTCGACCTGCTCGCGTTTCCGTGCCGCCACACCGATCGCGTGGTTGTCCCGGTCATCGACGCTCGCAAAGGCGAAGTCTTCTACGCGATGTACCGACAGGTGCCGGGTGGAATTCAACAGGTGGCCGAACCGGCTGTCGGCCCCATCGAAGATCTCGTGGCCGATCTCATGGCGCGCAGCCAAGACGTCTTGGTCGTCGGCGACGGCGCCGTTCGATATCGCGAGGAGATCCTCGAGGGCTTCCACTGCGAGATGGGTGGCGACGCCCACCCGTCTGCGGGGCAACTGGTGCAGCTAGCGCATGCCCGTGCGCTCCGCGAAGAATGGGTGCAACCGCGCGACATCGAGCCCATCTACCTGCGTGCACCCGACGCGAAGATCAACTGGGCGACTCGAGCGGCGCGCACATGAGCGTGATCGAGCGGCTGCTCCAGCGTGAGCCGGCCGATGGCAAGGGTCTGTCGATCGCGCCAATGCGCAAGCGCGATATTCGCCAGGGAATTATGGAGATCGAAGCTGCCGCCTATCCGGTCGGCTGGTCTCAGAGCGTGTTCGCCACCGAGATCGAACAGGTCCGTCATGGTGATCGCTACTACGTCGTGGCTCGTCGTGACGGAGCGATTGTCGGCTACGCCGGCCTGTGGTTCGCTGTCGACGAGGCTCATGTCACCAACGTTGCCGTCGCACCGATCGCTCGGCGCCAAGGCATTGCCCGGGCGCTGATGCTGCACCTTGCCGAGACCGCAATCAAACATGGTTGCGTTGGCTGGACACTCGAGGTCAGGGCGACCAGTGCTGGGGCACAGGAGTTGTACCGCGAATTTGGGTTCGACGCTGCGGGCGTCCGCCAGAAGTATTACGACAACGTCGAAGACGCCATCGTGATGTGGTGTCACGAAATGCAGAGCGATAACTACCGCGCTCGGCTCGATCAGATCCGAGAGGCCATCCATGTCTGAGCCGATCGCGCACCCCGAGTTCGACGACTCGACCCTCGTCCTCGGCATCGAGACGAGTTGCGACGAAACTGCTGCAGCACTGGTCATGGGCGGCTACGACGTTGTTTCGAGTGTCGTCTCAACCCAGGTTGACATCCATGCCGAGTTCGGCGGCGTTGTCCCCGAAGTCGCGTCCCGCGCCCATCTTGACGTCCTCAACCCAGTGATTGCCCGTTCAATCGTCGAAGCTGGTGTCGAAGACTCGCGGATCGATGCCATTGCGTGCACCGTGGGCCCAGGCCTGGTCGGAGCACTGCTCGTTGGTGTGTCGGCTGCGAAGTCGCTCGCGCTCGTGTACGACGTGCCGTTCATTGGCGTGAACCACATGGAGGCGCACTTGTATGCGGCGTCGCTCGAAGACCCGACGCTCGAATTCCCACTCGTCGTGCTGCTCGTCTCAGGTGGTCACACGATGCTCGTCGAGATGCAAGACCACGGCCGCTACCGGCTTCTCGGTCAGACCATCGACGATGCGGCTGGCGAAGCATTCGACAAAGTGGCGCGGTTCCTTGACCTCGGCTATCCGGGTGGCCCGGCGATCGATGAGGCTGCGCTGCTCGGCGACCCCGAAGCAATCAGATTCCCACGAGCTCTCCTCGACGGCAGCTACAACTTCTCGTTCTCCGGGTTGAAGACCTCAGTGATGAACTACGTCCGCAAACACCCCGACGTGAGCTCGGCCGACGTCGCTGCGTCGTTCCAGGCAGCAGTCGTCGACGTGCTCGTGACCAAGGCCCGGGCAGCGGCGAAGGAAGTCGGTGCGACCAGCATCGTCCTCGGTGGTGGGGTCGCGGCGAATTCGCTGCTGCGGGAGGAGATACTCGATGGATGCGTCAAGGACGGGATCCAGGGCTTCCTGCCGAGCCGGGCCATGTGCACAGATAACGCCGCCATGATCGCGGCCGCCGGCTGGCATCGACTCCGTTCCGACGGGCCAACAGCGCTCGATGTCGGCGCCACCCCGAACCTTCGCTTGCCCTTCCTGAATGTCTAAGCCGTCCGAACTGCCTGACGCTCCGGTATTTCAGGTGATCGATATCGGCGCGATGCTTGATGTCGACGGCAACCAATGGCCCACAGCGGTTATCGATGCTGAAGGCCACCCTGCCATTACCGACCTCGCTCGGGTGCACGCAGTCGAAGGCATCGGCGATATTCGTACCGAGGCCGTCGCCATGCCGCTCGCCGCCGAACTCGTGACTGATGAGGCGACCCATTTGTTCCTGTTGGCCGTAGTGATCACCAAGCCGGTCCACTGCACCTTCGGTGTGTCGTTCGTGCTGCCGGCGCAGGGCCAGGTACTCGTCGAAGCGGCTGCTGCAGGCAATCTTGTGATCGCCACGACGTCGCCCGACGCCATCGGCGAACAGAATCAGCCGCTCTGGCTTGCGATCGACGTCGAAGCGGACCTCCTCGAACAAGCCATTGCCAACCTGCCCTGAAGTTGTCACACCGAGGTCAGACCTCGGTGACAAAACCCAGCCGATACCGTTGTGTGCATGACGTTCAAGATCGGTGATCACGAGCTGTCGGCTCCCGTGGTGCTTGCCCCGATGGCTGGCGTGACCAACGCGCCGTTCCGCGAACTCTGCCGACGGTATGCACCGGGCCTCGTCTACGTCAACGAGATGGCGATGGCGACGCCGGTGGTCCACAAGAACGCCAAGACCGACCGGATGATCAGCTTCGGGCCCGACGAGCAACCGCGCAGCCAGCAGCTGTACGGATCCGACCCGGAAATCATGGGTAAGGCCGTCCACATCCTGTGCGACGCCGGCCGCGTCGATCACATCGACATCAACTTCGGTTGCCCGGCAGCAAAGGTCACGCGACAAGGTGGCGGCGCAGCGGTTCCTGCCAAGCCGGAGCTGCTTCGTGCGATCGTTCGCGCTGCGGTCAAGAACGCCGAGCCATACGGCATCCCCGTCACGACAAAGTTTCGAATGGGTCTCTTTGACGACTGGTTGATGCACAAGCGCACTGGTCAGATCTGTGCTGAAGAGGGCGCCGCGGCGATTGCGCTGCACGCTCGAACGGTCCAGCAGCACTACTCGGGTCAAGCCCGTTGGGAAGCAATCGGCGAACTCAAGGAAGCCGTCGGCTCGATCCCTGTGCTCGGTAATGGTGACATCTGGGAAGCCTCCGACGCAGTGAAAATGATGGCAGCAACCGGCTGCGATGGTGTCGTGATCGGACGGGGCTGCCTCGGGCGTCCCTGGCTGTTCGGTGACCTCGTTGAGGCGCTGTCGGGCCGCGAAGTTCGTCCGAGTCGCACGCTTGGCGAAGTGGCCGAAGTGATGGCGTTGCACGGTCGTCTGCTCGCCGAACACATGGGCGAAGACCACGCCATGCGTGACTTTCGCAAGCACTCCGGTTGGTACATGAGCGGTTACCCGGTCGGTTCCGACATCCGGCGCCGCTTTGCTCTGTGTGCGTCGCTTGCTGAGCTCGATGACATCCTCGCGCTGCTCGATCCGACCGCAGAGATCGTCGAGGGTGGCGAGCGCATCAAGCGCGGGCACACCAACGGACCGATCAAGGTCGCCGTGCCACCGGGGTGGCTCGATGGCGAAACACGCGCCGGGCTCGACAGCGACGTGTCGGTCCCTGACGACGGCCATGTGATGGCCCTCTCAGGCGGCTGACCATGCTCAGTCTTACGGCCCCACTCGTTCTGGCGTCAGGTTCGCCGCGCCGCCGTGAGTTGCTGGCGGGAGCCGGTTTGCGTTTCGCAGTGCGGCCCGCTGACATCGACGAGACCCCGCTGCCCGACGAGGCTCCCGCCAACTACGTCCGTCGGCTCTCGATCGAGAAGGTGCATGCGTCGATGGCGTCACCGCTTGCCAATCCGGCCGAGGTTGTGCTCGCTGCGGACACGACCGTCGACGTCAACGGCGAGATCTTCGAAAAGCCGCTCGATGCCGACGATGCCTACCGAATGTTGCGCATCCTGTCTGGACGCAACCATCTCGTCCATACGGGTGTCACCGTGTCGGTGCCCATCGCCGGAGCACGCCGGTCGAGCACCATCATCGTAACAACCGAGGTCACGTTTGCTCAACTCGAAGACGCGGCGATCGACTGGTACCTCACTACGGGCGAGGCCATGGACAAGGCCGGGGCCTACGGCATCCAAGGTGCTGCGGGGGCCTTTGTCGCGAAGATCAACGGCAGCGTCACCAACGTCATTGGCCTCCCTCTCGCGGAGACGCTCACGCTGCTCAGCGGGGCCACGTCGGCCTGAACAGCTGACGAACTTCTTGTGAGCAGTCGACACTGCCGGTTGCCATTGGCCCGCGCGGCATTTATCATTGGCACTCGGTAGGGGAGAGTGCCAATTCGGTACCTAACCCGAGCCGACACATCAGACACACAACCGTGACCTGCCAATGGAGGCAACACACATGAACCTGAAGCCGCTGGACGACCGTATCGTCGTCCGACCCGCAGAGCCCGAGACTCAGACCGCTTCCGGTCTCGTCATCCCCGACACCGCCAAAGAGAAGCCGCAGCAGGGCGAAGTCCTGGCCGTCGGCCCGGGCAAGCGCTCCGACAACACCGGTGAGCTCATCGCAGTCGGCATCAGCGTCGGCGACACCGTTCTGTACAGCAAGTACGGCGGCACCGAAGTCGCCTCCGGTGGCGAAGACCTGCTCGTCCTCAACAGCCGTGACGTGCTCGCCATCGTCGGCTGAGCAAACCCACAGCTGTAACCACCACAAGATCTGAAAGAGAAATAGCAACATGGCAAAGATTCTGAAATTCGACGACGAGGCGCGCCGCGCACTCGAAGCCGGTGTCAACAAGCTCGCTGACGCCGTCAAGGTCACCCTCGGGCCGAAGGGTCGCAACGTCGTCCTCGACAAGAAGTTCGGCGCACCGACCATCACCAACGACGGTGTGTCGATCGCCAAGGAAATCGAGCTCGACGATCCGTTCGAGAACATGGGCGCACAGCTCGTGAAGGAAGTCGCCACCAAGACTGACGACATCGCCGGTGACGGCACCACCACGGCTACCGTGCTCGCCCAGGCCATGATCTCGGCCGGCATGCGCAACGTCGCAGCAGGCGCCAACCCGATGTCGCTCAAGCGTGGCATCGAGGCCGCAGTCGTTGCCGCCGTGCAGTCGATCGCCGATCAGGCCAAGGATGTCGACGACAAGAAGGACATCGCTTCCGTCGCCACCATCTCCGCCGCTGACGCCAGCGTCGGCCAGGTCATCGCCGATGCCATCGACAAGGTCGGCAAAGACGGTGTGGTCACGGTCGAGGAGTCGAACACGTTCGGCACCGAACTCGACTTCACCGAAGGCATGCAGTTCGACAAGGGCTACCTGTCGCCGTACTTCGTGACCGACACCGAGCGTCAGGAAGTCGTCCTCGAAGACGCGTACGTCCTGCTCAACAGCGCCAAGATCAGCACGGTCCAGGCCATGCTGCCGACCCTCGAAGCTGTGATGCAGACCGGCAAGCCGCTCGTCATCATCGCCGAGGACATCGACGGCGAAGCACTGGCCACCCTCGTGGTCAACAAGATCCGCGGCACGTTCAACGCAGCAGCCGTCAAGGCTCCCGGCTTCGGCGATCGTCGCAAGGCGATGCTGCAGGACATGGCAGTCCTCACCGGCGGCCAGGTCATCAGCGAAGAGGTCGGCCTCAAGCTGGAGAACGTCACCCTCGATCTGCTCGGTACGGCCAAGCGCGTCGTGATCACCAAGGACAACACGACCATCGTTGATGGCGGCGGCGACAGCGCCGACATCGAAGGTCGCGTCAACCAGATCAAGGCAGAGATCGAGAACACCGACTCCGACTGGGATCGTGAGAAGCTCCAAGAGCGCCTCGCGAAGCTGGCCGGCGGTGTGGCACTGATCAAGGTCGGCGCCGCAACCGAGGTTGAGCTCAAGGAAAAGAAGCACCGCATTGAAGACGCCGTGTCTTCGGTCCGTGCAGCCATCGAAGAAGGTGTGGTCGCCGGTGGCGGCACCGCCCTCATCCGTGCCCGCACCGCAGTGCTGAAGGTTGTCGAGTCGCTGGAAGGCGACGAGGCCACCGGCGCCAAGACCGTCTGGGAAGCACTCCTCGCTCCCGGCCGCAACATCGCCAACAACGCTGGGCTCGAGGGCTCTGTCGTCGTGCGCGAAGTCGAAGCAGCCGAGGGCGCCTTCGGTATGAACGCCGCAACCGGCGAGATGATGGACCTCATCAAGGCCGGCATCATTGACCCGGCCAAGGTCACCCGTGCGGGTCTGCAGAACGCAGCCTCGATCGCAGCACTGCTCCTCACCACTGAGGTCCTCGTTGCTGACGAGCCCGAAGCTGGCGGCGACGGCGGCATGGGCGGCGGCATGGGCGGCATGGGCGGCATGATGTGATCCTCCCGGTGCGACTTCGTCGCACCGGCCCCTGACTCCGTCAGGGTGGATCGACTTCGTCGCTCCGATTATCAGTCCAGCCCCGGAATCGCATTGAGCGATTCCGGGGCTGCGCTCGTTTTCGCCCCGCTCGTGGCCTCGCTGGCTCGACGTGCGTCCGGGCCCTCCATCTGGGTTGTTCAACACCCTGGGGCCACGTCGTCGCGGCCTACACACTTTTTCACTGGCTGCTGTTCTGGCTTCTGCGGTTTCAGCTCCGGGCCCTCCATCTGGGTTGTTCAACACCCTGGGGCCACGTCGTCGCGGCCTACACACTTTTTCACTGGCTGCTGCCTTCGCTTCTGCTGTGCCCGCCGCTCGTTCTGCTGGGCTGGCTCTCGGGCCGCGTCGTCGCGGCCTACACACTTTTTCACTGGCTGCTGTTCTGGCTTCTGCTGCACCCGCCCCTGCCTTCGCTCTCTTCTCTCGGTACTCTCTCCCTATGCCGGCGATTGAGGGTGCACAGCGTCCGTTTTGGATGCACCAGGTCGTTGAGTATCTGATCGGCATCGTCTTGATTGGCGCGGCGTTTCAGGCGCCGGAGCCGCTGGTTCCATTAGTGATGGGCGCGATCGTTGTGATGAACGCAGCGATTGCCCGGGGGGCCGCTTCGGCCTTTCCGCTGGTGAGCCGGACGGTGCACCGTTGGCTCGATGTCGTGGTGATGCTGCTGCTGGTGGGTGCTGCGTTTCAGCCGGTGTTCGGCGTGGACAGCACGGGGCGCCTGTTGCTGTGCGGTATTGCGTTCGTGATGTTCTTCATCTGGTTGAACTCCGACTTCGCCGAGAAGGCGACGAGCAAGAAGAACAAGAAGCTGGTCAAGCAAGCTCGCCAGGAGCGGTTGGCGCGTCCGCAGAGCGGTGAGATTGGCAAGAAGGCCGGTCGGGTTGTGGGCGACGGGATGAATGCCGCGAAGCGGATGAATGAGAAACGCAAGGAAGCTGGGCAGGAGGGCTCGGCGCGTCCGCAGAGCGAGGAGCTTGGCAAGAAGGCCGGTCGGGTTGTGGGCGACGGGGTGAATGCGGCGAAACGGATGAACAAGAAACGCAAGGAATCGAACAACGACTGACACGGGCAGCTGAGTGTCAGCCCCCACGTCGGCTCGTATCCTGGCGACATGAGTTTTGTACCGCCTGTGCCTGATCTGGCCAAGATCATTGCAGCGTGGGAAGAGTTCGAGGCCGGCGAACAGCAGCCTGGCCGGGTGCTTGCAAACCTGAAGACTGCTGGCCTTCCGCGTGTGCTCGCCGAACTGGTCGAGCAGGGCTGGAAGCCGGCCGACTGAATGGCCCCATGACCGACATGCGCGCAGGCGGAGCGCAACGCAATCGCGTTCCCCGCCCTCCTGCATTTACCGAACACTTCGCCACGCCGTGGGAGCTTGGCTCGTCATGGTCGGTTGATGAACTGGTGGCACCGGTCCCGGAACGGTCGGGTCCGATGTTGCCCGCCTTTCCTGATGCCAAGCTCTCCGCTGTCCTGTGCCTGCTGGCCGACGGACCGAATGGTGCCGAGGTGTTACTGACGCGGCGTTCCATGGAAATGCGCACGCACAAGGGTGAGATCAGCTTTCCCGGAGGTCGTGTCGACCCAGGCGAGACGGCTATCGAGGCTGCCGTCCGTGAGGCACACGAAGAAGTTGGGCTCGACCCCGCCCTGTCGACCATCGTCGGCGAGCTTGAACATCTGAGCACCATTGTCTCGAAGAGCTACATCGTGCCTGTTGTGGCGCGCCTCGATGCCCGTGAACGGCCGCACCTTGAACCGCAGACCATGGAAGCCGACCGAGTCATGTGGACGCCGATCAGCGAACTCACCAAGCCGTCGACGTATCGCCTGGAGCGTTGGGGCAACCTGCCGCTTGACCGGCCGTTGCACTTCTTCGAACTCGACGACGAGACGATCTGGGGCGCCACCGGTCGAATGCTTTTCGACCTGATCACCCTGCCCAGATAGTTACGTATGGGGTCAGGCCCCTTTCGCAACTCTCTGGCGGTCAGGCGCCCCAACCGCCAGAGAAGTCGAAGAACTGTCCGGTCTGGAAGCGGTTCTTTCCGTCGAGGAGGGGCGCGGTCACGTGCGCTAGCTCCTCGGTGGTGCCGAGACGGCGCAGCGGCGTTTGCGCCTCGATCTTTGCCCGTCGTTCCGGGTCATCCGCTCCAGTCGCTTTAATGAAGCCGGGGAAGTCCATGAAGTTCGTGCCGACGGCATTGACTTGGATTCCGTCGCGAGCCATCTCGAGGCCGACGGCGCGGACGATGCCGTTGGCTCCAGCGCGGGTACCGCCGTAGATCGACGTGATGGGGTCGGGACGTGCGCCCGTCGACGAGGTGAACACGACAACTTGGCCTTGACCGGCAGCCTTCATCGGGGTGAGCACGGCTTGGAGCCCGTGGAAGACCATGTCGAGGTTGGTCAGCTTGATCTGTTCCCACTGCTCGGTCGTCATGTCGAGAAACTTCCCGGTGATTATTGCACCGGTCACCAGGCATGCGGAGTCGAGCCGGCCGAACCGATCGAGCGCGGCCTGCACCGCTGCCTGATTTCCAGCCGCAGTGGTCAGATCGACGTCGTTGACGGTCTCGACCGCAGCGCCGCGGGCTTCGAGGTCGGGTACGAGCTCGGAGAACGGCGTCTCCGCTGTGACCATTCGGCCGCTCTCATCGGCGCCCTGCAGCACGAGATCGAAGCCGCGGTCGGCCATCGTGCGAGCGAGCGCCGGGCCGACGTAGCCGGTGGCCATGGTGAGCAGTGCAACGGGGCGGGTCATACAGCGATCGTGCCAGAGCTGGACCCTGTTGTCCTCACCAGCACAGAGTTACGAAAGGGGCCTGACCCCGTCCGTGACCCCGTCCGTGACTGCAGTCGTGTCGGGTCAGGCTGGTAGTTGACTGGAGGTCGCGGCGCCTGCGAGGGCGAAGCCGATAGCGACGACAAACACGAGAGTGAACCCGCCGGTGATGTCGGCAATCAAGCCGCCGAGTTGCGGTGACGTGACCTGTGCAACGCCGAACGCGAAGGTTGCCGCGGCGAAGCTCGGGCCGAACGCTTCGGGACTCGTGTTCCGGACGACGTAACCAATAATCACCGATGGCAGTCCGCCGAACATCAGCCCGATCACCACCGAACTCGCTGCAACCACACCGACAACGCCGGTGAGGACCCCGGCGAGTGCGATTGCAAACATCACGTACCCGGTAACGAGCGTTCGCCGTTCGCCGAATCGGCCGGCGATGACGCCCATCATGACGCCGCCGAGAACTGCTCCGATTCCGACCAGGGTGAACATCGTCGAGGCGAGGCCCTCGCTGAACCCGGCATCGTCCTCCAACCGCGACGTCAGGAAGGAGATGGCGATCAGGTAGCTGAATCCGTATGTGACGTAGGCGCCGGTGATCGGAATCCAGCCGGGCATCTGGCGCAGGATGCCAAAGCCAGCGCCACCGACGCGTTGGCCGCTGGGTGCGCTCTGGCTGTGGCGCAGAAGGAGGATGATTGCAATGACGATCACGACGCCGGCCGCGAGGTCGACCCGGTAGACGTCGCGCCAGGCGGAATCGCCTGAGCGGTTGCGCACGACGCGTGCCAGTTGGCCGCTGACCACGATCCCGACGCCCACGCCACCACCGATCGCGCCGACGGCGAGGCCGCGCCGATGTGGGCCAACGGACGCTGCAGCGATAGCGGGCGACGGCACCCAAATCAAGGCGCCACCGAAGCCCATCGAGAAGAGTGCGATGCCCAAAACGAACACGTTCGGTGCAACGGCAGCTAGCGCAATGCCGCCGAGAGAGAATGCGAACCCGCTCCGCAACACGGTGAGGAGTGGGAATCGGGTGGTGAGCGAAGCGACCACAAAGGTGCCGACGAGATAGGCGAGCACATTGGTGGTGCCGAGCAATCCAGCGACGGTGTTGGAGTGATCGAGGTCGTTCCGAATTGCTGGCAGCAGGACGCTGTAGGTGAAGCGCCCGAAGGCCTGAGCGACGACGGCTCCGAGGCCGACAAGGACAACAGCGGCCCAGCCGCTCGCGGTTCGCATCAGGTCAACTCTGCGAATCGGCGAGAGCGGCGAGCCGATCCCACATGCCGACCACGTTGCCGCGTGTGGTGGCACGCGCCCCGATCGAGATACGCAGGACCGATCGGCCATCGAGCACCGTGCGGGTGAACAGCCCGATACCCGACGCGTTTGCTGCGTTGATCAGGTCGTCGGTCGCTGCATCACCATCGGCGTGCGCAACGCACAACAGGTTGAGCGGGTGCGGTGCGACGATCTCAAACCGCTGATGGGCCGCGACCCAACCGGCGAGTTCCTGCGTGAGCGCAACGTGGTCGCGAAGCATGGTCTGGATCGGGGCGACACCTTCGGTCCGCAACGCAAACCACAGCTTGAGTGCGCGGAACCGTCGTCCGAGTGGCACTCCCCAGTCGCGGTAGTCGATCGCGCTGCCTGACTGGGCGGCTTCGGATGCGAGATACGGAGGCAGGATGCTGAGCGCCCCGATTAATGCCGAACGGTCGGCGGTCCAGAACAAGTTGCAGTCGAAGTTGATCCCCATCCACTTGTGCGGATTGGTGGTGTATGAGTCGGCGAGGTCGAGGCCTGCATTGACCCAGCGATGCTCGGGGGCGAGCGCGGCGATACCGGACATCGCGGCGTCGACATGCAGCCAGATGTCGTGGCGCTGAGCGATCAACGCGATGTCGGGTGTCGGGTCGAACGCCATTGAGGAGGTCGTGCCGTGCGAGGTGACGACGAAGAATGGTGTCAGCCCAGCTGCGAGGTCGGCAGCCACCATGTCGGCGAATGCATCGGGTCGCATGGCGAATTCGTTGTCGGTCGGCACGACGCGCACGTGGTTGGTGCCGATGCCCGCGATGCGGAATCCCTTCTCGATACTCGAATGCGCCTGGGCCGTGCAGTATCCAACGAGGTGAGTGGTGTCGCCGGTGGCGTTCACTTCGCCGCCGGTGGCCCTCCAGCGGGCGGCCAGCATGGCAATCAGCGTCGACTCGCTGGCTGTGCCCTGAATTGCTCCGCCGCCACGTTCGCTGGTGGATCGGAATCGGTCAGGAAGCCCGAGTAGCTCGTGCATCCAGTCGAGCATCAGCGTCTCGAGTTCGGTTGCCGCCGGTGACGTGGCCCAGGCCATCACGTTGATACCGAGCCCCGCCGACATCAGTTCGCCAAGAATCGACGGATAGGTGACGTTTGATGGGAACCACGCGAAGAAGTCGGGGTGCTGCCACTGGGTGAGGCCGGGCACGATGATCTGCTCGAGATCGGCCATCACGGCCTCGAACGATTCGGGCTCGGTGGGCGGATGCTCGGGTAGCTGTGACCGAATGTCACCAGGCTTGGTCTCGGGGAGGACGCGTTGCTCGGCCACACCGTGTTCGAGGAATTCGGCGATCCAATCGACCATGTCGTGGCCGTGTTTGCGGAACTCTTCCGGCGTCATGGCTGCACAGTAGAACTCCGCCTCGATTCCGGCTGCCTTGGGGCGACCTGACGGATGGCACACGTCGCTCCGGGGGTCCGTCTCGCGGTTCTGCCGCATGGCTCAAACATCCACGAAAATCGGGTGGTTTCCGGGCAGAGTATGGCCCATGACCGACACCCCTGTCGTCGCCGACCCATTGCCAGTAGCGGCCCGAACAGACCAGCGCATCGACAGCCTCGATGTGATTCGCGGCATCGCTGTGCTCGGCATCCTGCTAATGAACTCGGTGGCATTCGCGCTCCCCGAGGCTGCCTACGCGAATCTCGAGCAGGCCGGAAACAAGACACTGCTCGACACCGCGATCGGAGTAGCGGCTCGGATCTTCGTCAACGAAAAGATGATGGCGCTCTTCTCACTGCTGTTTGGTGTGGGCGTCGTGATCTTCGCCGACCGAGCTGCGGCAAATGGCCGTCGATCGATTTGGTTGAGCCTCTGGCGAAACCTGCTCCTGTTCATCGTCGGCGTCGCCCACACGATTGTGTGGGATGGCGATGTGCTGACGGTGTACGCATTGTGCGCTCCGGTGGTTCTGCTGTTGCGCAAGCTCCCCGCGGCGTGGTTGTTCGGGACCGGCTTGGTGTTGGCAAATGCTGCCCCTGTTGTTGCGCTCCTGCTCAGCTCGTCAGTTGAGGACGCTGATCTCGGCGTGGCGTGGTTCATTGGAGGCGAGCTGTCGGATGGCGTTGGCGTCCTGCTCCTCCTTGACGGATTCGGCCGGGCCCTCGGGTTGATGTTGATCGGGATCGGCCTGTTTCGGCTGGGCTTCGTGCAGGGAACTGCAGGCCATGAGGCCTATCAGCGGGTCGCAATGTGGGGCCTCGGGATCGGCGTGCCACTGTCGATAGTGGGCCTGTTGATCAATACGTCCGCCGACTGGGCCGGGTCGTCGGCCATTCCGGGGTTGGCGATCTCAACATTTGGAACAGTGCCAATGGCGCTTGGCTACGTGTCACTCATCGTGCTCTGGGCCTCCCGCTCTTCGGGAGGGGTCCATGCGCGGCTCCGGGCAGTCGGCCAGATGGCGATGACGAACTATCTGACTCAGACGATTATCGGCGTGGCCATCCTCACGATCGCGCTCGGCAGCGTCGACATGTCGCGGACGTTCGTGCTCGGGTTCGTCGTTGCTGTCTGGGTGTTGCAGCTCACATGGTCGCCGTGGTGGCTTGCCCGGTTCCGGTTCGGCCCGTTTGAATGGGCATGGCGCAGCGCTACCTATCGGTCACCTCAGGCATTGCGCCGATGACGTCAACCGTTGCGTTTGCGGCTGCTGCGGATGACGTTGCCGAACACGACGGCGAGGCCACCGACAACGGCGAGCAAGATGAGTCCCTGACGCCAGCCACCGCGTTCTTCGCTGCCGCAACCCGGCCGTTCGAGCACGCCGATGCACGACGTGAGATCGCGATCTTCTGGGAAGAACTCGTTGGCGGTAATCGGCGGCCGCAGCGTGTCGACGGGAACGTCGGTCGACACCGGCAGCGTCTCAGCCGGTGTCGCTCCTTCGACCGCCGCGCCGATCGCTTGCGCCGGTGCCGACGCGAACACGATGAGCATCGCGATGAGCGCGCACACCATTCGGCTGAACTTCTCGTTCAGGCCTGGGCGGCTCGATGGTGCCACTGCTCTACGATTCACAATCTTGAGTCAATCGCAGCAGACCCCCCGTACCACCGTCCTGGTCGTCGACTTCGGCGCTCAATACGCCCAGCTGATCGCTCGACGGGTTCGTGAGCTCCATGTCTTCTCTGAAATCGTGGGCCACCGACTGAGCGCAGCCGAGATGGCGGCGAAGAATCCGGCCGCCATCATCTTGTCGGGTGGGCCAAAGAGCGTGCACGTCGACGGTGCCCCCTCGCTCGATCCCGCCGTGTACGACCTCGGCGTACCAATCTTCGGCATCTGTTATGGCGCACAGCTGATTGCGCAACAGCTCGGCGGCACCGTCGGTCGAGGCATGCGCGGCGAGTACGGGCGAGCCGAGTTGCAGCGCCTGGGCGACTCGCTCATTCTTCCCGACGAGGCGCCGGTTCGCCACGAATGTTGGATGAGCCACTTCGACGGCATCACCGAAGCTCCCGACGGTTTCACGGTCACGGCCTCGTCGCCCGGTGCGCCGGTTGCCGTCTTGGAGAACGACGAGCGCAAGATCTACGGCGTCCAGTTTCACCCCGAGGTCAAGCACTCGCCGTATGGGCTCGCAGCGATGGAGCGCTTCCTCTACGAGCGTGCCGGTATCGCACCCGAGTGGAAGATGTCGTCGGTCGTCGAGGAGCAGGTCGCGTTGATCCGCGAACGCGTCGGCGATGCTCGTGTGATCTGCGGTCTGTCCGGCGGAGTCGACTCCTCAGTAGCCGCGGCGCTCGTGCATAAGGCTGTCGGCTCACAGCTGACATGCGTCTATGTCGATACTGGCCTGATGCGCAAGAACGAGAGTGCACAGGTCGTCGAGACCTTCCGTCGCAACCTCGGCATCGAGCTGATTCACGCCGACGAAGGGCCGTCGTTCTTCGAGGCATTGGCCGGGTTGACCGAGCCCGAAGCGAAACGCAAAGCTATTGGCGAGCGCTTCATACGGGTATTTGAGAAGCACACCGGTGGCATCACCGAAGCAAAGTTCCTCGTCCAGGGAACGCTGTATCCCGATCTCATCGAGTCTGGCGGCGCTGATGGAACGGCTGCGGTTATCAAGAGCCATCACAACGTTGGTGGTTTGCCCGACGACATGGAGCTCGAGTTGATCGAACCGCTCCGCGACCTCTTCAAAGACGAAGTCCGAGCGCTTGGCACCGAGTTGGGCCTGCCCGACGAGATGGTCTGGCGTCAGCCGTTTCCCGGCCCCGGCCTCGGCGTCCGGATCATTGGTGAGGTCACGCCTGAGCGTGTGGCGTTGCTTCAAGAGGCCGACGCAATTGTTCGCGAAGAGCTGAAGGCGGCGGGCCTCGAACGCGAGATCTGGCAGAGCTACGCAGCGCTCCTCGCCGACGTTCGCTCGGTTGGTGTGATGGGCGACGAACGCACCTACGGCCATCCGATCATCATCCGCGCAGTCACGAGCGAAGACGCGATGACCGCCGACTGGGCCCGCATCCCGTACGAGACGCTCGAAGTGATGAGTCAGCGCATCATCAACGAAGTCGACGGGGTCAATCGCGTTGCCTACGACATCACGAGTAAGCCGCCCGGCACCATCGAATGGGAGTGAGAAGCGGCTCCGCCGCTTCGAGCTCCTGCGTCGCTCGTGCGTCGACTGCGTCGCCGATCCCTCTTTCTTCGGACTGACGTCCGAACTCGCTGCCGCTCGACCGGTGCGCACATCGTTGCTCGTGGCCAACGGCTGGCTCGTGCGTCGACTGCGTCGCCGATCCCTCTTTCTTCGGACTGACGTCCGAACTCGCTGCCGCTCGACCGGTGCGCACATCGTTGCTCGTGGCCAACGGCTGGCTCGTGCGTCGACTGCGTCGCCG
>JBNMOS010000048.1:0-22028 GCA_051275435.1 Ilumatobacter sp.
TGCCTGCACACGCCACGTGCGTCGAGCCCCAATCGGGTCCGCCTGACGCGTGCAACGTACGGCCGCGGCTCGTCAGTGGCAGCAATCCTCTACGACGGAGCATGACCATCAGTTGGTAGTTCTCTGCATCACGCATTCATCACAGAGCGACGACGCTTGTCACTCCGGGTCGCTCCGTTACCGGACGGTAATAAGGCGCCGATATCGTTCAGCGGATGTCATCGGCGGGAAACCACCGGCTCCTGGATCCCAGTGAGCCCCTGAAGCTCGCGTACCTCACATACCGAGGTAAGCCGCATGTCGGTGGGCAGGGCGTCTACACACGTCACCTGACGAAGGCGCTCGCCGATCTCGGCCACACCGTTGAAGTGCTCGGCGGCCAGCCCTACCCGGTTCTCGACGAGCGTGTGCCACTCACCAAGCTCCCCAGCCTCGACACGTTCAACGATCACTATCCGGGCCGTGTTCCCGGATTCTGGGAAATCAAGAATCGTGATGATCTGCTCGAGATGGCGCAGTACCTCACCGGTGTCTTCCCCGAGCCGATGGCCTTCAGCTCGCGGGCCAAGCGCAATTTGATCCCCCGTGCCGGCGAGTTCGACCTCGTCCACGACAACCAGTGCCTCGGGTACGGGATCCTCAAGATCGAAGAGAAGATCCCCACGATCGTCACGCTTCACCACCCGATCACCAAAGATCGCAAGCTCGAGATGGAGCACGCGAAGAGCCGCTACAAGCGGTGGTCCGTCGGCCGTTGGTATTCGTTCGTGAAGATGCAGGGCAAGGTCGCGTCGAAGCTGCCGCGCATCGTCGTGGTCAGCCAGAACTCGATCGACGACATCCACACCGATATGGGTGTGAGTAAAGACCGTATGCGGCTGGTGCCGGTGGGCGTCGACCCCGAGCTTTTCAAGCCGCTCGAGAACGTCGTGCGTCGCCCGAACCACCTGATCACCACTGCATCGGCCGATGTGGCGCTCAAGGGCTTGCCATACCTCCTCGAAGCCATGGCCAAGCTACGCACCGAGCGCGAGATCACCCTGACCATCATCGGTAAGCCCCGGCCCGGCCATTCGATGGACCTCATCGAATCGCTCGGCCTGAAGCCATACATCGAGTTTGTGTCAGGCGTGACCGACGAGCGAATCGTCGAGCTGTACTCCGAGGCCGAACTCGCAGTCGTCCCGTCGCTGTACGAAGGTTTCTCGCTCCCCGCGATCGAGGCCATGTGCTCTGGCACACCGCTTGTCGCCACCGACGGCGGCGCACTCCCCGAAGTCACTGGCACCGACGGCGAAACGGTCTTCGGTTGCAAGGCCGGCGACGTCGACAGCCTCGTCGACGCACTCAAACGGGGCCTCGATAACCCCGAGGCCCGCGCCCGAATCGGCGCAGCTGGTCGCCAACGTGTACTCGACCGGTGGACCTGGCGCCTCTGCGCCGAGCAGACCGTCGAGCAATACCGCGAGGTTCTCGCAATGCCGGACAACATCGCCAAGCTCAAGCGCAACGGCCGCATCTAATCGAACCGGATCACAGGAAAACCCCTTTCACATGTTGACCATCAAGTTCGACAAGCTCGGCCTCAAACCCGGCGACAGAGTCCTCGACGTAGGCGCCGGTTTCGGCCGCCATGTCTTCGAGTGCGCACGACGCGGCGCCGATGTCGTGGCGCTCGACTACGCCCAAGACGAAGTAGTGCAGACGCGTGCCACGCTCGGCGCCATGGTCGAAGCCGGCGAAATCGACATCGACCGCTTTAAGGGCGTGTTGCGCGGCGATGCCACGAAGCTGCCGTTCGACGACGGCGCCTTCGACGTTGTCATCACCTCCGAGGTACTCGAACACATTCAAGACGACGTCGCAGCAATATCGGAGATGGTGCGCGTCCTCAAGCCCGGCGGCATGTTTGCTGCAACGGTGCCAGCCTGGTTGCCGGAGAAAATCAACTGGATGCTGAGCGAGGAATACCACGCACCAATCAGCGTCGGCGGCCACGTGCGGATCTACTCCGCCACCGAGTTGAAGGCGAAGCTCGTCAGCGCCGGCCTCGATCCGCGGGGTACGCATCGCGCCCACGCACTGCACTCGCCGTACTGGTGGCTGAAGTGTGCGGTCGGTCCGACCAACAACGATCACCCGCTGGTCGCGAAGTACCGCACGTTCCTTGAATGGGACATCATGACGCAACCCAGTTCGACAAAGATTGCCGAGAAAGTGCTGTCACCGGTACTCGGCAAGAGCATCGTCCTTTACGGGCACAAACCAGCGAGCGTTGCGTGAGCGCAATTCCTTCGCTTGAGGGCGTCGTCACTGCCGACGAGGTTCGTGAAACTGCCGAACAACTCGCGTCGCTGCAGCTGCCGAACGGCATGATTCAGTGGTTCCCTGGCGGCCACAGCGACCCATGGAATCACATCGAATCGGCCATGGCGCTCGACATCGCCGGGCTCCACAAAGAAGCCGAACGCGCCTACGAATGGCTCGCCGACATCCAGCGGCCTGACGGCAGTTGGCACAACTACTACCGCCCCGATGGGTCGATCGAAGACGCCAAGATCGACACCAACGTGTGCGCTTACATCGCCACCGGCGTGTGGCATCACTGGCGCAGCACATGGGACCGCGGGTTCGCTGAGAACATGTGGCCGACCGTCGAGCGAGCGCTCGACTTCGTCCTCAGCCTGCGTCGCGACGACGGCATACCGCTCTGGGCAGTCGAGCCCGACGGCCAGCCGTGGGACTACGCGCTGTTGACCGGTACGGCGAGCATCCAGCACGCTCTGCGCTGTGGCGCTCACCTCGGTGAGGCCATCGGTTCGCCCCGGCCCGAGTGGAGCCGCGCTGCCGCCACGATGTGCGAAGTGATTCGCTCGAAGCCTGATGCTTTTGAGCCGAAAACGCGCTGGGCAATGGACTGGTACTACCCGGTGCTGACCAGCGCGCTCACCGGCACTGCTGCCAAAGTCCGAATGGAGAGCGGCTGGGATCGTTTCGTGATCGATGGTCTCGGCGTTCGTTGTGTCGACGACGAACCGTGGATTACCGCATCAGAAACGGCTGAGTGCGCGCTGGCGTGTGCCGTGATGGGCGACGTGTCGACCGCTGCCGACCTGCTGGAATGGGTCCGTCCGCACCGCAACACATCGACATCGGGTGCGCCGTTGACCAACAGCGATAACGCGGCCGCGCCGGGCGCCTACTGGACCGGCATCGTGCACGACTTGAGCGAACCCACCGGCGGACCAGGCCGCGTCCTGTTCCCGTTCGACGAACACTCGTCATACACCGCTGCTGCAGTCATCCTCGCCGTCGATGCAATCACCCAAACAACGCGGGCGAGCAATCTTTTCGTCGAGCGCACCGGCTTCATGGACTCGGGTGACCGTGCCGCCATTCGAGCCTCAGCGAGCCGAGCGGCAGCCCGAGATCAGACCTCGGTATAGCCCACGGTTCAAGCTGCCCGCGTCACGCCATCCTCACGCCCGCGTCACACTTTGGTCTGACCTCGGTGTGACAGACGGTGTGCAGGGGATGGGTGTGACCTGGCCGTTTGCCTAAGATCCAATCAATGGATACGAAGCTGGCCCGGACGGTCTTCAGCATTTGGAGTTGGATCGTTCTTGGACTCCTCGTCGGTGTCTTCACGCCCCTCGTTGCAATTGTCCGAGTGGTCACGATGCCGTTCGACAAGGGCGCTTACGCAGCCGGCTATCTCTTCCGCAAGCTCACACGGATTCATTCGGCACTGAACCCACTCTGGAGGTTCTCGACCTCCGGCACGCTGCCCGACGACATGCGGCGCCCGTACGTCGCCGTTGCGAACCACGAGAGCTTCGTCGACATCTTGCTCATCTCGCACCTGCCGACCGAGTTCAAGTGGCTCTCGAAGGCTGAGATCATGAAGATCCCGGTCCTCGGTTGGATGATGCGGTTGGCACGTGACATCCCACTCGAACGCGGCGACACCACCTCGGGCCGCGCCGCACTCGATCAGGCGCGTGAACGGCTTGCCACGAACGTCTCCGTGATGATCTTTCCCGAAGGCACCAGGTCCAAGACCGGCGAGATGCGCAAGTTCCGCGCAGGTGCGTTCAAGCTCGCGATCGAGGGGCAGCATCCGATCCTGCCGATCGCCGTTCACGGCACTCGCGATTGCCTCCGCAAAGACGACTGGCGGCTGGGCCGGGCCACCGCTGAGGTCCGTGTGCTTGATCCCATCTCGACCGAGGGAATGACCGACGACGATCTGCCAGCACTCCGGGCCCAGGTCCGCTCGGCAATCGAGGCCGGTCGTCAGGCCCTGCGCGACGAACACGGCTACGTGCCGCCGGTGTACCTCGAGGCCGAAGCCCTTGCTGCCGAGGCCCGCGACGCTGCGGCGAGCGGGAGCTACCGAGACGTCGACTGACCGTCCGCGTCCGTTTGGCAACTGACCGCAGAATTCTCGCCCGCTTCCGCCACAATGGTCAGCATGTTGATCGAACAGATCCGTTCCGACCTCAACGACGCAACGCGTGCCCGCGACGCCGTAACACAACTCACGTTGCGGTCGATTATCGCTGCCATCCAGGAAGCCCAGGTCGCCGGCAACGAGGCAATCGAACTCGACGACGACGGAATACTCGCGGTGTTGAAGGCACAGGCAAAACGGCGCGTTGATGCCGCCGAGGCATTCGAAGCGGGCGGCGCCGCCGAGCGTGGTGCAGCAGAACGCGCCGAGAAGGTCATCATCGAGAAGTATCTGCCAGCAGCACTGAGCGAGAGCGACGTCGCAGCGATCGTCGATCGCGTGATGGCCGACAACGGCTTCGCCGAGAAGTCAGACATGGGCAATGCCATGAAGGCTGTCAATGCCGAGGTCGCCGGCCGCGCCGATGGTCGCATTGTGGCCGGCATGGTCAAATCACGCTTGGCGTGACCGCAACGCCTGACCTCGCCAATCGAACGGCGAGCTGATGTTGATACCAGTCAGGCTGCTCTTAGCGTTCAAGCCGTCTGTTGCGCCAGCACTGCTGGTGGGAATTGCATCGAGCACCGTGGTGTTCAGTGCGACACCCTTTCTGCTCCCGGCGATCGCTGCCGACCGCGATATCTCACTGAGCCTCGTCGGCTGGATATCAACCGGGCAGCTCGGCGGCTTCGTGGTTGCGTCATTCCTCGCCGGCAGGCTGCTCCGTCCCGAACGACACGTCTTCATCATCGGCGCCGTCTTGGGCGTACTCGCAAATCTGTCGTCAGCGGTCGCTCCGAACCTGGCTCTCCTCACGGTCGCTCGCGGCCTCAGCGGCCTGTCGCTCGGGCTCGCTGCATGGTTTGGTTGGCAGGCCGCTTTCGGCGACAACGATCGCACCGGCGACGTCGCCGTCATCGGCCCACTCGTTGGCGTCGTTTCGGCACCGGCAGCGTCGCTGCTGATCCAAACGGCGGGGGTCGACTGGCTCTTCGTCGTGCTCGCCGCGGTCACCGGCCTGCCATTGCTCTTCGCCCATCGAATCGAACGGTCGGTCGCTCCCGTCGATCGCGGCGAACGACACGGCGCGACTCGCGCGGCCCGCCTGATCCTGCTCGCACTCGGACTCATCACGATGGGCGGCTCGACGGTCTTCGTCTACGCCGCGGCGATCGGAACCGGGCTGAACGGTTTGTCGGCTGGAACCGTCGCGCTGTTGTTCAGCGGCAACGCCATGGCCGGTATTCCCTCTGCCAAGTGGCAGGGCCGCCGAGGATCTGCCGGGTTCTGGTTCTTCGGTACCGCGGTCTGTTCAGTGCTGATTGCAAGCGTGCGGAACGACTTCGCTTTCGCCATCGGCCTCGTCGGCTGGGGATTCATCTTCTTTATGGGCTTGCCAGCAGCGTTCGGACTGCTTGCTGCTCGATCGGCCTACCCGCAGGAGCGCGCCGGTGATGCGCAGGCAATCATGGCGCTCGGGCGGGTCTTCGGTCCCCTCGTCGGCGGCGCGCTTCTGGCCAGCGGATCAAGCACCTCACTGGGCATCGTGGCTGCAGGCATCATTGCCACCGCTGCACTGATGTTGCTCTACGCCGATCGCCGCAACTTGGCGTTCCGGCGCTCGTCAGCGCCCAGCCCGGCCCTCGCCACTCCGTAGATACTCACCGCGTAGATACTCGCCCCGTCGCTCCCAGCCCGGCCCTCGCCACTCCGTAGATACTCACCGCGTAGATACTCGCCCCGTCGCTCCCAGCCCAGCGCTGCCAGACTGCCAACATGGACGACAGCACAGCGGTGCTCGCAGCGAACCAGGCGTTCTACGACGCTCACGAGGCTCGCGACCTCGATGCCATGACGAAGGTATGGGAGCACTCACCACGAGTGGCCTGTATCCATCCGGGCTGGCCGATCCTGCGAGGGTGGGACAACGTGATGCAGAGCTGGGAAGGCATCTTCCGAGGATCTGGCCGAAACCAGTTCATTCTCACCAACGAATCACATGTGGTGATCGGCGACGCGGCCTGGGTGCACCTCGACGAAAATCTGGTCGACGTAGATGGCGCCGGCACAATCGCCGCCACCAACATGTTCGCCCGTTCACCGACTGGCCTGTGGCGGCTGATTGCCCACCACGGCTCACCGGTGATGAATCGGTGACACTCCACAACCTCGTGCAGTTGTGACGGCCATCGCCCGCCGCTCGCTGTCTTCTGACTGAACCGTCTCGGCCAGACTGACCCGATGACAATCAAACTCGACGCCTGGTCGACCGTTGCCGTCAACCTGGCCGAGCACGCCGACAATCCCATTCACACCGATGCCGGCGCTCGCGCTGCTGGCTTCCCGTCGGCACTCGTGGCTGGTGTGACTGTCTACGCCTACATGACACACGTTCCTGCTGCAGCGTGGGGACGCGAGTGGCTTGCGAGCGGTGGCGGCCACGTGCGATTTCGTACACCGGTGCTCGAAGCCGACGTCGTCGATTTCGTTCCCGTCGACGGCACCGTCGAAGCACGCGTCGACGGGGCACTGCGTTCCGCGTGCGCCGTCTCGCTGGTGGGCACCCGACCGCCGAAGTGCACCGGCGAGGGCGAGCAGCTCGACCCCATCTCGTTCGTTGCCGACCAGACATGGAACGACTACGCGTGGAGCGCCGGCGACGATCTCGCCATCTACGCAGACGAACAGATAGTGCACCCGGTGACCTGGATGCGCGTGGCGAACGACTTCTTCCACACCCAGGTGGTGACGGGTTCCTGGATTCACGTCCGGAGCAATCTGCAGCATCTCGGCGTCGCATCCGTCGGGGCGCAGATCGATGCCACCGCCGTTGTCGTCGAGAGGTTCGACTCACGTGCCGGCAAGCGGGCGATCCTCGACGTGGCAATCAGCGCCGACGGCTCACCGGTGGCGCGTTATGAACACGAGGCGATCATCGAGCTGCCCTGACCGGACGCAGTTCGTTACGCGGGCCACCGATCCAGGAGAATGGTCCCATATGGCTGACTCGCTCTCGTATGAAGAACTCGTTGCGTCTCGACGCAGTATCCGCGGCTACAAGCCCGACCCTGTGTCGCAGGAGCTGATGGCCGAGATCATCGCCATCGCGAAGCGAGCACCCTCGTCGATGAACACGCAGCCGTGGAACTTTCACGCAATCACCGGCGCCCCACTCGAACTGATCCGTGAGGGCAATACCGAGCGGATGCTGGCCGGCGCGGCTGTTGATCGTGAGATCAAGATGGCTGATCACGGCTACCAGGGCATCCACCGTGATCGTCAGGTCGAGATCGCCGTGCAGTTGTTCGAGGCAATGGGGATCGAACGACACGACAAGGGGATGCGCCAAGACTGGGTCATGCGCGGCTTCCGTCAGTTCGACGCGCCGGTGTCGGTCGTCGTCACGATCGATCGTGAGCTCGCTGATGACACCGTTGCTCACTTCGACTGCGGTGCCGCGACCTACGGGTTGGTGCTCGCTGCCACGTCGAAGGGCTTGGGCTGTGTGATCAACGGCCAGGGCATTATGCAGTCGACGGTCGTTCGCGAACACGCGAACATCCCTGAAGACGAAGTGATCATGACCTGCGTCGCCATGGGCTGGCCGAATCCTGACTTCGTCGCCAACGACGTGATCTCACGCCGCGCCGAAAACAACGACGTTGTCAGCTTCGTCGGCTGGGACGACTGACCTAGCCCTCCCCCCCCACTCGCGCACTCCTCCTCACCTCCCACTTCCCGAAATGGGGATCGTTGCAACGCGCTGACGAAGCGTCACGGTCTCAGTTTCGGGCGGGAGTGGGGTGAGATGAGCGAGATCGCTAGGTTCGGGAGATGACTGAGCCCCTGCAGTACGCGTTGGAAACCGAGGCGTTCATCGCGTCGTGCCATGTCGATGGAACGGCCGGGTCGACCTGGGCACGCGTGCCGGATGGCAGCGGGTCGAGCCGTCACAACCTGTATCACGGCAGCGCGGGCGTGGTGCTCTTCTACCTCGAACTGCACCGTGCGACCGGCGAGCAGCAGCATCTCGACGCCGCCATAGCTGGTGGCAACGAGTTGGTTGCGGCACTTGTTGACGGCGCCGACTCGATCGCGATCTACAGCGGCGGCCCTGGGTACACCTTCGTCCTCAACGAGTTGGCCAAAGTGAGCGGTCACGAGGTATTCCGAGACACCGCGGCGCGGCTCGTTCGCGAGATGGCCGACCGGGCAAATCCGATGGGCGCCGGCATCGGCTGGATCGAACCCATTCCGTTCTCCGACATCACCGGCATCACCGGCGAACGCGAAGTACTCGACCTGAGCATCGGCGCGGCGGGCGCCGGCATCGGCTTCCTTTACGCCCATCGGAACGCACTCGATCCGAACGCTTTGGAATGGGCGAAGCAGACCGCTGACCGGCTCATCGAAATGTCGGTCGACGGTGAGGGCGGCCCCAACTGGCTGATGATGGCCGACATGCCGTTTCCCTTCGATGCGCCGAACTTCGCGCATGGCGCGTCAGGCGTCGGCTACTTCCTCGCCGACCTGCATCGTGCGACTGGCGACCAGCGCTACCTCGACGTCGCTGCCGCTGCGGCCGGCTATGTCGAAGCTCACACCACGCCATCAGGCGGCGGGCATCTGGTTTGCCACACCGAGCAGCAGCCTGAACTCTTCTATCTCGGCCAGTGCCACGGCCCGCCCGGCACGGGTCGCTTCATGTTTCTGCTCTACGAGATCACGGGCGACGATCGTTGGCTCGTCTGGATCCACGGCAACATGCGTGGCCTGCTGGCGACCGGCGCGCCCGAGAAACGCAGCACGGGCCTCTGGAACAACCACGGTCAGTGCTGTGGCGACGCGGGCATCGGCGACTACGCCCTGTTCCTGCATCGGGCCACTGGTAACCCGGCGTATCTCGATGTGGCTCGACGCGTTGCAGCCGTCATCGTCGAAGCAAGCACGCTGACCGATGGCAGACGCTCGTGGGAGCAGGCCGAACATCGCAGCCGCCCCGACTTCGTCGAGCGCCAAACCGGCTACATGCAGGGCGCTGCGGGCATCGGGAGCTTCCTGCTCCATCTCGCGACCGTCAACAGCGATCAGCCGTCGAAGATCGCACTCCCCGACGTCCCCTTCACCAGCTGACGCTCCCGCTGCCGAAATAGAGACGGTCGCGCATCATCGGTGAAGCGAGATCATCTCAGTTTCGGGCGAATGGCCACCACAGGCGCTTGTGTCCGGCGGGATGGGGAGATGGCGGGATGGGGAGATGGTGGGCTCAGGCTTCGAAGAGGGCAGCGAGGCGAACGAGTGTTGCCTCCATGTTGACCGGGTGCTTCTTCGGGTATCCGGCCAGTTCGATGGCCTTGGGGATCCGCGCCGTCGACCAGTCGAACGTCTCAGTGACATTGGTGGCGGGGACACCGTCGACTTCGGTGGCTTCGAGTTCATAGCGCCAACGGTGCTTACCGAGGTGGGCCCAGGCGATCAGTTCGTTCTCTTCGAACTCGACGACCGTGCTCGAGATCTTGTACGGGAGGGGCCCCATCTTCATGTCCATCCCGAATTTGGCGCCGAGCGTCAGCCGTGTGCCGTCGCCGCGCACCTTCTGGACCATGCCCGAGCCATCGATGTCGGCGTGACGGGCCGGGTCGGCGAGTACGTCGAAGATCGCCTCCGGCGATGCTTTGATCACACGGGACACGGACACCATCTGTTCAGCCATGGGTCAAAGATACGCCACTCTCCGTCGAACTGCATCGCCGTGCTACTGAGGCAGAATGACGACCATGGCAGATCTTGATACGACCTCAACGCTTCTCACCAGCGTCCGGATCGTCGGGGCCGGGCGGGCAGGCGGATCGTTCGCGGGTGCACTGGCAGCGGTCGGCCTCGACGTCGAAGTCGCTGATCGTCACGACCTCTCCACCGCTGCGGCCGACGTCGATCTCGTCCTGATCTGCACGCCCGACGATGTCATTGCGGAGGTCGCTCGGTCGATCGATGCCGGGCCAGCGGTCGTTGCGCACTGCTCTGGTTCCCGCCGGCTCGATGTGCTCGCCTCGCACCGACGACGATGCTCGGTTCACCCGCTGATGTCCCTTCCCAACCCGACAATCGGCGCCGCACGCCTGCTCGATGGCTGCCGATTCGCCGTCGCGGGCGACCCAGCCGGTCGTGCGGTAGCCGACCTCCTCGGAGGCATCGCCTTCAATGTTGCCGACGATGATCGCGCGGCATATCACGCAACCGCATCGGTCGCCGCCAATCACCTTGTTGCACTCTGTGCCGAAGTCGAAGCGCTCGCCGGTCGGCTCGACATCGACCCAGCCGGATTCTGGCGAATGATGCAGATGACACTCGCCGACGTGACCGAGCACGGGGCAGTGGCTGCACTCACCGGGCCCGTCGCACGCGGCGATTGGGCAACGGTTCGAGCACACCTCGAGGCTCTCGACGACGATCAACACGAGCCATATATCGCGCTTGCTCGGGTAGCTGCCCGCGTCGCTGGACGCGTCCTCCCGAGTGACCTCACCTGACGTCGCCTCCCCGCCTCATCCGCCCGACCATTGCCTGCCCTCCAACGCCTCGCCGAACTACAAGGAAGGCGCGCTCAGACAGCGACCAGCTCCGATGCACATGCAGCTCACCCAGCTGGCATGATCCTCCGATGCCCACCATCGAAGTGAACGACATCGAGATCTGTTTCGAGAGCTTCGGCCCACAGGATGCACCCCCGCTCTTGCTCGTCATGGGGCTCGGCGCCCAGATGACCATATGGAGCCCCGGGTTTATCTCGGAGCTCCTTGAGCGCGGATTCCGGGTCATCCGATTCGACAATCGCGACGTCGGCCTCTCGACCAAGACCGCTGGCGATCCACCCGACGTGATGGCGCTGTACGCCCAGATGATGACCGGTCAACCTGTCGAGGCTCCGTACAGCCTGTCGACGATGGCCGCCGATGCGGTTGGGCTGCTCGATGCGCTTGGCATTTCCGCCGCGCATGTCGTCGGCGCATCGATGGGCGGGATGATCGTCCAGATGATGGCAATCGAGCACCAAGACAAGGTCCTGTCGATGACCAGCATCATGTCGACGACCGGTGCCGCCGATGTCGGCCAGCCCGACGCGACAGCGATCATGGCGCTCCTCACACCGCCTCCGACCGATCGGGATGGAGCGATCACCGCAACCGTGGCGACGTCAAAAATCATCGCCGGATCGTTGTTTGATGAGGCCGAAGCCCGCGCTCGCGCGATCGAAACGTATGACCGCTGCTTCCACCCGCAGGGGTCCGCATTCCAGATCGCCGCCATCGCCGCATCAGGCGACCGCACCGAACGGCTGGGCAACCTGCAAATGCCGACTCTGGTCGTGCACGGGCGGGAAGATTCACTCGTCACCCTGTCGGGCGGCGAGGCTACGGCCGCCGCGGTTCCCGGTGCCGACCTCGTTGTCTACGGGCAGATGGGCCACGACATCCCCGAGCTGTACTGGTCGCAATTAGCCGATGCCATTTTCGGCACTGCGATGCGCGCCGAACACGGCTGACCGCGACCGGACGGCGACTGACTTCAGGTAACGACGCAGCCTTCGAGGTCGCCCTGCTCGCGCCAGTCACTCAGGATCTCGAAGAACCTCACTGGCCCAGCGCCGTAGTTGGCACTGAAGAAGCCATTGGGGTTCTCGGCGACGCCTTCGTTGTTGTAGTACCCCGGCGTGCATTCGGCTCGGAACTTCGCGCCGACCCGCGCCTTGTCGATCATCTCGTCGACCCAAGCTTGTTCGCCCTCGGGAGTGGCCTCGATTTGTGATCCTCCGCGGGCCCGCACCTGGCCGAGCATGTATGCGATTTGCACCGCCTGCTCGTTGAGCGTCTGCGGGATGTTGACCGTGACGGCACCCTGGTTGAAGCCCATGAAAAAGGCATTTGGGAAGCCCTCGGTCTGAAGACCGTGCACCGTGCGAAGGCCATCTTTCCACTTCTCGCTGAGCTGGCGACCAGCGCGTCCAACAGTGTCGTAGCCCGCACGACGGACATAGCTGGTTCCGACTTCAAAGCCGGTGGCGAAGATGATGCAGTCGAGTTCGATGTGCTCGCCGTTGGCGACGAGACCGGTTTCGGTGAAACGTTCGACACCCTTACCATCGGTGTCGACGAGGTGGACGTTGGGCCGATTGAACGTCGGCAGGTACTCGTCGTGAAAGCACGGCCGCTTGCAGAACTGTCGGTAGTAGGGCTTGAGCGACTCGGCGACGTCTGGGTCATCGACGATCTCTTGGGCACGGCGGCGCACGGATTCCATCTTGCGGTAGTCGGCCATCTCCATCAGCTCGGCCCGTTCCTGGCGGGTCAATCGCCGACCGAGTTCCTTCGCAGCGGTCTTGGCGGCGATGCCGGTGAGCTTGCGGAAAATGTCGGTCCAGCCGTCATTGACGAGGTCTTCATCTTGGTCGGCACCGGTGACCAGCTTGTTGAAGTTGTCCATCCGGCGGTATTGCCAACCGGTCGCCTGACCGTCGAGGAAGTCGGGCGGCGTCTCGCGGTTGTTGCGCACGTCGACTGACGACGGGGTGCGCTGGAACACGTACAGCTCTTTGGCTGCGGCTCCAAGGTGCGGCACACATTGCACCGCTGTGGCGCCCGTGCCGATGATTCCGACGCGCTTGTCGGCCAAACCGTCGAGGCCACCCTCGTTACTGCCGCCGGTGTACTCGTAGTCCCAGCGGCTGGTGTGGAACGTCTGGCCGCCGAAGTCATTGATGCCTTCGATACCCGGCAGCTTGGGCCGGTTGAGCGGGCCATTCGCCATGACGATCACGCGGGCGGTCATCTCATCGCCGCGGTCGGTCATGATCGTCCAGCGACCGGTGTCGTCATTCCACTCGGTGTGCGTGACGCCGGTCGACAGCAGGGCCTTGTCGTACAACCGGTAGTGAGTCGCAATGTTCTTCGAGTGCTCCATGATCTCGGGAGCGAACGAGTACTTGTGCTTCGGGACGTAATCGAGCTCTTCGAGCATCGGAAGGTAGCAATACGACTCGACGTCGCACATCGCGCCCGGGTAACGGTTCCAGTACCAGGTGCCACCGAAGTCGCCCCCCTTTTCGATGACACGAATGTCGTCAAAACCGGCCTCGCGGAGACGACCACCCATCAACAGGCCGCCGAACCCGCCGCCGATGATCACCACGTCGACGTGATCGGTGACCGGTTCGCGCTGAACCGCTTGTTGGTAAGGGTCCTCCACGAAGTTCGAGAAGTCGCCGGTGACCTCGATGTACTGGGCGTTCGCGTCAATGCGGACCCGCTTGTCGCGCTCTTCGAGATACTTCGCCTTCAGCTCGCGCGGATCGAAGTCGATGCCACCCAGCGTCTTGTCGAGCACGTCGTCGAAATCGGCCATGGCCAACGATGCCACTGTCACGAGCCCGGTTGCGAGCCGGGGGCCCTAGTCGATGTCTCGGTACTCGCCCTGCACCGTGACACTCAGCCCGATTGTTGACGTCTGCCAGATCGCCTCGGTGACGTCAGTCAATCCGAGCCATGAGATCAGTTCGTCCTGATGCAGCGGGAAGGTACGTGCGCAACCTTTGCTGCGCGGTGTCGGCGGGACATACCCGGCACCGTGGATCGCCTCGCCATCGTTGAAGTAGATCGGCTTGTACATGTTGCCGTTCAACGGGTTGTCTGCAGCGACGGGGAAGCTTGTGCTGTCGTGCCATCCATCGGTCTCGAGCGCTGGGTTGAACCGGAATGCTTTCACGGCGTTCACATTCGTTGTCGCATAGCCCGGCTCACCGGTCGACGTCGGGTAGATGTTGATGAGCTCGTCGCCTTCGCCGGTGAACATCACCTGGCAGGTCTTGTCGATCAGGATCCATTTCTCTGACGAGGTGTCGACACCGTCAGGGACTGAGATTGAGGTAGCAGCAAAGAGAGCTTGCTCCTCCACTGAACCAGCCGCCATATGCGCCCCCGTGACCGTGAGCCCCAACCCCATCCGGGAAGCACACAGCAGTTGTCGGGTGAGGGGCCCGGAGTCGCCGTCGATAACGAGATCAACAAATCGGTACGGCTCAAACAGCTCGTTGAGCTTGGCCTGCTGGCCGCTGACGACTGCTGCGTCCGAAGCCACGAGCGATGCACCCGTGATGTCGTCGACGCCGTTGTCGATGCACACGTCAAGGACGTCACCAGGGTGCAGGACATGTCCGTCGGCCAGACGGTTTTCGGCCACGATTCCCTCGATCGACGCATCGTCCGTGCGCCCCGCGATTTTCGCGAGAAAGTCCCCAGCGAGCACGGTGACGACACATGGGTCGCTGGTGGCTTCTGCCTCGGTAGCTGCCAACGCCACGGTCGTCGTGATCGCAGTGGTGGTCGTTGTCGTCGATAGAGCCGTCATTGGAACCAGCTCGGCAGCCGAACCGTCACCGTCGCCAGCTGTGCAACTTGCAGAGACGAGGAGTAGAGGCCCGAGGACCCACGTAGCGCTTCTCCTCACCTCATTGACAATACCAACCTGAACCCGTGCGAAGGCGTGAGGTAGGTGCGCTGCAGTCAACGCGGGCCCGCTCGACGCTGCAGTCAACACTGCAGGATGACCCAAATAACTGACCCAAAACGGGTGCGTTGGATGTCACTTGTCCGGATTCGGTTCATTATGTGGGATACTGGCAGTTAAATGACTCAAGATCACACCGGAATCGAGCGCCTCTTCGAAGAACGCGCAATCAAGTCGGTGAGTGGAACGACGCGTGATGCATCCGATGGCCGAATCGCCAACCGACTCCGCAATCGCGAGCACGTCATCGACACGTTCATTGAGCTGATTAACGAAGGCAAAGACGGCACACTCGACGAGGTGATCGACCGGTCAGGTGTCGCCCGACGATCGATCTACCGGTACTTCGACGACCTGTCCGACCTGTCGATGCAAGTTTTCCGGCGTGTCGCCGCTGCTGCTGCCGCTGATGCAACGCTCCCCAATCCTGGCGTTGGCCCCCTCCCCCAGCGGATCGCGGCCTACGCGGCACTTCGCCTCGAGACGCTCGCTGCAACACATGCATTCGGAATGATGGCCCGCCGCCGTCTGGCCGCTGTCGATGACGTCCAAAACGGCCTCACTGTCATCACCAGCATCGTGCGGGCCCAGCTGACCATTCAGTTTGAACCGGAGCTCACGGAGATGGACGATGAGCGACGCGAACGCGTGCTCGACACGATCACCATGCTGACCAGCTTCGAGAGCTACGACGTGCTGCTGCGGCAACTGGGGCGGCCGGTCGATGTCGTTGAGACCACCTGGAACGAGGCGCTGACCATGCTGCTCGGCGTCGGCTGACGGCGGGGTTCATTCGCCCGAGAGGTCCAGCAGACGCGCGGCAATTGCACGCAGCTCAGTCTTCTGGATCTTCGTGCCGTTCGGGCCCGGAGTTGTCGGGAACTCATCGATCACCAGCACCCGAACCGGCACCTTGTAGCGAGCGAGCCGTTCTCTGCAACGGTCGATTGCTGCCGACTCGACGAAGCCCGTCCTGACGCCGACGACGAACCCGACGGGGCGCGCTCCGCTCGGCATGTCGACAGCGACCACCTGCGCCGCTGCGACCGCATCGTCGTCCATCAGCACAGCTTCGATCTCGGTCGGGCTGACAAGGAACCCGCCCAACCGCAAGACGTCGCCCATCCGTGCGATGTACTCGAAGCTGTGCTCACCGTCGGCTTCAGCGAGGTCACCCGTCCGGAACCAGCCGTCATCGTGATGATCCGCCGTCAACTCGGCATTGATTTGTTCGCCACCTTCGGCCAGGTAGCCAGCGAACAGGCTTGGCCCGCGGAGTTGCAGCTCTCCGTCGACGATGCGGTACGACGCGTGCGACGACGACAACGTGCCACCCGCTCGAGTGCGGCTGGCTGCGTCACCGTCGGGGTCGCGCAGCGTAAACAGGGCCTGCACCTCACTCATCCCGTACAGGCCGGTCAGCGTCGCACCTGCCGCGGCGGCCCGCTCGACGATGCCGTCGAGGCTGGTGTTAAACCGCGCATAGCCGCCGAGGCGAACCGACGACAGGTCGGCGCCGTGTCCGAGTAGCCGGTGAAACATGTCGTCGCTGCCGTTCAGGCAGGTCACCCGCTCGGACGCGATCAGGGCTGCCGTACGTGTAAGAACGAAGTCGTTCACAATGACGCGACACCCAACAGCGACAGCTGCCATGAGCGAGCCGAGACCGAAGGTTCCGCAGAGCGGCATCACCGCCATCACCGTATCGTCCGAGCGGTAACCGAAACGTGCCGCGGCGTCAACGGCGTGATCAGCGATCGAGGACTGTCGTTGGAGCACCATCTTTGGACGACTCGTGGTGCCCGACGTGGTGAAAACAACGAACGGATCTTCTCGTCGACGTACTCGCTCCATGGGCGTCACCGATGTCCACGGATCCGGCACGCCATCAGACGAAGCCGCGACCTCGACCGGACGCGCTCCTGATCGTTCGACGAGGTCGGCTGCCTCATCGTCGCTGTAGCGCGTGTTGACCGACACGGCGACAAAGCCTCCTGCGGCACACGCCAGTAACAACCTGATGTATGCGATGCCGTTGGGCAGCCGGATCGGGATGCGGTCGCCAGGCTGAAGGCCCTGCGCGCTCAGCCAAGTAGCAAGCCGACAACCGTCGTCCGCGAGTTCTCGAGCCGAACGGCTCGTGCCGTCATCGAAGTCGAGGTAGGAGTCAGATCCTTCGAACACGTCGAGAACGTCACGGTCAAGCGCTGGCACAGTGATCAGTGTCGCACTCACGCTCGGTCGGGCAGGAGGCGGGCTCGGTCTTCGTCTGGCAAATTGGTTAGAGCAAGCCGGCGACGCGAACCAGACCTACGCTTCGCGAATGGAGTTGACCGTCGAAGAAGTCCGCGTGCTCGGGTGTCTGATCGAGAAGGGTGCGACGACGCCGGATCACTATCCGCTATCGACCAACGCACTCGTCAACGCGTGCAACCAAAAGTCGAACCGGGAACCGGTCGTCGAATTCAGCGAGCAAGAGGCCGTCGCAGCAATGGTGCTCGTCCGCCAGAACGGGCTGGCGCGGACGAATGGGAGTGGCCGTTCCGACAAGCATCGACACATCCTGAACGATGCGCTCGGGCTTGATCTCGACCAGCAGGCGTTGATCGCCGTGATGATGTTGCGCGGGCCGCAGTCAGCGGGCGAATTGAAAACACGGACCGATCGTTACACGACATCACAAGGCACCGGTTTCGAGTCGCCCGACGACATCGAAGCCGTGCTGATCGAAATGGCTGAGAAGGCCGACCCATACGTCACCAACATCGGTCGCGGTTCGGGCCAGAGCCAAGACCGGTGGGCGCATCTTTTCGGCGAGACGGTGCCCGACGTCAACGACCTCGGCACTCCCTCGACGCCTGCAACGCCTGCGGGCCCGTCGCTGGCGCAGCGCGTCGAAGACTTGGAGGCCCGGCTGGCAGTTCTCGAAGAGGCGCTCGGTATGCCTGCCGACACGCCGTACCCTCCAGCCGGTGACTGATATCTCCCCCGTTGATGACGGCTCCCAACTCTGCGTTGCCTGCGGGATCTGCTGCGATGGCATCCTGTTTTCTTCCGTCACGATTACGGACCCATCCGAGGCTGAGCGTGTGCGTGCCCATCGGATTCCCGTCCACGTAGTCGACGAGCGCCATTTCTTCGATCAGCCGTGCTCGGCACTTGGAGACAAGGGTTGTTCGATCTACACCGAGCGACCGCTCCTCTGCCATGCCTATCGATGCCTGCTGCTCAAGCAGGTCGACGCTGGAACGATGGCACTTGCCGATGCGTTGCGCATCGTCGAGGATGCACGGCGACGCGAAGTCGAGATCAGGGCAATGCTCAATCAGGACGTCGCTGCCGACGGCACCCCACTGGTTCAGCTCTACCGACAGTTCCGGCTCGACAACGCTGACCAACTTGACTCGCCAGAATCGCGCGAACTGATCAAGCGCTTCGAACACCATCAGGCCGAGTTGGCGGAGCACTTCGAGCCTGCGATGATCACCGCCTGAAGCACGAGCCGCAGCGCCGCACGCCAGGTCGCGCGGCTGCGATGACAAGACGGTGCAACAAGAGCACGTACGATGCTTAAAACACGACGAGAAACGAGCTCACCGCTATGTCCAAGAATGCTTACCGCGAGCACATGCAGAACGTTCCGCTGCTCTCCGGACTTGATACAAAAGAGCTCGATGAAGTCATCGACATCTCGACCGACATCAGCGTTCCCGCTGCCCGGGTCCTCATTAAAGAGGGGTCCAGCGTTCAGGAGCTGATCATTGTCATCGACGGCAACCTTGAGGTCACTCGCGGCGGTCAACACGTCGCAAACATTGGGCCCGGCGGATTCGCCGGCGAAATGGCGCTCCTCACCCATTCGACGCACAACGCAACAGTTTCGGCCACGGTGGACTCACGCGTGCTCCACATCGAGGGTGGAGCCTTCGAAGTACTGCTTAAGCGGGTTCCAGCTATCGCCGTCAAGATGTTGCCGATCGTCGCATCGCGCGTTAACAATTCGGACGATCACTCAAACTGACGTCGGGTTGCTGACACGCGGCTTCTGAACCTGTTTGGAACACAGACGGAAGTCCGCTGTTCGCCCGGCAGCGCTCATCGGTCAGGGGCGGCTTCTGACGAGGGCCGAGCGGAGTTGATCGAGTGTCGGAGCCCCGGCCAAACCTGCCGGTGTTTTGTAGACCCGGCACGACAAGCCAACCGGTGCGTCGCGATCGGCAAAGAGATCCACGCCATCCACAATGATGCTCGGTGATCCCCGAAAACGAGTCGCTTGCGCCTCTTCGACGCTGTTCACGATGCGACGCTCAATCACCATCTCAGGGTGTTCTGCAGCAAGAGCACGGAGATGGTCATCCGCGACGAGCCAGTTCGGGCAGCCGTCGAAGTAGAGCAGCGTCACGTTCATGGCTCCAACGTAACCTTGCAACGCCATCGACGGTAGTAGAGCAGAAATCTGCCGACGCGTGATGTTGTCGATTCTCGATAGCCGAAGAGCGAGCCACGCACGCACGGTCGATGCCCAGGCCAGGTCGGCTCGCCGAAGGCCCGAGCAGTAACTTCGCTCGCATGAACCGCTCAGAGGTCATCGCCACCGCATTCGTCCCCACGCCTGTGGGCGTTGTGTCCCCACCGACTCAAGATGCGTCGGTCGCTCGGCGGTTGCGCGATGCCATCGAACCGATCGCGATGCACTCGGTGTGGTGCGAAGGCACGAGTGCTCGCCTCGGGTCCTTAGGTCTGGACTTCTTTGAGAGCTATGTGACCTGTCGCGCCTCGCTGCTCGGCGAGCCCGAACCCGGAGTCGTCGTGGCGACCTTTGCCGTTTTCGAGCCGACCGTGATCCGCGCGGTGTACGAGGCGGGCCGTTCGAAATGCGGCCGCGCCAACTTGCTCGAGGCACGCGATGAGTCGACGATCGCCAGCCTGTCCGCGGCGCTCACCGACGCCGACACCGAACGGATTGGCGACATCGCCGACATGCTGCTCGACGCCGTGATGAGCGCCGACGGAACTGGTCGCCCACTCTTCTCGGGCCTCCGTGACCAGCCCGTTCCCGCGGGTTCCATCGGTCGCCTCTGGCGAGCGTGCGAGTTGATTCGCGAACATCGAGGCGACAGCCACGTGGCCGTATGCGTGGCGGCCGGGTTGAGCCCGGTCGCAATGAACATCCTCACCGAACTCTGGGTCGGGATGCCGATCGCCACGTACTCAGCGTCGCGCTTCTGGTCGGCACCGACAATCGAGGCGACGTGCAACGACCTGCGTTCACGCGGTTGGCTCGACGGTAATCAACTGTCGGAAAGCGGTCGGCAGATGCGCGACGGAATCGAAGCGGCAACCGATGAACTCCAGGCTTCAATCATCGACAACGTCGTAGTTGGCTGCGCTGACGACACTGCGATTGACGGCCTGATCAACGATCTCGCCGACTGGTCGCAACGATGCATCGACGCCAACGCATTCCCACCCGACGTCTTCAAACGCGCGGCGGGCTGACCTCTGCCTTCGACAGGCGGACAACAGGCCGAACGCAAGATTCACGGTTCGTCTTCCTCGCCGGTGTCGGAGGGTGCGAGCGCGATGCGGTCGGCTTGATCGGCGTACCGAGCCCTGTTTACCCACAGACTGTTCTGAACCGCAGTCACGTCCGTCGCACGATTTGCAGCGACTCGTGGGTTAGGGCGAGGTACTCGGGCTCGAGGGTGCCTCGGTATCGACCGATTTACCGGTGCGCCGACCCGCTCGGCCGAAACCCGCACGGGGTGCAGTCAGCGGGTCAGGGGGCCCCTTGGCATTTCGACGCGGAGAACTATGAACACGTCGCACACATCTTGGCTGGCGGGCGCGACGGCGTTCGCCAACTCGATCTGATTCCCGGCGACCTGCAGTTGTTCGCTGGCCGGCACTCGCTCCATCGCGTCACGCCCATCGGCGCCACCACGCGCCACCACGCGCTGCAACGGGCGGCCCACTTAGGTGTTCGACCCGCACCGGATGAACCGCTCGTACCACTCCGCCACGATCTACGGACGTGCCACTGAGTCCACCACGCCCGCGAGAGCGCGTGCTGGTTGATGAGATGGTCGATTGACCACGAGGTGTCAGGTCGTGAGCTGACGAATCTCGGCAAGAAGTGCCGAGTTGACCTCGCGCCCGTCCGGGGATGAACGACGACTGAAACGCCGAGCGCTCGGCAGACGGACGCCATCCATGTCTTCGAGCCGGGACAGGAAACCGTCGCTGTGCTCGCTCCAGTCCGAACCGGCGAGCAGACGTGGCGAGAGCGCCATGATGAGCTCGCCCCCTTTGGCCGGCCCTCCGTCGTGATTGTCGCGTTCGCCAGCCTCGTAGCTAAACGCGTCACCCACGACTCCCGCGGCGAGCAACTCGATCATCGTTGCGATGGCCGAGCCTTTGAAGCCGCCGAACGGAAGGATCACCCCGCCGTCATCAATCGCCGCCGCATCGCTGGTTGCGTTGCCGTCGGCATCGACTCCGACATCTGCGGCAACCGGAACGCCGTCGCGTGCGGCGACGCGAATGTCGCCTTGGGACATTGCCGCAGTTGCCATGTCGAACACGTACGGGTGCTGACCTGGCCGGGGGTACGCGAAGGCCAGAGGATTGGTGCTGAAGAACGCGCTTCGTGCGCCGAACGGGGCGACCATTGGGGTGTGCACCGTGCAGGCGAGCCCCACGAGGTTCTGCTCGGCCAGCGCCTCGACCTCGGGCCAGAGAGCTGCGAAGTGGAAGCTGTTGCGAATCAGTAAGACGGCCAAGCCTGTTGTGTGTGCCGCTTCGGCCAGCAGTGGGATGCCGGTTTCGATTGCCAACGGTGCGAACCCATCGTCGCCGTCGATGCGAAGTGCCGCGAGGGTCAACGGGTCACACGTCGGCCGAGCGCAGCCGTTGACCTTTCCGCTCCGCAGCGACGCCACATATCCCGGCAGGCGAAAGAGGCCGTGTGCGTCGGCGCCATCGCGTTCGGCGCCAGTGATAGTGCGCGCAACCG
>JBNMOS010000049.1:0-21949 GCA_051275435.1 Ilumatobacter sp.
GAGGTGGCTCGGAGTTGCTCACGGAACCAACGCTCGTGATACTGCTGGGCCGCACCGGAGCCGAAGATCATGAACCGCTCGTCGCCCAACGCATCGGCCAGGCACCCCACGGTGAAGTCGCCGATGATCTTGCCCTGGTGGTTGAGCATGGGGGCCAACGCCAAACGGCCAGCAGCCGGGATGTTGTTGGTGAGGAGGCCGTCGAGCCACGCCCGAGCGCCGGTGCCGGTCACCTCGTACTTGGCGTAGCCCGTCGTCTCGAACATGCCGACGCCGTTGCGCACGGCGGCCACCTCTTCGGCCACGACGTCGAACGCGTTTGAACGTCGGAAGGTCACCGTCTCCTCGGCCTTGCCGTCGGTCTGGAACCACAGCGCCACCTCAAGGCCATACGACGCGCCCCACACCGCATTGTGCGCATCGAGGCGGTCGTGGATCGGCGACTTCATGTGCTCGCGGGCGTCGGGCAACTCCTCGTTGGGGAACGTGATCCTGAACCGCCGCCCGTAGTTCTCGCGCACCTTGGCGTTCGTGTACCGCGGGGTCGCCCAGTCGCCGAAGCGGGCGTTGTCCATACCCCACACATCGAAGCCGGGGTCGCCCTCGGTCATCCAGTTCGCCATGCTCAGCCCGACTCCGCCGCCCTGGCTGAGGCCCGCCATGACACCGCACGCCAACCAGTGGCCGGGTTGGCCCTTGACCGGCCCGATCAGCGGGTTGCCGTCCGGCGCAAACGTGAACGGGCCGTTGATCGTGTCTTTGATGCCGATCTCTTGGAAGATCGGGAAGTGTTTGAAGCCGACCTCGAGGTTGTCGCCAATGCGTTCCAAGTCGGGTGTCAGTAGCTGGGCGCCGAAGTTCCAGTCGGTTTGGTGCGGTGCCCACGGCACGCCCTTGCGCTCGTACGTGCCGAGCAGCAGTGAGTTGCCTTCTTCGCGCATGTAGATCTCGCCGCCGAGGTCGACAACGTGGAACCCGGGCATCTTCGATGACTGTCGCCATTCCTCGAGTTGCGGCACCTCTTCAGTGATCAGGTACATGTGCTCCATGGCGAGGATCGGCAGTTCGAGCCCAGTCATCCGACCCACCTCACGCGCCCACAAGCCGCCAGCATTCACGAAGTGCTCGCAGTTGATAACACCGAGGTCTTGATTTTGACGCGTGTCATGTACGTGCAGATCCCACGTGCCGTCGGCGGCGCGCGTGATGTCGTGGACCCACACGTACTTGTTGATCTCCGCGCCTCGCGCCTGCGCGCACTCGGCGTAGGCGTGGGTGACACCCGAGGGGTCGACGTGGCCCTCGTGCTTGTCGTACATCGCGCCGACGAAGTACTTCGGATCGAGGAACGGCACCAGCTCGTGGGCCTCCTCGGGCGACACGAGCTCGGTCTCCATGCCGAGGTACCGACCGCGGGCGTGCGCCATCCGGAGGTAGTCCATCCGCTCGGGTGTGTCAGCGAGCTGCAGGCCACCAGTCATGTGGATGCCACAGTCGCGGCCTGACTCGGCCTGGATCTTGTCGTACAACTCGACGGTGTACCGCTGGAGCGCGGCGACGTTCGGGTCGCCGTTGAGCGTGTGCATGCCGCCCGCCGAGTGCCACGTGGACCCGTGAGTGAGCTCACGTCGCTCGACCATCATCACGTCGGTCCAGCCCGCCAGCGTCAGGTGATACAGCACCGACGCGCCCACGACCCCACCGCCGATCACCACTACCTGTGCCTGTGTCTTCATGGTTCTGCTTCCCACTTTCGATGTTGCGGACGAGTTGGTGCCTGGCACCAACTCGTCCTAGAAATCGGTTTCGACGCCGCCTTCGCTGACTCGGCGGTCGACGAAGTCACGCAGTTCTGCACGGATTGCGTCGTCCATCGGAGGTGGTTCGTACTGCTCGATGATCTCGCGGGCGAGCGCGTTGGCGCGGGTGCTGGCGTGGGGCGAACCTGCCTCGGTCCACGTTTCCCAGTTCCGCCAGTCGCTGACCATCGGGCCGTAGAACTCGGTCATGTAGCGAGCCCGGGTGTGTGCTTCGCCGAAGAAGTGGCCGGCCGGGCCGACCCCTGCGATCGCATCGACGCCGAGCGCGTCGTCGCTCAGGTCGAGCGGCTTCAGGAACTGACCGACCATGTGCAGCAGGTCGGCGTCGATAACCATCTTTTCGTAGCTCGCGTGCAGGCCGCCCTCCATCCATCCGGCGCCGTGCATGACGAAGTTCGCGCCGCCCATGATCGCCCCCCACAGCGCCCACGTTGTTTCGTATCCGGCCTGGGCATCGACAGCGTTTGAGGCACTCACGGCCGACGACCGGTACGGCAGGTTGTATCGCCGAGCCAACTGCCCGCCGACCAAGGCGGCCTTGGCGTATTCGGGCGTGCCGAACGCTGGTGCGCCCGAGCGCATGTCAACATTCGACGTGAACCCGCCGTACACCGCCGGCGCACCCTTACGGACGACCTGCGTGAACACCAGCCCGGCCAACGCCTCGGCGTTCTGCTGGACGAGCGCACCAGCCAACGTGATTGGTGCCATCGCACCGGCCAGAGTGAACGGGGTGATGATGATCACCTGGTTCCGCGCCGACATCTGGATGATGCCCTCGAGCATCGGATGGTCGTACCGCAGGGGCGACGATGCGTTGATGATCGACGAGAGGCTCGGCTCGCGCTCGAAAGTTTCGTGATCGACGCCGCGCGAGAGACGTGCCATTTCGATGCCGTCGAGGTTGCGCTGCTGGCCGAGTGAGTAGATGTGGAACGACTTGTCGGTGAGGGTGTGCGCGTCGTAGCCGGCTTCGAGGTGACGGATCGAGGCGTGCAGGTCGACCGGCTCGACCGGATAGCCGGCGAACGTGTGGACCGAGTTGAGCATCTGCCCGAGTTTGAGGAAGTCCTGATAGCCAGCTCGATCGCCGGTGCGTCGTTGCCCGTCGAGCCCGACGTAGTTCGGCGCGCTTGCCACCGATGCGAAGGTGACCCAGTTGCCGCCAATCTGCAGGTTCCGTTCCGGCAATCGACCGTGCAACGTGAATTCGCTCGGGATGTGTGCGAGGTACTCGTCGATCATGTCGGCGTCGAATCGCACGCGGTTGCCGTCAACGCGGCCCCCAGCTGCTGCCAGCATCGTGCGTGCCTGGGGGTGCAAGAAGTCGATGCCGATTTCGGCAAGCACGCGGAGCGAGGCGAGATGAATGGCTTCGAGTTCGTCGTCGGATACCACCTGCGTCGGAGGCATTGTCATCCGGGGTTGGGCGAACGGTGGCTGATCACCGACGACCGAGCGCGTGCGCTTGGGTCCACGAGGCCTCCGCCGCTGACCATCCATGCGCCCGAAAGTAGTACGACAGAACCTTGTGGAACAGGGTCGAGCCATGACAAGAATCGATGCCCCACTGTCACCCCTCGTCGCGCCACTGTCACGCTCCGGTCAGACCAAAGTGTGACAGACCAAAGTGTGAGATGCCGGTTGGTCAGGACGCCAGGTCGTCAAGATGGCGGAGTCGGCCGAGCGCGGACGTCGATGATGCCGTCCGTATCGGGGAAGTCGATCGGGAGCACAGTCAGCTCCGCCGTCAGACGGTCGACGAATACGATTTCGCCGCCGTCGAGGGTGATGATGCCCGAACTGTCGGGTGCCCAAGAAAATTCGGGCGCTGTGTAGTTCCCTCCGATCTGCAGGGGGAGTGGTGTGACATCGCCCGTCGTCAGATCAAAGAACTTCCCATCGCCCGCCTGGCCAGAGATCACCAGCAGCGCCGTGCCGTCTGGCGACATCGCAGCCCTTTGTCGCACCCCGGCGACCTGTCCACCCTCGCCTTGTCACACTTTGGTCTGTCACACTTTGGTCTGACCAAAGTGTGACAGTCAGTCGCGGAGCATGGTGAGGAGTTCGCCGATGTTGTGCTTGATCTCGAGCGGGTGCCGGAGCGGCTCCTTGGCAACGATCTCGTACTGGTTCCGTCGGCCGACTTTCTCGCGGCGTAGAAATCCGGCCCGGACGAGTTCGTCGAGAATGCGTTGCACCGCGCCCTGAGTGATACCGACCGCATAGGCCAGATCACGCTGGCGAAGGTTGGGGTCCCGGTCGAGCGCCACCATCACGTGGGCGTGGTTGGTGAGAAAAGTCCATGACGGCAAGTCGGGCGTTGGAGCGTGCACGGGATCACGCGGGGCGTCGGTGCTGGTGCTGGTGCTGGTCACTTCTGGGTCTCCTTCGGCGCCTGGCTGATTCGATCTCGGGTGAGCGCGTCGTCACGAAGATACGCCGATGAGGTCGTGCGATGTGTCGCCCTGAACAGCAGGTGCGTGGCAGCGGGCAGAGTCAGCACGAGTGCGGCGGCCGCGACTGCCAGTTGCGCTGCGCCGAACAAGCCGACTTCGGGGGCTGCGCCGATGGCGACGAACAGAAATGCGATTGGGCTGGCCTTGCCGGCGGAATGAAACCGTGCGGCTGCGCTATCGAAGCGCAACAAGCCGACACCGGCTAGGACCGCCAGTACCGCGCCGATCAGGATCAGTGCACTCGAGAGTGGGTTCATGAGCCGGCCCCCTGTTCAAGGAAACGCGTCATGACGATGGTGGCGGTGAAGCCGACGATCGCAACGACGGCGACGATCGGCAGGTAGGTCGTCGACCCGGTGCTTGCCGCTTTCGTGGCGATCGCTCCCATCAGGGCGACGAGTGCGACGTCGAGTGCGATCACTCGGTCGGCAAGCCCAGGCCCACGGATCACCCGGATCATGGCGCACAGGCTGGAGACGACGAACAGTGCAATGGCGATCGAGGTGATCATGTGACGGTGTCCTCCCTTTCGAGAAACGGCTCAGAAGCTGGCCCAGAAGTCAGCCCAGAAGTCGGGTCGGCAGCGGGGAACGCACGGCACGCCAACTCGGCAAGCCGCTCGACGTGCGTGGTCACCTGTGCTGCGGCGCCGGCGTGCAGCAAGTGCAGGTAGAGCCGTCCGGTGTCGGTGTCGATGTCAACGATTGCGGTGCCGGGGGTCAGCGTGATCGACACGGTGAGCAACAGCAGGTGGGCTGACGAGTCGGCCTTGGTATCGATGCCGATGATGATCTCGTCGGTGTAGTCGACCGGCGTCAGGATCTCCCACACGACCTGCGCGGTCGAACGAACAAGGTCGACGAGGACCAGCCACACCAGCTGGAGGAGTGCCCCGATGTGCACGGTGCGACCAGCCGTGCTCGGCCCGGCGACCGTGAGTGCCATGACAGCAACGACGACTCCTGACAACACATTGGCGATACTGAACGCCTCCCACAGCGCACACCACGCGATGACAAGTGCAGCAATCACGAGCAGCGTGCGCGGCGTGGTCAAGGGCTTGATGCGATTGACAAGTGCGCTCATGGTGAGGCCTCCCCGCCGCGATCGGTGCCGAGTACCTCGTCGATGTAGGTCTGCCCGTCGAGCAGGTCGCGGGCGATCTCTTCACTCATATTCCAGAGTGGCCCGGCGAAAGCGACCACGGCGAGGGTGCCTGCCACGGCAGCCATGGTGGCCCCGTTCATCATTCGCTTCGATGCCTTCGATGATGCGGGCTCTGAGGGTGGTGTCGGTTCGCGCCAGAAGACACCGAGCCAGATCTTCGACATCGACAGCAGTGTGAACATGCTGGCGACGAGGGCGACGACCACGATCGCCACCGAACCTGCATTGATTCCGGCGTCGATTAGCGACAGCTTGGCGACAAACCCCGAGAACGGCGGGATGCCGGCGAGGCTCAGCGCCGGGAGCGCGAAGAGCACAGCGATGATTGGCCGGCGTGCTGCAAGGCCGCCGACTCGGTCGAGACTCGAGTTGCCCTGGTCGTCTTCGATCAGGCCGCCGACGAGAAACATCACGGTCTTGACGGGGATCTGGTGCACGAGGAAGAGCACAGCACCGGCGACGCCGGCAACGGTGAACAGGCCGAGGCCCATCAACATGTAGCCAATTTGGCTGACGACGTGGAACGACAGGATTCGCTTCACATCGTTTTGAGCCAGTGCGCCGGCCACGCCGACAAGCATCGTGAGCCCGGCAGCGACCAGGATGATCGGGCCCAGATCGTCCATCCCCGTCAGGGTGTGGAAGCGGATCATCACGTAGACGCCGATTTTTGTGAGCAGGCCGGCGAAGACCGCAGTGACCGTGGTCGGAGCGGTCGGGTAGCTGTCGGGCAGCCACGAGAACAGCGGGAACATTGCCGCCTTCGTGCCGAACACCACGAGGAACCAGAGCCCGATACCGAGGCGTACACCGTCGTCAAGCTCGGGGATCCGCTCGGCGAGCAGCGCGATATTGACCGTTCGCGTCGCCGCGTAGACGTAGGCGAGGCCCAGCAGGAACAGCGTTGATGCGAGCAGGTTGATGACGACGTAGGTCATGCCGGATCGCAGCTGAGCGGCGCGCCCCTGGTGGGTGAGCAACACATAGCTCGAGACGAGAATCAGTTCGAACGCGACGAAGAGGGTGAAAAGATCGCCGGTCAGGATGGCCAAGCTGACACCGGCGGTCAACACCAGCAGCATCGGCCCGACAACGGTCTGGTCGCCAGTCGATGCGGTGCCGCGCTGGCCGATCGCGAAGATGTCGACCACGAGGATCGTCAGTGTCGCCACAACCAGGATCAATGATGCGAACTGGTCGGCGACGAGCACGATGCCGAGTTCGGGGGCCCAGCCGCCAACGTGGACGACGGTGGTGCCGTTGCGCTGAACGTCGATCAGCAGTGCGACAGCAGCAAGTGCGGTGGCCGACAGGCCCATGAGCGTGATGGCATCGCGCAGGTGATGCCGTTCGCGAACGAGCAGCCCAACACCTGATGCAGCCAAGGGGCCGACGATGGCGAGTGCGATCAACACGCTCATGCCGATTCGCCTTCCCGGTTGTCGGCCGGACCGGTCGACATTTGTGCGACTCGCCGGTCTTCCACGTCATCTTCGACGAGGTCGTCACCGGTGAGCTGGCGCTGGCGCGAGGCGAGCGCCAAGACGAACAGCGTAAGGCCGAACGAGATGACGATGGCGGTCAACGAGAACGCCTGGGGGAGTGGGTCAGATGGTGCCTGGTCACTGCTTCCGACGATCGGCGGCCCACCGGCGGCCCCTCCGGCTGCGAGGAGTGCCAGCACGGCAGCGTGGCCGAGTAGCGAGAAGCCGAGGACGATGCGGCTGAGCGAGCGCGATGTGATGAGGTAGACACCCGAGCCAACCAGTGCGGCGACGGCCGCGATGAGTGCTGCGCTCATGTGCTGCTCTTCGTATTCATTTTGTCGTTCGACACGTCAGGTGGTGGCGTTGCCAAGTGGTCTGCACGGAACCCGTCGAGCACCGCGACGATCAGCCCGGAGACAATCAAGGTGACGCCGATGTCGAAGATCAGTGCCGAGCCGCTCTTGACCTTGCCGAGCAGTGGCAGCTTCTGTTCGACGACAATCTGATCGAGGAACACGTCGCCCCAGAGCATCGGTGCGACCGCAACGGCGGCCGCGACGATGGTGCCGGTTGCGAGCAGCGGGATGGCACGGAAGGGCAGCGGGAGCCCGGCGACACTGCGCAGCACCAGTACGGCGCCGATGAGGAGGCCTGCAGCGAACCCGCCGCCGGGGCGGTTGTGGCCGGCGAAGAACACGAAGACGGCAATGACCAACGCCAGGGGCGTCGCGGCTCGAATGCTGAGCTTGACGATTGGCGAAGGGCTGCTGCTGGAATCGATCATCGGTTGGCCCCCGTCAGTTCGTCGGCGGCTCCAGGGAGCAGGCTCGGTTCGTCGGGGGAGAGCACGACCTCGGGCCGGCGACGGAGCAGCGCCAACACGCCGACCGCAACGACCACGAGCACCACGATTTCGCCGAGGGTGTCGAGCGCCCGGACGTCGGTGAGGATCACATTGACGACGTTCTTGCCGCCGCCTTCCGACACGGCTTCGGCAGTCAACCGATCGACGGTCGATGCGGGAACCGGCCCGCGAGCACTCCCGGCAAGGCCGACGGCGACTGCGCCAGCAGCCATCGCCGACACACCAATTCGAGTGGTCTGCCAAGTGGCACTATGCCGGGGGAACTTCGTGGTGAGGCGGCCGAGGCCGAGTACGAAACCGACCACGATCACGGTTTCAACAAGGAGTTGGGTGAGGACAAGGTCGGGTGCACCGCTCGCAACGAAGAGACCTGCGACAGCAAAGCCGACGGCGCCGAGCACGAGTGCTGCACCCAGCCGAGTTCTGACCTGTGTGGCCGCCACAGCACTCGCTGCCACGAACGCAGCGAGGATCATCTGGGCGGCATTGTCGGCGCCGGTGATCACATTGAAGTCGATCGCACCGATAAACGGGATGGTCGCAAGTGCCGCGACGGCAACCATGGTGAGCACGTAGCCGGGCAGTGATCCGTGCTGGACGCGCGCTGCGATATGGCGAGCGATGGTGATCGAGCCGTCGATGCTTGCGTCGACCGTGTCAGCGCCGATCGTGCGGGGGGCTGTATCGGCAGCGCGTCGGCTGATGACCCAACCGAGTACGGCTCCGGCGGCGACGATCCCTGCGGAAATCATGAATGCGTCGGTGAGCCCCGGCCAGCGGATCAGTGAGTAGACCTCGGCCTTCTTGTTGACCGTGACGGCAGCTGGCCGAACCCAGTCGGTGACGTTTCCAAGGAACGCGAACCCGAGGAGTGTGCACGCGCCGAGGAATGCAGCTGGCGCGGCCATCAGCGACCGCCGGGGAGAGATCACCGTCGGGGTGCCGCTGCCGCCGTGGAACACGGTGAGGATGAACCGAGCCGTGTAGGCCACCGTGAGGACCGACCCGCCGATGATCGCGATCAGCGCAACGGTGCGCTCGCCACCGCTGAGGCCGAGGGCCGCTTCGACCGCTGCCTCTTTTGCGGGAAAGCCGAGCATCGGTGGCACGCCGGCCATTGACAGCGACGACACGAGTGCAACGCCGTAGGCGAGGGGCATCGATCGGTTGAGGCCGGACAGCTCACGGATGTCACGCGTGCCGGTCCGAACGTCGATCTCGCCAACGATCATGAAGAGTGCGGCCTTGAAAATGGCGTGCGCGAACAGGATCGACACGGCGGCGAAGACCGCCTTGCCCGACCCGAACGAGAGCAGCACGATCATCAACCCGAGCTGGGAGACGGTGCCCCAGGCCAAGATCAGCTTGGCGTCAAGGTGACGAAGCGCGCCGATTGCGCCCCACACCATCGAGGCGGTTCCGAACGTGACACCAAGGGGCGTCCACACCGACGTTTGCGCGAGTGCGGGGGACGCCACGGCGACCAGGACGACACCAGCTTTGACCATTGTGGCCGAGTGCAGATAGGCGCTCACCGGCGTCGGGGCCTTCATTGCGCCGGGCAGCCAGATGTGGAACGGGACCTGCGCCGACTTCGTGGCAGCCGCGATCAATATCAAGACGGCTGCGACAGTGGCGCCAGTACCCGTGACTGGCTCCAGATCGCTGATGTAGTGACCGGGCGCGGCATCGGTCAGCACCACAAATCCGGCAAGCAAGACGAGGCCGCCCCCTGCCGTGATGACGAGCGCGCGTCGAGCTGCGGTCCTGGCCACAGCGTCGGTCCGCTGGTGCCCGACCAGCAGGAATGAGGTGACCGATGTGAGCTCCCAGAAGAGGAACATCGTCCAGAAGGTGTCGGCGAGGACAAGGCCGAGCATCGCGGTCGAGAAGCCGAGCAGCGTTGCGGCGAATCGGCCAACGCTCTGTGCAGAGGCTGAGAAATAGCCGGCTGCATAGATGCAGACGAGCACCCCGATGCCGGAGACGAGGAGGGCGATCAACGACGAGAAGGCGTCGAGTCGCAGCGCAATCGTCAGATCGAGTGGGCCGACCCACGTGAACTCCGCACGGGTCGTCGACTGATCAACCAGCGCGATGGTGGCGACTGTTGCCGAGAACGCCATGGGGAGCGCGGCGACGAGAAACGACCACCGGGCAAGGCGTGCACCGACCATCGAAACGATGACAACTCCCAAGAGATGAACGACAAGGAGTGACCACAACACGATTGGCCGAAGTCTATGGACGAAGGAAAAGATAGACAACAATTGACCATTTCAAAAGGGTGTGTTAAAGTCGGTCTTTAGATTCCTAAAGTCCCAACTCGTCGTCAGTCGAAGGTCAGCCCCGATCGATGACGAGCCCGTCACGAAAGGAAGACGACATGCGCATTATCACTCGTCCTACCCGACAGGGCGTTCCCGCCCGGCCGCTTGCCGAGATCGACACCAAACTCCGTCGACTCTGGGCTGAAGAACCGGTGTGCGACATGGCCGATCGTGATCAGCTACTCACCGATCTCCGAGAACTCACGGTCGACGTTGAGCGGTTGGAATTCCGTGAGCAGTTTCACGCCGATGAAGGCATGTGCACGTCGGTCGTTCGCCGTTGCGTCGATCGGCTTGACCGGCTGAGCCTGCACTGGCCCGCAGCCAACGCAGCATCACCACTGCGAGCCGTGTCATGACCGCGACGCTCGACAATAAGACAGCCATCGAGATGTCGGGCTCCGTGAGCGCTGTCAGGCCGAACGTCATTGCCGTTGCGGTCGACGGCAGCCACGAGTCGCGCCACGCGCTCGAATGGGCCGTGAATCACGCCGAGAGCCACGGTCTCGTCATCCGAGTTGTAACCACCTACACCACGCCGCATGTAGCGATCGACCATCCGATGCCGGTCGCCATCCTTGCTGTCGATGCGGCAGAAACAGCGCGGGAGCGTGCTGCCGTTCTCGTAGCCGATGTACTCGGCGACGACACGGCCGTGCTCGCCGTCGAACATATGGTCAGCGCTGGGCCCATCGATCGCGTCCTTGTCGAGCAGGTCGATGAGGTGGCGATGTTTGTGGTCGGAACCCGACGCCACCGTCGATGGTGGGATCGATTCCGGCCATCGGCGACCAACCGCGTCACCGGCAAGGTCGATGTGCCGGTCATGGCAATCCCGTGCCCGCTCGATTGTCCCGGGTGATCAGCTCGGATCGAATGGCTCGACGCCCATCGGGTTCGGGTACGGAATAACTCCGGGAGACCTCGGTGCGATCGCGAGGTTGCGCAGCACCGGGCCCACGATGTTCGCCAATTCGGCCAGCTCTGACTGGATCGCGCTCACTGGCCGACGAGCCAACTCGTCGGTGAGCGCCTCGACGGCGTCGTGCAGCGCGACACCATCGTCGGTGATTGCGCCCAGCTCGTCGATGGCGCCGCGCTCGAACAGCCGACCGACCGCTGCAATCCAGTCCTCGTCGCTCCACCCGCGGAACGGCTTGATCGTGTCGACAGCGTCGCCTGTGCGGGCCAGTCGCAGTACGTGCGCATCGCACGGGCCGACGCCGTGCGCTCCCAGCGCGATCAGATGGCCGTCGCCCCGATGCTCGCGGAGCACGGTGGCCCAGTGCCACAACGCCAGGTGGGGTTCGGTTGGCGCGTCGAGCGCAAGGTTGGCCTGGAACATCGGTCGTCGATCGTCTGAGACTGACTCCGCAGCGATCCGGAGAATGAACGCAGCCCGCTTGAGCCGCATTTTGTCGACCCGCTCGACGTGTACTGACCACGCTGCATCGACCCCGGCGAGCCGCGCGCCCAAGGCGTCAGCTGGCGAACAGCGCTGCCAAATATCGGGTACGGCCCGCGCAACAAAGTCTTGGTGAAACCCAAAGAACAGTGCCACGATCGGCCCCGCGGCAGCAGCACCCAGCGGTGCTGCCCGGCCGCCGAAGTAGCCCCGCCAAAAGCCCTTCAGGCCAGCTGTTTCGAAGACCTCCTGGCACTCGGGCGCGAAGTAGGTGATCGCGTGGACCGGTTCGATCAACGTCCAGAAATGACGCTCCGGCGACTCGGTCATCGCGGCCCGCGGCGCGCCGCAAGCCAGAAGCCGGTGCCGGCGCGGGCGGTGACGCCGGTCCACTCGCCCGGGAGGGCGTCGAGGACGTCGGCCGCCGGCAGGTGGATCGGCGTCTGATCACCCAGCGTGTTGACCCACACGACCGTGCCGCCTGGCCGCAACACTCGGTCGACTTCAAGGGGAAAGAGGATCATGTTGATCATCAAGACGCCATCGACGGCGTTGTCGACGAACGGCAACACTGACGCGTCGGCCTGAGCCCGTGGCGCCAACTTGCCTGGCGCGTGCGACAGCATCCCCATCGACAGGTCGCTGCACACCAGCGAACCGACACGTCCACTGAGCACCCGAGCACCGGCGCCAGTTCCCGACCCCAACTCGAGCCAGTCGCCGCCAAGGGGTACGTCGCCGCGCTCAAGTGCGTCTTCGACCGGGGCGCGTTTGGTCGGGTCGACATGGCGTTCTGACCACTCGGCAGCCATGCCATCGAACAGGCCGCCCATGTTGGTCTTGTTGTCGTCAGTCCAGGTCCCGCCAAAGGCCATGATTCGAGTGATCTTGCGAATGGGGTGATCCGGCCCGGCAAACGGCTCCGGATCGGTGGCCTCGGGATGATCGGTCAGCGTCGTCAGCACGCCTTCATCCTGCCACCCGCATCTTGTCGCCCGCATCTTGCCGCCTGCGCCGCGGCGGGCAGGCTCCGGTCGAGAGCCCGGCGTCCGGGTGTTCAATCGGTGAGTTTCGTGGAACGTCGGCTTGTCGCTGCGAACGTGATTGCCGCAGCATGGCCAACATTGAGGCTGTCGACGTCGGGCGAGATCGGGATGCGCACACGACGGGTCGTCCGCTGCATGGTCGACCGCTCCAAGCCCGGACCCTCGGCACCCAGGACGATGGCCAGGCGTTCGGGGATGGCCGTCGCCCACAGATCGACAGCGTCGTCGGCCGGCGTCATGGCCCAGGTCTCGAAGCCGGCCTCGTGCAAGGTGTCGAGTGCCCCCGGCCAATCGTCGGCGCTCGCCCGCGCGATCGGCATATGCAGCACCTCGCCCATGCTGACGCGCACGGTGCGTCGGTAGTACGGATCGGTGCAGGTTGGGCTGATCACGATGCCATCGATACCGAAGGCTCGAGCGGCACGTGAGATTGCGCCAACGTTCTCGTTGTCGTTCAACGCTTCGAGGACCGCCACCCGGGTCGCTGTCGCGGCGAGTTCGGCAACGGTCGGCATCGGCTTGCGGAACGCCGACGCCAGAACGCCGCGGTGCAGGTTGAACCCGACGATGCCCTGCATGACCGCTCGGTCGGCGACGAACACGGGAACGTCGGCCAAGGCGGAATGTTCGAGGTAGGGCGCGAAGCGTTCGACGCGGCTTGTTCCGAGCAGCACCGATCGCAAGCGGTGCCCAGAGTCGATCAGCCGATCGATTGCCAGGTAGCCCTCGGCCATGAAGAACTCGTCGCCTTCCATTGCTGTGCGGGCGGCCTGGTTGTTCAGTTCCCGATAGTCGTCGACACGAGGGTCGGCCGGATCGGTGATTGCGATCGTCATCGCATGAGTGTTTACTCGCCGGTGAAGTTCGGCGTGCGTTTCTCGACGAATGCAGCAGCTGCTTCGCGATGGTCGGAGGTGCCCATCGACAAGACCATGTTTGCCGCTTCGGCGTCGAGAGCGGTCTCGACGTCGCTGGTCACCGCCCGATTGAGGTTCTCTTTCATGTACCGCATGGCGATCGGCGCGCGGTCGGCGAGGCTGCGGCACCAGGCCAGTGCGGCGTCGTCGAAGCCGTCGTCGGCCATGACCTGGTTGACGATGCCAAGATCGCGAGCCTCGGCTGCGGAGAGACGTGGCGAGGTGAAGTAGAGCTCCTTCGCCTTGGCTGTGCCGACGAGTTGTGTGAGAAACCAGCTGCCACCGAAGTCGCCTGACGCACCGACGTTGGCGAACGCCGGCACGATGATTGCTCGCTCAGCGGCGAGGCGGATGTCGCAGGCCAGGGCAATCGACATGCCCGCACCGGCGGCCGCGCCGGGGAGGGCGGCAATGACCGGCTTGGGGAACCGATGGATGGCGAGCGAGACCTGCTTCTGAATGGTGCGCAGATGATCCGTCGAGCTCTGGACCGTGCCACCACGGCGAGGAGTGGCCCCGGGCTGGTGGCTCTCGTGCATCCCCTTCACGTCGCCGCCTGCGCAGAAGGCGCCGCCGTTGCCGGTGATCATCACCACGCGCACGTTGTCGTCGGCTGCGAGCATTGGCAGCACCTGGGCAAACCCGGCGTACATCGCGTCGCTCAACGCGTTGCGCCGGTCGGGTCGGTTGAAGGTGATGACCGCAACGTGTCCGTCGACGTGCGCGAGGAGGTCGGTCGTTCCGGTGTCGAGGCCATGAGTCATCTTGTGAGCTTGGCAGCACGGTGACGTTTGGTGCGAACTGCGGGCACGGCGACCACGGAGAAAGGTCACGGGCTCACATTTCGTCAAGCTTTGATTATGAATCGTGATCGGAACTCCCATTCCTCGTCCTCGGGCCGAAGATGAAATGTGGAGTTAAGTAGTAAACGAGGTCGAACGTCGGGTTGGGCGTTCCCGGCTCGCACGTCGGCCTACTTCCTCGTCGTCGCGACGATGTCGATGGCAGCACTCGCCTTCGTGGGCTTGGGAGAGGTTCAGCAGATCAACGAAGACAACGTCGCGCTTCGAGCCGATCGAGCCGCCCGCTCGGCCGCTGCGCTCTTTTTGCAGCAGAATGCCGACTTCACTGTTGACGTCAATGACGGCGGGGCGATCCGCAAGATTCAGATCGACTCGATCGAACGCCTTGAGCCGACCGTCTTATTCGACTCGCTGGTCGACTCGATCGCCGAAGTCAACCAAGGCGCGGCAAACATCTTCCGTTTGAATCAGTCGACCGGCCAGTTCGATCGAATTGCGACCAGCTTCAAAGACCCCGACGGCAATCGAATCGGTGTCTCCCAAATAGAACGCGGCCTGATCGGTGAGACGCATCCGGCCTATGCGTCGTTGGCCCGAAGCGCGCCGTACGTCGGTGAGGTGCCGGTCGCTGGCCGATTGCGGTACGCCTATCTGACGCCAATTGTTGACGCAAGTGCAGAGCTGATTGGCATCATCGCAGTCGACGTCGGTTGGGTTGATGATCTGAACCGGATCAACTCGCTCCTGACCAATCGCGCCGTCGCCTTGGTCCTGGTCCTGTTGACATCGATGGCCGTTGCCGGTGTCGTGGTCATGTTCTTCGCGTTCCGACCCCTGAACCGACTCATCAGAATCGCACACGATCTTGGGTCGGACGATCCTCCGGAGTCGATCGAACTCACGGGTCGGCGCGACGAGATTGGCCATCTTGAGCGGGGGTTGTCGCTGGTGGTCGACCTGCAGCGAAGCCTCGAATACCGTGCGTACACCGATCCGCTGACAGACGTCGCCAACCGCGGAGCATTCGTTCGTGAACTCGAACAGCGGTTCACCCAGCTCGCCGAGAGTGGCCAGCCGCAGAGCGATGGGTTTGCTCTCCTGATCATCGATCTCGATGGTTTCAAGGAAGTCAACGACGGGCTCGGGCACCAAGCCGGCGACGAGCTGCTGGTGTCGCTCGCTGCGTCCTTGAACGAAGCGTTGCAGCCCGGCGAGTTCCTCGCGCGCCTGGGAGGCGACGAGTTCGCGCTGTTGTCGGCGCCAGGAGTCATCGAAATGACGGCCGTCGACGCCGTTGCGCAACGCGCCTCTGCAAGTGTCACTGGCGTTCGCCAGACGCACGCGGGCGACACGAGCATGACGGCGAGTATCGGCGTGGCGCTCGTGCCTGAGCATGGGATGACGTCAGCAGCGGCGCTGAGCCATGCTGACCTCGCGTTGTACGCGGTGAAGCGTGGCGGCCGAGGCCACGCGCAGATCTATCAGTCGCACATGGCGTCGCCGGTCCAGCGACGGATGCACCTCGCCACGCAGCTGCGCCAAGCGATGGCGGACGGAGCCGTTCGCCTGGAATACCAGCCGATTTACGACGGGCTGACCGGCCAGATCCGCTCGCTTGAAGCACTAGCGCGCTGGACCCACGAGATCGAGGGCGAGATTCCTTCGCTCGAATTCATTCGTGTCGCTGAGACCGCCGGGATGATCAACGAGCTCGGCGGGTACGTCCTTGAGCAGGCGTGCACGCAGATCGCACGTTGGCACCAGCTGAACTTGCCGATGCCCACCGTCGCCGTCAATGTGTCGACGATGCAGTTGTGGCAACCGGACTTCGTCGGGCGGTTACGCACGACAATGCGACGCCACGAGATCGATCCACAGGACCTGTGCCTCGAACTCACCGGGAGCGTCCTGGTCCACCACGAGCATGCACAGCATCAGAATCTGTTGGAAGAACTCGCTGCGCTCGGTATTGGTCTGTCGATCGATGACTTCGGAAGCGGTTACTCGTCGCTCGGCTACCTGCACGACCTGCCGGTCGACCAGGTCAAGATCGATCGGGCGTTCCTGACGCAGGCTGCGAACGATCGCAAGCGAGGACAACTGTTCGGCGGCATTGTGACCCTGGCGCACAACCTGGGTCTTGTTGTTGTTGCAGAGGGAGTCGAGACCACTGCCGAACTCGCGCTGACCCAAGAGCACGGCTGCGACTTGGTGCAGGGGTTCTATCTCGATCGTTCAATGCGACCAGAGGATGTGAGCTCTCGATTCGGTGGGGTGCACCCGCGATGGCCAGCACCTTCCCTGTACCCGGTCTGACCTGACCGGTCCCCTCAGAATCGGAGGATGTTGATGGTGCGCTGGTTGGCGGCGCGCTGGTTGGCGGCGCGCTGGTTGGCGAGGGAAGCGGCGGCCGAGCCCGGTTTTGGGATCGACGGTTGTGCCTTGAGTGCGGCATCGAGCGCCTCCATTGCGTCGATCTGCGGCTGGACGCACGCCTCGAACGTTGCTGGATACGGGTTGCCGACCTGGCCTTCGAAGTGCACTTCAAAGTGCAGATGCGGGCCCTTTGCGTTGCCACTGCTTCCCACGTAACCAATCACGTCGCCTTCGCGCACATCGCGGCTGTCACCTTCGAAGCTGTTGAGATGGGCGTAGTAGAACTTGTTGCCCAGGGAGGTCGTGAGCCAGGCCGCATTGCCGCCGAGGCGGTTCCGCTTGAAGTTGATCGCGCCGGTCTGAGCCGCAACGATCGGCGTGCCTCGGTCACCGATCATGTCGACCCCTTTGTGTCGACGACCCCCCGAACGGCCGGCACCCCAGCTGTCGATGAACTCGCTGCCGGCGGGGATCGGGCAGCTGATGTCACGAGTCGGGGCGAGCGTCACGGTGCCGTGTACCGACTCGGGGCTCTGTTCGGGTGACTGGGCCTCGGCAGGGTTGCCGAGGGCGATGGGGACGGCCGACAAAGCGCCCGCCAGGGCGACCAGCGCAGTGCGCGCCAGCCTCGATGATTGGGTGAGTGTTGCCATGGAGCACAGGTTACGGTTGTGTTACGAACGAGTGTCGTTCAGGTGACGGTGACTCCTGTCTCTGCATTGGAACTTCAGTTTCAGTTGCGTCCGCCGACACGCGAGCGACGTCGAGCGGGCAGTCTGTGACCGTGACCACGGACGATTTCGACCCGGAAGCCAAAGAACGGGCGCTGCGTGCTGAGTCGTCAGCGTGGGATGTGTCGAGCGCCGTCGCGGCAGAACCCGGCGATATTCCCGTCATCGATATGGCTCCATGGGTCGCCACCGGTGATGCCGACGAGCTGGCCAGGATCGCCGAGCAGGTCAACGCCGCCTGCGAGACGGCCGGGTTCTTCCAGTTGACCGGGCATACGGTGCCCGTTGGCCTCATCGCCGAAATGTTCGAGATGAACGAGCGCTTTCACGGCCTGCCCCTCGACATCAAGCAACAGGTCCGCATGGACCGGCCCGACTGGCCGATCAGAGGCGTGGGCTACCTCCCGATGTACTCACGGAAGTTGCCGAGCCGCGACAAGGCGAACCTCAATGAGGCGTTCCTAGTGAAGGGCAATCGCGACCTTTCGTTCGGCGACAGTCAGTGGATTGCCGATGAGTACCTTCCCGGCTTTCGTTCAACAGTCGAGCGGTATGCCATTGAGGTCAACGAACTCGCGCTTCGGATGCTGCCGATCTATGCCGTCGCACTTGGCCTCGATCCGGCCTACTTCACTTCCGGTTTCGAGCATCCGTCGTGGCGACTCCGGATGACGCATTATCCGCCGCTGCCGGAGATGCCAGACGATGACGCCGAGTTCGGTATTGCACCGCACGTGGACACCACGTTCTTCACCCTGCTCTTGCAGAACGCAGCCGGACTGACGATCTACAGCCACCCCCGAGCATGCTGGATTCAGGCCCCGGTCGTCGCTGATGCCTTCGTCGTCAACTCGGGCGAGTTACTGAAGCAATGGACGAATGACCGCTACCTCAGCGTCCGCCACTTCGCGAACAACGGTGCCGCCGACTCGCGGTACTCGATTCCATTTTTCTATAACGCTGCAGCCGACTACCCGATGGAGTGCCTGCCGACCTGCCAGGGGCCTGGGAACCCGCCGAAGTATCCGACGATCTCGTATGCACAAAGCCAGGCCGCAGCCCAGGGCGAGTGATATCCACTTCGCTGCGAGTTGAAAGTGGGCCCTCGGGTCAGGCTTCGCTGTTGGCCTCGAGAACCGCTTTGGGAAGTTTGCGGACCTTGGCCCGGCGCTTGCGGCGCGTCGGGATCATCCCGCGCATTTCTTCGAGTTTACCGAAACACGTCAAACGGTCATCGGCTTGGAGCGCCCGTGACGTTTTTGGGTTCGGGATGACGCTGCGGTCGCGGTGCAGGGTCAGGATTGTGATGTCGAGTTCACGCAAGCCGGATTCGTCAATCGTCTGGCCGACGAACTTGGAGCCCTCGGGGATGTGCAATTCGGCAACGCCGTAGCCCGTGCTGACGGTCAGCCGCTGACGCACATCGAGTTCGGGGAAGGCCACCTGGTTGTCGATGTGGTCGATGATCGCGCCCGCAATGTCGAGGCCAGTTGCTCGCTCGATGCCCTCGAGGCCAGGCGACGAGTTCACCTCCATCACGAGGGGCCCCTCGTTGCCTTCGAGCATGTCGACGCCTGCGACCCGCAGGCCCATGATCTGGGCAGCACGGACTGCTGTGCGCTCGTACTCTGCGTCGAGTTCGACAGCTTCGACAGATCCACCGCGGTGGACGTTGGAGCGGAACTCATCACCCTGCGCGGTGCGGCGCATTGCGCCGACCACCCGGTCGCCAACGACCAGGGCGCGGATGTCGCGTCCCTTGCTCTCCGCGATGAACTGCTGGATCAGGACGTTCTGCTTCGTTGACTGCAACGTCTCGATGATCGCCTCGGCCACCTTCTTGTCAGGTGCCAGGATCACGCCGATGCCCTGGGTGCCTTCGAGTAGTTTGATCACGACCGGTGCGCCGCCGACGAGGTCGATTGCCGAGAGCACGTCAGCTTTGTCGCGAACGAAGGTTGTTGCTGGCATGCCGATTTCGTGGCGGCTGAGGATCTGCGTGGCCCGCAACTTGTCACGCGAGTTGGCGATGCCGTTCGCCGTGTTCGGCGTGTACACGTCCATCTGTTCGAACTGACGAACTACCGCGGTGCCGAAGTAGGTGACCGACGCACCAATGCGCGGCAAGACTGCGTCGTAGTCCGACAACTGCTTGCCGCGGAACTGCATGTCGGGCTCATCGCCGGACAGGTCGATGGCGAATCGCAAGGTGTTCAGCACCTTGCAGTCGTGGCCTCGCTCCAACGCTGCCGTCTTCAGTCGGGCGGTGCTGTAGGCACCTGGCGAACGAGAGAGAATTGCGAGCTTCATGTGAAATCCTTGCTGTGTGGAGTGATGCCGCTCGGCTCAGAATCGAGCCGAGCGATGTGCACAATCGCGTCACCCTGGTTGACGAGCGGTTGTTGTGTGTGGCCGATCACGACGCCGTTCGACGGCGCTTTGGTCGAGCCCAGTCGGCGCCCGACTGAATCGTGAATGGTGACGAGGGGAGAGCCCTTCTCGACGTACTCGCCGAGCTTGGCGTGTAACTGGACGAGCCCGGTTCGGCGTGCCCGGACCCACGAACTCGATCGGCTTTCCAGGACGTCGCCGTCGTCGAATGGTTCGCCATCGCCGGTCATGCTGAGCCGCTCGAGCACCCGGAGGACGCCGCGTGTTCCGGCTTCGATGGCCTTCTGGTTGAAACGCCATGCTTCGCCGCCCTCGTACAGCAGCACCGTGGCACCGCGACTTGTTGCAGCCGCGCGCATCGAGCCGTCGCGCAACTTGGCGTGCAGCATCAGCGGCGCATGGAACGCCATCGCCAGTTCGCGGGTGAACGGATCGTCGAGGTCAGCGCGAATTTGCGGCAAGTTGATCCGGTGGTCTGAGCCGGTGTGGAGGTCGATGCCAACGTCGCATCGGTCCACGATCTGCGTGGTGAACAGATGCGCCACGCGGCCGGCGAGCGATCCGCTGGCCGACCCGGGAAAGGATCTGTTGAGGTCGCGTCGGTCAGGGAAGTAGCGGTCGCCATTGATGAAGCCATGGACGTTCACGATCGGCACGGCGATGATCGTGCCGGCGAGTGTGCGCGCGTTGACCTGATCGAGGACCCGCCGAATGATTTCGACGCCGGCGATCTCGTCGCCGTGGACCGCAGCGCTGAGCCAGATGGTCGGGCCATCGTCTCTGCCGTGGATGACGCGCAGCGGGATTGAAATGGTGTTGCCCGTCACGAGCCTGGCGAGTGGGAGGTCACCCATTGCTTCGGTCCCGGGCGCGATATCGAGGTCACCGATCTTGAAGGACTCACGTGGTGTCATGCGCGACCCCGGTTCTTCTGGCGGACGGCTTTCTTGGGCCGACCGCCGAGATACGACGCGGTTGAATCGACGGTGAAGCCTTGAGTAAGCGCCTCGCGGCCAATCAGCATGCGGAAGCCCATCTCGTCGCGGCTTGTGAGAGTGATCTCGGCATTAATTGCTCGGCCGCCCAGCACGATCGGTGCGAGCACGACCGGCCGGTCGGTACGCGTTCCCGACGAACTGGTGATGGTGCGGTGGTCGATGCGCGGAGCCTCAACTAGCGCGGCGTCCGCGTCGGAACGTTGCCAAGGTCGGATGAGAAATCGCACCCAGGAGACATCGTCGCGCTCAAAGAGCTCGATGTCATCCGCATGGATTGCCGACGTGCGAGCGCCGGTATCGATCTTGGCCTTGATCGCCTCGATACCCCATTCAGGAAGGGCGACCCACTCTCGCCAACCGACTGTGTTCATCTGGTCAGTTTCGCACGCGGGGCAGGATTCTGATGAACGATTGAGCGAGTTGTGGGGCGTACTCACGTCAATCATGGCGACAAGGTGCGCAAGATGTGGCCGAATTGGAATGGAGCTGACTCTGCTTGCTGCATGCAGATCATTATAAATGAAGAATATTCATTTGAACGATCGACATCAACCTATGGATGAAATTCAACGTCAGGATGATGCCAGTCCCGCCACCAGGAATTCCACGAGGTGATCAAAGCTGGTTGCTCGGTCGACCGGCGAGGTGAACGCGTCGATCGACTCGAGAGCGACGAAGCCGTGGATGGCTGACCGGACGGTGCGAGCTGCGTGCACGGCTTCGTCACCATCGACACCCGTGCTCGACAGCACGCGCACGAAGACGTCGACGATCCGCTGCTGCGCGGTGGCGAGGGAGTCGTCGGGCGCGGCCGGAGGCAAGAGTTGTGATGCGTATTGGCCCGGATGTTGGTCCGCGAATTGACGGTAGGCGTGAGCCAACGCGCGGACGGCGTCGGCTCCGGAGGTCGCGACGACGGCATCGAGCAGATGGTTGGCAACGGCATCAGTCGAGTACACCGCAAGCTCGTGCTTCAGGCCATCGAGCCCGTCGATGTGGTTGTAGAGCGCCGACGGCTGCACGCCGAGATCTTCCGCGAGTTCGCCAATAGTGATGTCATTGCGGCCCGTCGAGTCGACACGCTCGGCTGCCCGCTGGAGAATCTTGGTGATCGTCAGATTGCGCTTTGCCACCGGTGCACCGTACCTGACGCC